>JBGCEN010000169.1:0-9780 GCA_045106435.1 Rhodothermales bacterium
TAAGGTCCAATATTTGATTCAATAATCTGTCTGAGCACAGTATCGAAATTTATCTCAATGTCGCATGAGTATACATACGTCTGCACCGTTTTCTGGAGGCTTTGCCGGCAGTTCAGCGCAACAATCGTTGCTGCCCGAAAAGAAGAAAGTACGCGGTTTATTGCTGTTCACATTATGGGTAGCAATCGGAGCTTATCCTGTTGTTGAAGGGCTGAGCTATTACACAACGCCTCTGATAGAACGCCCATATTCTGAATTACACGAGCAATATAAACCCTCTGGATTTTTAGGGCAGGGGCTTGGCATTCTTGGCACCCTGATGATGCTTGTTGGCGTTGTTAGTTATATGGTGCGAAAGCGCTGGGCATTTCTGCAACGATTCGGGAAATTGAGAAACTGGCTTACATTCCACATCTTTCTCTGTACCCTGGGGCCTTTTCTGGTATTACTGCATACAACATTCAAATTTGGCAATATTGCGTCTATTTCTTTTTGGAGTATGGCCGTGGTTGTGGGGAGTGGTGTTTTTGGGCGCTATGTGTACGTGCGCATTCCTAAAACAGTAAATGGCCAATTCTTGTCGCCACAAGTCATTCGACAGGCACAGTCTAATCTTGTGCAACGACTGTCTGGATTGACAAAGCTCCCAGTCGCTTTTATCGAGTCCCTGACTGCTTCAACCAAACCCTCAAGTAGCATCTTTCGTGCAGTCCTGCAGTCCATGACCTTTGAATTCAGAAAACGGTCGATGAAACGCACATTCGAAAGTAGCCTGGCACAGAATGGGGTTGATCCTGAGGGGTTAAAGGTGGCAGTGCCGCTCCTGATGAACAATGCGCAACTGCAAATAAGGGCGCAGGTGATGCAGCCATTTATCCGCGCCTTTGGCTATTGGCACGTACTGCATATTCCCCTGGCGCTGGTCATGCTGGTGGCATTGATCATTCATATTGGCGTCGCGCTGGCCTTCGGGTACACCTGGGTGTGGTGAGTTTTTTTAGTTATTGGTTTTCTGTTGTCAGAGAGGGCTTCGAATTCCAGTTGACTCAGAACAGATAATCTTGAAAGTATCCAAATCCAACAACAGAACTACAAGAAAGTGAGCAAGCTTAGTACATTTATCAGGAATCAGCAAAAGTACTACATCGTGTATCTGGTATGCGCGTTTGTCTTTTTTGCAATTACGTGGTTTTTAACCCATCCGCCGGCGCCGGTTGGTGTGAAGGGACGTGCGATGGAAACGGTTACGACAGCCAACGGCGAGTTCACGCCTGATGCCAGCAATGTTATGCGGAGCACGACGGAGCAACTCGATGCGCTGCGTCTTCGTGTCGTTAACGCGCCCGAAGATACCACGCATGTTTTTCGACTGGCCCGGATGCTTCAAGATGCACACAAGCTGGATGAAGCTGCACGAAATTATAAACATTATCTGGCTTTGCGGCCCAATAACAAGCAGGCGTGGCTGGACTATGCCCAGTGCCTGGGAGGTACAAAGTCGTGGGATGAAGCGCAGGATGCGATCAATAGGATGTTGGAATTATATCCGGAAGATCCTTCAGGGCTTTATAATCTTGGGGCTATTTACGCAAATCAATCCCTTATCTCAGAAGCAAAATCTGTATGGACGCCTTTGTCCCAACAGAATGAAGACGTAGAAATAGCGGCTATGGCAAAGTCGTCTTTAGATAGGTTGGAGTCATTTGTAAAACCACAATGGGTTGCCGGCAAATAAATGAGCTGTTGGCGGTACATCATATCAAGTATATTGCTCATTCTTGCGCTGCAGGTAACAACTGACGCGCAGGCACAATTGATCTCACCGGGTAGGCTTTCAGCTGCGCATACAGATCTCGAAGGACTGACCAATTGTACACAATGCCATAGTTTGGGCAACAGGAGTGCTGATAATGTGCTTTGCCTGGATTGCCACAAACCCATTGCCACACGCATTGACTCAGATCTTGGCTTGCACGCCACAACGGCAGATCAGAATTGCGCCACATGCCATAAAGATCATTTCGGCGTCGAATTTATACCCGTACGTTTTGATACGCTTTCTTTTGAGCATGAGGAAACGGGTTTTGACTTAACGGGCGCGCACATTGAAACCAGTTGCAGAGGATGCCATCAGCCAGACTATATTATAGCTGAAGATGTGCTTGCGTTTAAAGGAGAGCACGATGCGCTGGAGAAAACTTTTCTAGGCGTCGCGACGCAATGTATTGGATGCCATTTACCGGAGAGTCCGCATCAGGAGCAATTCGAAGATGCCAATTGCGGTACGTGCCATGAAACCGAGATTTGGGAAGAGGCTCCGCTGTTTGATCATGATGAGGCTGCTTTTGCGCTGACGGGTAAGCATGTAGACGTAACGTGCGACGGGTGTCATGCCACGCAAGAATCGCCGCTTGGTGAGTCCTTTGTTCAGTATATAGATCTGGACTTTGCGTCCTGTAATTCCTGCCATGAAGATGAGCATGAAGGGGCTTTTGGAGCGAACTGCGCGTCTTGTCATGAAACGGGTGGTTGGAATAACATATCAGGATTAGACGAATCTGCGTTTGACCATACAGCTACTGGGTTTGAATTGGTTGGCAGCCATGCAGGGCTTTCCTGTGCATCGTGTCACGGCAAGCCGGCGCGAAATGATGAAGAGATATTTCTCGCCTTTACTGCGTCAACCCGAAGCAACACCTATCCCACGATTCCTGTCGCTGATTGTGCGTCGTGTCATGTGGACTATCATGAAGGTGTGTTTGTTGATAATCCGGATGACCTCTCGTGTGAAAGCTGTCATGGACAAGAAGCGTGGTATCCGGCTTCCTACGACCTTAAGCGGCACAATGAGCAGTCTTCCTTTGAGTTAACCGGTGCGCATCAGGCCACGGCGTGTAATAGCTGTCACCGGCCTGATTTTGAGGAGAAGCCGCACTTTGAAATAGAAGAAGTTGCTTGCATCGATTGCCATGTAGAGGACAGTCCGCACGGTGACCAATTTATTTCAGATGGAATAGAGACCGCATGTGCTACCTGTCATGTTACTGATGATTGGCTTGCCGAATCGTTGTTTGATCACGATGAAACGGAATTTCCCTTAACGGGCCGGCACGAGACAACAACCTGTGCTTCCTGTCATGTATCTGAATTTCCAGATCAAGTCCCTCCGTCGCCTGTTGTGTTTGCAGGTACACCGTTGACATGTGCAAATTGCCACGAAGAAGACGATCCACATCAAGGGCAATTTGAGGCAGCAACGTGCAACAGCTGCCACAATACATCAAGTTTCTTGATCGCCAGTTTTGATCATGATGAAACAAGATTTCCGTTAACCGGAGTCCACGTGGAGGTACAGTGTGCCCTTTGTCATGTGAATGAAATTGGTCCCGATCAGCAGCCATTTGCCCGGTTTAAACCACTTGGTATCGAATGCCAGGATTGCCATAGCGAGGAATAAAAAATGAAAGCTCATATTGGAATACTGAGCATCCTTATCCTTCTTGGTGCGGGTGTTTTTGTGACCGACGTGCGTGCCCAGCAAGCGTCTTTGAGTCCTCATGGAGAAATTGATCTACAGATTGATTGTGCATCGTGCCATCGAACAGAAGGCTGGACGCCCATCCTGGATGAACCAGATTTTGATCACAACAAGCAAACACGCTTTGCTCTCACGGGCAGCCACCTTGGCACCCAGTGCGCGTCGTGCCATCTTGAAGACAGATTCGATGAGCCCACAGCATCTGCCACACAGTGCGCAGTATGCCATATAGATGTACATCAGGGAGCGTTCTCTGAAAACTGTGTCGATTGCCACAATACAAGCCTCTTTCAAGACGTAGAAGGGATTGGTATTCACGCACAGACCAACTTCCCACTGACCGGTTCACACGCGCAGCTAACCTGTATCAGTTGCCATACGGATGACGCTAATGGTGCATTCACGCCGCTGGAAACAGCGTGTGTTGATTGTCATGAAGATGATTACAATGCATCTGTTCTGGTCGATCATGTGGCCGCCGGCTTTCCACTGGAATGTGAATCCTGTCATACAGATTTGCAATGGCAAGGCGCTTTGTTTGAACATCTGATTGCTTCAAGTGGCTTTGACCTCATTGGCGCCCACGAAGGCCTTGCCTGTGCTTCTTGTCACGAGTCGCCGGATCTCGCTTCTATTTTTATGCCGGCAAATGACCAGGATTGTATCAGCTGTCATCAAGAGGATTATGATGATGAGCATGCCGGCTCTGGCTTCCCTACAACGTGTATAGATTGCCACAATCAGGATGATTGGGATGACGCAGAAGAAATAGATCATTTTGCCATTTCTGACGGATTTGCCCTGGTTGGTGCGCATCAACAAGTCTCTTGTGGTTCATGTCATAACATTCCAGACTATTCGCTCATCTTTCAACCGGCAGACAATCAGGACTGTATCAGTTGTCATCAAGAGGATTACGATGATGAGCATGCCGGCTCTGGTTTTCCGTTGACTTGCCTTGACTGTCATAACCAGGATGACTGGGACGATGCTGAAGAAATAGATCACCTTGCTTTGTCTGGTAGTTTTGCACTTGTAGGTGCACATCAAGAGGTGAATTGCAGTTCATGCCATAATATTCCAGACTACTCGCTGATCTTTCATCCGGCCGGCAATGAAGACTGCATCAGTTGCCATCAAGATGATTATGACGATGAGCACAATGGGACAGGAATCCCGGTTACGTGCATCGATTGTCATAACCAGGATGATTGGGATGATGCGGACTTTGATCATGACCGTCAGTATTTCCCCATCTTTTCAGGAGAACACCGCGATGCATGGGATCGGAAAAACTGCCTGACATGTCATTTGCAGCCGCAAGATTTCTCTTTGTTTAGTTGTGAAGGTGCTTGTCATGAACATACAGAATCAAAGATGAACAATGAGCATCGAGGCGTGAGTGGATATGTTTTTGAGCCGGTGGCGTGTCTGAGCTGTCACCCGGATGGGGATGATTAATCGGAGTCACAGATAAATCTGTGACTCGTTCCGGGTTCAATGTTTTGGGTTCAGGGTTTTTTACTCTAACTCGTGGTGGAGCTGTGATCATTATTTCTCAACAGAGGTCTATTGATATTCCTTAACGATGAAGCGAACGATAACCTGTATTTCATTATTAATACTGATGTCCGGCATAATGGCTGGCAGTGTCATCGCACAGGAGTCCTCTTCTCTTGTTGGGACTGTAACGCAGTTGGCCGGCCAGAACGTGTATTTGAATGTTGGGACAGATCAAGGCATCGCCAAAGGTGATACTTTGCAATTGGTGACAGCAGGCCGGAAGCTTCTTGTGCTTCAGGCATCAAGAAAACAATGCATCACAGAAGTACTTGGCGCCTCATTTCCAGTTACGAGGGGGCAGCGGTTGACGTTTGGTGTATTAAAGGGCAACGGGAATGTCGCGGCCGATGACGGTCGTTCCAATGAGCCGGCACCTGAAGAGGTTGACGAGATGGCCTCTATCATGGATACAAACGATCAACAGGTCATTGCGCGCCGGCGCAAATCTTCGAAGATTGAAGTGGATGGCCGGCTGATGATCAACCTGTCATTTCTTGAATCTCAAACCAGTATCAGGTCCAATGCGGTTGCACCCGTTTCGCGTCGCTATGCAACGCCATCGCTAAATTTGAATGCAACCATCAAAAACCTGCCTTCAGATGTGCGCCTGAATATCCACGTACGTTCTGATTACAGGTATCAGTCAAGGAATCCCATTGCTCCGGAGAGCTCTTTCAGGGCATATCGGTTAAATTTGGAGAAGACACTGCCTTTTGGTGAAATTCAGGCCGGCCGGTTTTATAATCGATATAGTCAACGCGGCGGATATTGGGATGGGGTGTCTTTTATCGCCGGTGATCGCAGAAAGGGCGTTGGAGGTTCAATTGGGTTTATGCCTGATCGTGCAAATGAGGGATTTACAACGCAGTTTCCCCGTTATTCGCTTTTTGCGCACTACGAGACCCCAAGAAAAAATACGCTAAGGTATCGCGCATCGGTCGCATATAATGAGATTCAACCGTCTTCCGTCTTTCTTGCGCATAGATATACGGGGATAGAACAGCGTTTAGACCTGGATATATTTTCTATTAATCAGGATCTGCAACTTGATCAAGATCCAGTTTCCATGAACTGGGTGGTTTCACATTTTCAGCTGAATACGCGGATTAAGGTGGGGAGTCGCGCAAGCCTCAGGGGACGTTATTCTATGCGGCAGCCTTATCGAATGTATAACATCGATCAACCGTTTTTGACCAGAAGAGATCAATTTGGCGGAGGACTGTCCTTTCAATTTGATAAATTCTCTTTAGGGGCAAACTATGCTGTCAGGCAACTCAATCAGCAGTACGAAGGGCAGACGGTTTCGGGGCAATTTAATACATTACCGCTTACCAGATGGGCCCTGTCTTTTTCCGGATCTGCAAACCGCTGGGAATCCGATTTTGGGACAGCGCTGTTTGCCAACACGGGTATAGCTCGCCATTTTGGTAAAATATATGCTCGCGTGAACTATGGATTCTACCAATCGCGATCTCCCAATCTGGACACCCCGATCAACATGCATCGGGTATCGCTTTCTTCCTCGATTCCTTTCAGTAAGAGTATGCACTGGAATTTCAGGGCCAGTTTAAATCAGAGCGAGTTTCTGACCAGCTATTCCTTTAACACAAGCCTGCAAATTCGTTTCTAATGGAAATAGATACTTTAATCACGTGGAGTATTGCCATTGGTCTATTGTTGATCTTTGTGTTGCCGTATTACCTTATACATCGCCGGCGCGAAAAGAAGGTAGAGGCGCTGTATGAAAAAGCCTTTGAGAATGGGCTGGATGAACCTGATACCCTGCATCCTGTGATCAATCCCAACGCGTGTTTGTGCACGGGCAATTGCGTGGCGGTATGCCCCGAACAAGATGTGCTTGGATTATTAAATGGCACCGCACTGGCCATCAATCCTACAAAGTGTGTAGGGCATGGACTCTGTGAACGGGCATGTCCTGTAGACGCGATTCAACTGGTCGTGGGTACATCAAAACGGGGCGTGGACATCCCGATGATTCAGGAAAACTTTGAGACCAACGTGCCTGGTATGTATGTGATAGGGGAGTTGGGGGGGATGGGGCTTATTCGGAATGCATTTGAACAAGCAAAGCAATGTATAGATGGCATCGTACAAAACAACAGCAATACAAGCGATGATATTCTCGATGCCCTCATTGTAGGTTGTGGGCCGGCTGGATTGGCAGCGTCGCTCAATTGCAAGCATAAAGGCTTGCGTTTTGTAACAATCGAAAAAGAAGATATTGGCGGTACCGTTCGGTACTACCCTCGAAAAAAACTGGTTATGACTTCACCCGTGGACGTGCCTGGGTATGGGAAGCTGAAAATCAAAGACATCGTGAAGGAAGACTTGATTTCCTTGTGGGATGATATCGTTGAAAAAACGAATCTAAGAGATTCCATCAATACACGGGAGATGATGATCACTGCAGATAAAACAGAGGCTGGTCATTTTACAGTAACTACCGATAAAGGCGTTTACCATACACAGCATGTGATTCTTGCCGTGGGTAGAAGAGGTTTGCCGAGAAAATTGGGTGTTGACGGAGAAGATGGTAGCAATGTGGCTTTTTCGATGATGGAGCCTGAGCATTATCAAAACAACTCGGTGGTTGTGGTTGGAGGAGGAGATTCCGCCATCGAATGTGCCGTTGCATTATCAGAGCAGCCCGGCAATAAAGTACGCTTGAGCTATCGCAAAGATGTTTTTACAAGACTGAAGGCGGACAACCAGGATAGATTGGACGAAGCCCTCAAAGAAGGCCGCGTAGAATTTATGCCCTCTACTTCTTTAACAGCCATCGACAAAGGATCTGTAGGCTACACCGATGCTGCCGGCGGAGTGCACAAGATGGACAATGAGTATGTCTTCGTAATGATCGGCGGCACACTCCCAACAGCCATGCTAAGAGACCTGGGCATCAACATCGACACAAAATTCGGAGAACCCCTAAGAAGCTGACCCACCGACCCACCGACCCACCGACCTACAGACCCACCAACCTACAGACCCACCGACCCACCGACCTACAGACCCACCGACCTACAGACCCACCGACCCACAGACTTACAGACTCCTCACCCAGCAAGCGTACGAATAATACTACTGGCAAGTGCCTGCTCTATGTTTGGCGTGACGCGGTGAATCTGCCAGGCTTCTTGTATTTCCTGTATCTGGTTGCTGTCTTTGTATTCATCAATACCCTGGATAATTTGACTCGCTTCCAGCAGTAAAATATTTGAGATACTAAAGATCTTGATTCGCCGTATGGTGAAGGTCGCAAATCCCAACTCATCATTTTCTGCATCTTCGGTATCCTCAACTGTAAATCCGAAGGTGTCAAACTTGAAAATTTCTGCATAGTATCTGCCAGGACACCGCCAGTCGTTCTTCCATCTGGGTTTGCCGGCATGTGCAGAACAAGCTTCTATCATTTCAACGTAGAGCTCTTCATCAAACTTGACGGGTATAACGGGTACTAATTCCATACAACACGGGGCAATTTATTTGCACAGATTCAAATGCGGATGTGGTACCTTTCGAAGTTTTGTCTTGCAGACTACTACTTCGCTGACAATCTACTAGAACGCAGTTGCGTGTTATGTGGGTCAAGGAAAGGATATTGCGTTCCTGTGCTACAATCAATCGTTTTTCATTCCACAAACAGTGCGCTTTTATTCTCACAAGAAGTACGCCTTTAGAAAGATGCGATGGATATGTGCCGCAAAGACGCCAGTTAAATCAATGTATCGCGCCCAAAAATTTGCATAAATGGTATCGCAAAACGCCAATCTCGGTAAGTAATCCCTACTTTTCGAAACCTATGTATAAACCCTACGTAGCCTATGTAAAAAAAATACATAGGTCTGTTTTATGATTGCAAGAGCGCTTGCCAATGCCTCAATAAAAGCGGTGGTACTCACCATACTTCAGCAGGAAGACAGTTACGGATACCAAATTATCCAACGCATGACAAGTCTTTCTGAAGGGGCCATACTGCTAACAACTGGTACCCTTTACCCATTTTTACACGGCCTGGCAAATGAAGGTCTGGTTGAATCTTATTGGCAAGAAGTTGAAAATGCTCCCCGGCGTAAATATTACAAATTGACGGACAAGGGAGAGCAAGCGCTTTTACGAGAAAAAGAGCAGTGGCTGAATGTAAACAAGATACTGGTTAAGCTTTGGGGTCCATCAACTGAACTGGCATGGTCATGAACGAACAGCAAGCGTTTCAATTAGACACGGCAATATCCGCCTGGCGGAATTCATTACAGCACGAGCGGTATCTGGGCCATGAAGATCTGGATGAACTTGAGCAACATATTCGGGATCAGATTCATCACCTGGTTCTGCAGGGCCGAAGTGAAAAAGAGGCCTTTAGCACAGCGATGAAATCGATGGGCGCGCAACAGGATACAAAAGCTGCCTATCAGCAAGTGTATTGGGGCAAAGTAAAACAGGAGCGCCGGCTCAAAGATGAACTCATCTGGCGGTGGTCGATGCTAAAAAACTACGTCAAGATTGCTGTTCGTCACCTGCAAAAGCAAAAGGGATACGCTTTTATCAATATCTCGGGGCTGGCAATCGGACTTACCTGCTTTATTCTTATCAGCCTGTTTGTCCAGTTTGAATTGAGCTACGACACGTTTCACGATAAGTCTGATCAAATTTACAGA
>JBGCEN010000170.1:0-5618 GCA_045106435.1 Rhodothermales bacterium
ACAGCATCACAGGTTCTCCAGTTTGAAGCACACGATTCACAACACTTGTAGAAACTTTTACGACATCACCCAACTGCTCGCTGGACAAATTATGCGTAGAGCGCACTTCAAATCCATCACTTTTTTTTTTTTTTCTCAAAAGGATAAAACCTCGATCAGCACTTAACGACTTTGTGGCAATTTCCAGCACTTGATCGAGCAGTTGGCCGGCATCTTTGATTGAGTTGATGGTAAGTGCTATCTCAAACAATGCTGTAAGAGAAGCCGGCGTTTCCGTATCCCTCTTATTTGAGATAGGACGATCTGATTGAATTTCTTCCATAATTATTGGATGCGGAATCCAGCCTCGCGTGATCTACTTCGGTTACCAAATTCATCAACAACAGAGACCGTCCAGAAATAATCCCCCGATGCAATAGACGTTGGCGCTTCAATCATGTCATTAGACGAGGGAATATCTTCTATGGTAAGAATTGTACTTTGAATGTTCTGGTCGATGCGTACAACATCCAAGCGAAAGGTAAAAGGAAAATCAAGCGCAAGTGGTTCCCACGTAAACGTTGGCCGAGCGCCCCCCACAATCATGAGTTCCAGCGGATCCAGGGCGATAGGTGTTTCATTTATCACCCGAATTACGCTCTTGGGGCCAGACACATTGAAAGCACCGCTCCGATCTTTTGCCTCAAGCTGAATCTCTTGCCCGAGCAACGCAGTGAGTCCAACAGGAAGGTCTCCGGCTGGAATTGAATGCCGATACATCCCGGGCGCTACTTCCACAAACAAAAGCTGGGAAAAGGCGAAGTCATCGATGCTTACCCATAGACTATCGATATCAGCAACGCCGTCATGATCTGCTAATTCAGCCTCAATTTCAAGGCTGAACAACTCCTCAGGAGGCGGAAACCACCGACTCACATGTAAACTGGACAACTCAAAACGCTGGAAAGTAGGTAATCCAGGAAGAGGTAGGCTTAGTTCAGTGGTCTGACCGGCAGAAACCTGCACCGTGGTATCCAACGTCGCATACCCGTCTCGTGTAACTTCGATGTCGTAGCTGCCTCCCGGTAAACCAGGTGTGACGAAGACCCCCGCATCGTCGGTACGTCCAGACATAAAACCTGGCGTCACATTCACACGAATATCTTCAAGGCCGGCGCGGGGTGGATAAAAATTGGTCACCTGAACAGCGATTCGGCCTTCGTCGATAAAGTTTTCGCCAAGAGGATCCAGGGGATGATCCCGAATAGGGTCATCCAGACAACCGCTTACGCAGAATACAACGATGATGGTAGCAAAAAGCAGACGGTAGGCAATCACGTTAGTAACAAGATGTATCGAACTATATCTCTTAAGTATACTCAAACAAGCTAGAACCACTACTTAGCACAACTGAAAGTATAGACAATACTACACGATTCGTGTTATATGCGTGCGAAATATACAACGATCATGTATAAAATGAGGCATGACAAGTTGGCATAAACCCATGGCCTCTTTAAATATGGATCCTGAATCAAGTCCAGGATGACGTTTTGCTTTTTTTGCGACGTAGCGTTTCTTTGCGGCATTGACGTCCAAAAATTGTGGCTGAAATCATGCCCAACAGGATTTTCCAACTCGATTGGGAATCTATGTATACTCAACCAATAGTCTGGCCAGTTTTAATTTCTATTAACACCTCACATGGCTCAAAAGGGACTATAGCAGTGCTTTCGAAATTATTTTTCCCTAGACCAAACTCAGCTTAATAAGGTCAGTTCTGGAAACGATCCGACTATCCCTACCGTCATTCCTGCGAAGGCAGGACACGAGCGAAGCGACTGATGCAATAATCCAGAAAAGCAGTCTGCTTTCAGTCAAAACACTGGATCTCTGCCTTCGCAGGGATGACGGGTGTGGTGCGTTTTGAGAAATACTGATGTAACATGTTGTTCGCAGTCGTTTTGATAAGCAAAAAATCTCTCTCGATCTAGGGTGTGTGGACAATTAGCAGGGAAAAGATCATTCGATGGCATTTTTTGTTCAGATCAAGGCGCTTTTTGTGTTCGATGCAGCGCATTGGGCGCAAAAAGGAACGCAGATATGGGCAAAAAGGACGCGAAATGCATTTTGCAAGTTAATTGTCCACACGCCCTAGCTGCCATTAAGTCCAACTTAGCGATTTGGCTCAGTTGGACTTAAAGAAAAATAGTCCTAAACAATATGAAAAAGAAATATTTCAAGCGGTAATCGCTGAAAGGAATGCTTCAAAACTGACCGGACTATTGTCAACGTAAGATGGATTCCCAATCAAGTTGAGGAATCCTACACTGAGAACGCGCCCTATCGGTAAGATTCAACGGTAGACTTGCCCAACTGGATTTCCCAACTCGATTGGGAATCCATGTGTGCTCAACTTAAGTAAGAATGCACACGCATTTCGATTGGTAGTTGTACCCAAATTTGATAGTTTTCCTAACTGGGAAATCCGTGTTACTGTCTCTTAAAGAGTTGGTGAGACAAAAAAGCCGGCGATCCTACGAATTGTAACCTTCAAAAACGTTACCCGCACTGTAACGTTACCCGCACTGTGTAGATAAAACCTACAATGAAGATATCTCAGGTACCATACAGGCAACGCTTCATCTTAACCGTCTTTTTATTGACGTTTGCCGGCTGTGCATCAAATCCAGATCTAAACGATCCGGAAGTCCAGACGGCCATCACAGAAGCACGTAATCTTGGTCTCGCATATCTGGAAGAAAACCGACTCGAAGACGCAGAAGTACAGTTCAACCAACTTGTTGCCCTCAATCCAAACAGCGCCGAAGGGTATGCAAATCTCGGCATCATTTCCTTGCGGCAAGGAGCTTTCGAAAAGGCAGCTGATCAGCTTAAACGAGCTATTTCCCTGGACACACAAAATCCGGACATCAAGCTTAATCTTGCGGATGCCTACGCGCAATTAAATGATTACGACGCGGCACGCAGTATTGTACAGGAAGCCATCGCTCAATCGCCAGATCACGTACCGACGCGATATAAATATGCCCAATTGACATCAGATGATGATGCGTTGGCAAACGAGCACATTGTTGCGCTTGAAGAAGTAATCATCCGCGCTTCAGCCAATATTGTCCCCCGCCTTCAATTAACGGTTGGATTGATCGAGCAAGGTGCGCTCGAAAAAGCAGCCTTCCAATTGGCAGAACTACAGACGCAGCTACCGGCGCTGCCTAAAGAAATCCAACCCCATCTTACATCCGCTCAAGCAGCCCTGCAAGCAGGCGATCAAGCTTCCGCACTCCGTTCGACCCGCATCTTCCACAACCTGATGAAGGTCACCCCTTTTTACCAAACCGGAATTCGATTGCTCGGGCTTCGTTCTGATGCCCTTGCCGGCGTGCCCATCATATCCATGCCGACCACCCAAACTCAGGCAACCGCTTTAGAAGGTGGTGATTCGGCGGATATTCTCGATGCGCTTACGTTTACAGATGCCTCTGACAATGCGGATCTTGGCGGACTACTGGCTGAGAACCAGGCGCTCACAACGATGCATCTCGGCGATATAAACGGAGATGGAGAAGCCGGCCTTTTCATCGCTGCCTGGGACGAACAACAATCTCAAAATCAGTATTTCCTACTCGAAAGTACCTTCGGCCGATTTAATGATATTACTGCAGGCTCCGGGCTCTCTGCTGCAGACAGTAAAACGCACTATGCCCTGTTCGCTGATTATGACAACGATACGTTTCCCGATCTTTACATAGTAAACGAAGGCCGGCACCAACTCTTCAAAGCATCAGGCGAAGGCAGCTTTGAAGAGGTAAGCGAAAGCGCCGGCATCGCTAAAGCAACAGGTGGTACCAAAGCCTTATTTGCTGATCTGGATCACGACGGTGACCTGGACTTGTTCATTGCACGCGATACGCAGGACCTCGTCTACCGGAATAATGGAGACGGTACGTTTAGCGAGGTAGCGGCTACAATGGGGCTGGCAGGTGAAGTCAACCAGCAAACCCTTGATGTTGACATGGCTGATTTTGACGATGATGGGGATATTGATCTGATTACAACGCACCCATCGGGCCTATCGCTTTACTCGAACCAGCGCCAGGGGATTTTCGAAAACATAGCAAACACCTCAGGCCTCGCAGAGACCGTGGGCGCAAGCCGTACGGCCATTGGAGATTATAATAATGATGGGTTTGTTGACCTCTTCGTTGCCGGCACATCGGGTCATTCGCTGTATTTGAATGACAGCGGGACAGCATTCACGCGGCACACTGAGAATCATGGCGTGATGGCATCTCTCAGTACTATTGATGTACAAGACGCACGCTTCCTCGATATCGATAATGATGGATACCTGGACCTGTATCTTGCCGGCGATAGCCAGGCCGTACTCCATAACAATGGATCGGGTGTATTCACCAATGAAACGACGCGCCTGCTGCCAGAATCCATTCGCCAATCGGGTGCAGAAATCTCACAGTTGGCTTTCTCTGATTATAATCTCGACAGAGATCTGGATTTATTTCTGACTTCTTCGAATGGTCCACTGATTTACAGAAATGATGGCGGCCACGCCAACCGGTCTATCTCCATGCAACCCCGCGGCTTGCTAACAAACAACAGCAAAAACAACTACTTCAGCATCGGTGCCAAAGTAGAGATTCGCGCCGGCGATTTGTATCAGATGCGGGTGGTAACAGAGCCTACAACCTATTTCGGATTAGGCAAGCGATTAAAGGCCGATGTTGTTCGCATTGTGTTTACCAATGGCGTACCGCAAAACATTTTCAGCCCGGGTACAGATCAGGATATTATCGAACAACAAATACTGAAAGGTTCGTGTCCTTTCCTGTATACCTGGAATGGATCTGAGTTTGTATTTGCGACGGATATCTTGTGGCGTAGCGCGCTGGGTATGCCCACCGGCATTATGGGCGGCACCACAACGTATGCGCCGGCTTCTCCTGCTGAAGATTATATCAAGATACCTGCAGACCTTCTTCAGCCAAAAGAAGGCCGCTACCACATGCGCATCACCGGCGAACTTTGGGAAACGCCTTTCTTCGATGAAGTGAAACTGATTGTCGTCGATCACCCGGATACGGTTGATGTTTTTATCGATGAAAAATTTGGCCCGCCGCCTGCTACGCCCCTGCCGGTATATGGTGTTGATACGGCCCATCTTCCAATAGAAGCAATAGACCAGGATGGCACCAACGTACTTGCCAAACTGTCTGCGCCTGATCATGATTACCTCGCTCCCAAAGAACTGAGCCGGTATCAGGGACTCACTACGCAGCAAGACCTCGTTTTAACGCCGCCGGCAGCATTCGATCTGAATAATGGCGTGCTCTACCTCAAAGGATGGATCTTCCCGACCGACGCCAGCATCAATGTCGCCCTTACGCAATCTGATGTTTTTAAACCTTTGCCACCGCGTGTTCAGGTAAAAGACGCGGATGGAAACTGGCAAACGGTTATCGAAAACATGGGCTTTCCGATGGGCAAAAACAAAATGGTCCGCGTTGATTTACGGGGCAAGTTTCTGAGCGAGCGCCGGCAAGTACGTATTCAAACCAATATGCAAATCTATTGGGACCACGCGTTTTTTGCGAATGAGC
>JBGCEN010000171.1:0-6625 GCA_045106435.1 Rhodothermales bacterium
AACTACGTTCTACCGACGAGCTTTGATACGATTCTTCAGACCTTTCAATTCTATGGAGCAGCCCCCGTTAATTAGTGTTCACAATCTTACCAAATCCTTTGAAGAGGGTGATAGCAAGCGTACCGTTCTGGAGGATGTGAATTTCCAAATCGGCAAGGGCGAGTTTGTTGTGATGTTTGGTCGGAGCGGCTCGGGGAAAAGCACATTGCTGAATGTGTTGAGTGGCATCGACCTGCCTACCGCCGGCTCTGTTACCATGGGCGGCACAAATCTGACGACCCTTTCTGAGCAGGAGCGCACCTTGTTCAGGCGCGAACATATCGGCTTTGTCTTTCAGGCCTTCAATCTTATTCCTACGCTTACAGTCGAGGAAAATGTACTGCTGCCGCTAGATCTCAACAAGCGAATGGGCAAACAAGACGTGCAGGATGCGCTGGCTTTTCTTACAAAAGTAGGTCTGGGAGATCGAATGGGCAGTTATCCCGACCGGCTTTCAGGTGGAGAGCAACAACGTGTAGCGATTGCACGAGCGCTGGCCCACGATCCCATGCTTATTCTTGCTGATGAGCCTACGGGTAATCTGGACGACGATACAGCAAATCAGGTGCTTGAAGTATTTGATACGCTTGTGCGGCGGATGGGCAAAACCACGCTGGTTGCTACCCACGATCGTTCCATGGCGGCACTGGCAGACCGTGTATTTACGTTGCAAGGTGGGCACATCGTGTCTGAAAAAGCCGGCGCAACCATCGACGAATAAAAAGATACCTACCAGCTTTTCAACCAACCCTCAGATCTTGTGCAATTCAGGAGCCTCCTATCCGTTTCCAGTTCCAGATACATGGCGACCCATCCGTGGTTGATCGGGTTATCCGTGCTTGGTGTAGCTCTGGGCGTGGCGCTTGTGGTATCTATTGATCTTGCCAACGACAGCGCAAGGCGCGCTTTTTCTTTGTCGAGCGAACGCGTCACAGGGAAGGCAACCCATCAGATTGTCGCATCAACAGGAGACCTGGAGGAGCAGCTGTATCGGGAGCTCCGTATTGAACAGGGCATTCGGCCTATAGCGCCGGTTGTTCAAGGGTACGTGCGGGTTGCAAAAGATCCGCAGCGAACATTGCAGGTGCTTGGGGTTGATGTGTTTGCTGAAGGCCCGTTCCGGGCGTATACCAACAGTAATTCGGGCATCGATTTGGCCACCTTCATGGCACAGCCCAATACATGCATTATCGCAGAAGAAACAGCGCTTGCGCTTGGTGTTGAACCGGGTGATACCCTCGCTGTAATCGCCGGCGGACAAACCAAGGTGCTGGTGTTGGCAGGTGTCCTCCGTTCAGATGACGAGCGAAGTGCGGTTGCACTGGCTGATTTAATGGCGGTTGATATCTCAACGGCGCAGGATCTGTTTCGCATGTCGGGCCGGCTCAGTCACATCGATTTGCTCATCCCGGATGACGACGAAGAAATACAGCAGTCCATCGAAGCCATACTTCCCGAAGGCGTACAATTGGTGCGCTCCGCAGCGCGTAGCTCAACCGTCGCTCAGATGACCCGTGCATTCGAACTCAACCTGACAGCACTGAGCATGCTGTCGCTTATCGTTGGGATGTTTTTGGTCTACAACACCATGACCTTCTCCGTTGTGCAACGACGTTGGCTCATCGGGAGGATGCGGACACTAGGGGTCACCCGTCGAGAGATATTTCGATTGATTCTGGGAGAGGCAGCCTTGATCGCTATCATTGGTACTGTGCTTGGATTGCTGCTTGGTATCGTATTGGGGCAGAGCCTGGTTCAACTCGTGACCCAAACCATCAACGATCTGTATTACGTGATTTCTGTACGAGATATTGCCATCGAGCCGCTGACTTTAGTCAAGGGTGTGCTGCTTGGCATTGGCGCAACGCTGATCGCAACGTTGGCGCCGGCGCTGGAAGCCACGTCTTCTGCTCCTGGTACGGTGCTGAGGCGCTCTGTCGAGGAATCACAGTTTCTGAGCCGGCTGCCTAAACTCTTCGGCATCGGCGTTTTCTTAATCCTTACTGGTGCTGCACTGTTACTTTTACCTGGGGGAAGCATTGTGCTTAGCTACGGAGCATTATTTCTTGTGCTGGCAGGCTATGCACTCATGATTCCTTCACTGGTAGATCGTGCCGCAAAATGGGTACGGCCTGCATTGGCCGCGATGTTTGGCATGACTGGCCGGATGGCTGCCGGCGGGATCCGAACGTCGCTCAGTCGGACATCCGTGGCCATTGCTGCGTTGATGGTGGCGATCGCTGCAACCATCGGTGTGGGGATTATGGTGAGTAGTTTTCGGCAAACAGTAACCGTATGGCTGGATCAGTCGCTGCAGGCTGATATCTACGTTTCAGCACCCAGCCTCACCATGCGAAGGGTGGATACGGAGCTCAGTGAAGACCTGGTTTCTCGAATGTTGGCAGCCGGCGTTGTGACAGAAGCCAGTACGGGATTTCAAACGAAAGGTACGGCGTCTTTTGGCACGGTTGATTTGGTTGCCTTTGATTTAGCACCGCCGAGCCTTGCCTCTTTCACCTTTAAGGAAGGACAGGCAGCGTCGGTTTGGCCGGCTTTTCAGGAAGGGGAGGCCCTGCTCGTTTCGGAGCCCCTTTCTTACCGGCACAACCTGCACGCAGGGGATATGCTGGCGTTGGATACGGTAGAAGGAAAGCGGTCATTCGAGATTGCCGGCGTGTATTACGATTACGGTTCTGATCTTGGGACCGTGCTGGTGGATAGGTCCACCTTCAAACGGTATTTCGGACGCGCAGGTTTTTCGACGCTGGCCTTGTATATCCAGGATGATATGGAGCCGGCCGCTGCCATTTCATCATTGCGCACGCTGGTAGATGATGACCAGGAAATACTGATCAGAGCAAACCAAACGTTGCGTGCGTTGTCGATGGACGTGTTTGATCGGACATTCACCATCACCAATGTGTTGCGACTTTTGGCACTCGGCGTAGCGTTCATTGGCATATTAAGTGCGCTCATGGCATTACAGTTGGAGCGCGCCCGTGAACTGGCTGTGCTCCGGGCAATCGGGGTTACACCCGGACAAGTGTGGCGATACATAACCCTGCAGTCGGGCTTGATGGGCTTTTTTGCCGGCTTGCTGGCGCTGCCGTTGGGGCTTGTGCTGGCCGGTGTGCTGATCTTTGTGATCAACAAACGCTCGTTCGGTTGGACGATGCAGATACAAGTGTCGCCTGAGATATTGATTCAGGCAGTTGTGTTGGCGCTTATTGCCTCATTCCTGGCTGCCTTGTACCCGGCCTGGAAAATGGCACAGGCCAACCCATCCCTCGCCCTGCGAGAGGAGTGAATTTGCAGTTTTCAGTTGTCAGTTGTCAGTTGTCAGAAAAAGACTGGATAATTACTGAAAACTGACCACTGAAAACCGAAAACTTAAAAACCCTATAATTACTGAAAACTGACCACTGACCACTGAAAACTTAAAAACCCCTCATGCCCCGAATACTCATTACCATTGGTATTGTGCTGGCCGTTTTGGCTGGGAGTGCCTTCTTTTTTAGCCAGGAGCCTGTGTCTCTGGCGGGATCAGTGGGTATCGGTCAGGCGCTGGCAGGTGATACAACAGGATATGCTCGCGCTACGGCGTCAAAGCCTATTCGATTTCCTGAAGATCATGGTCCGCATCCCGCGTTCAAACTTGAATGGTGGTATTACACAGGCAATTTAAAAACAGTAGCCGGCCGGCGATTTGGGTACCAGTTTACGATCTTCCGAAATGCACTCGCACCACCAGATACTGCTTCCCACGATACCGAATCTAGCTGGCGGACAAACCAGCTTTATTTTGCACATTTTGCTGTGAGCGATATTGAGGAAGAAGAATTCTACGCATTTGAGCGATTTAGCCGAGGCGCTGCAGGATTGGCCGGTGCCCAAGGTGCGCCGTTTAAAGTGTGGCTGGAAGATTGGCAGGCAGAGCAACTGGGGGCGGATGTGCCACCCATGCAGGTTCGCGCTGAACAGGATGGCGTAAAAATTGACTTTACGATGGATTTGGCGAAGCCCATTGTATTACAGGGAGATGCCGGCTACAGTGTGAAAGGGCCCGGATATGGAAACGCATCTTATTACTACTCCATGACGCGCCTCAATACCACAGGATCGATTACCATTGACGGAGAAACGCATGAGATTGAAGGGTTGAGTTGGATGGATCGGGAGTGGAGCACGAGTTTGCTGACAGAAGATCAAGAAGGATGGGACTGGTTCTCTCTCCACCTGGATGATGGACATGACCTGATGTATTTCAATGTGCGAAATAAATCAGCAGCAGCAGCCCCTCCACATGCCGACGGGGTACTCGTTGATGCAGCCGGCGCAAGGCTGGCCCTCGAACCAAAGGACGTGCAGTTGGAGGTGCTTGAAACATGGACAAGTCCGAAAGGCGGTGTGTATCCGTCGAAATGGAGATTGCAGGTGCCCGAGCAGGGTTTGGACCTGTATATCGAACCCTATTTTGCAAACCAGGAATTGGATTTGGCGGTTCGGTACTGGGAAGGTGCAGTCAAGATCGAAGGCAGCGCCGGCGGCAAGCCGGTTGCCGGCAGCGGGTATGTTGAGCTAACAGGCTACGACCCTAATGCGCGGCAGTTTACGGATGGAGCATAATTGTCCACACAACCCATTACACCGGCTGGTTTATAAAGTTGGGCCGCTTTATGACAGGCAGAAGGTAGGAGGGAAACAACCTCTCATATTCCCCCTTTCATCCCTTCACCCCACCAATTTGTAACCGATGGCGACTTGGCGGCGTCTAATAAGATGCAGCCCGTAAAGATAATCGCTATGAAATCGCCGTTTTTATATTCCCTCTTCATCTGTCTAACATTTCTGTGTACCTCCGTTGCGCTGGGGCAAGAGAAATCATCACAGGAGCATGTGGTGCAACTATCAGATTGGCCCCTGAGCGCCTACGATAAAGCTGCAACCGATTCGCTATTGCGTTCCTCTGAAATTGTACCGCTCATTGATGCGTTAACCATTTCATATACCTATGGCGTAGTTGACCAGGAGCCAACCTTCAACTACAAGCTACAGTGGAAACCAGGAGCGCATGTTTATATCGATGGTGAAGAGATTGTCTTTGACGAACTGTCGGGTGAGGTACTGATTGAGTCGATCGTTTTGCAGGCAGAAGTTGTAGTTGATGGATCTCCCGTGACGCTGCTGACACTGGCGCACGATAGTCTGATGAGCAGTATGTATCCTGGTTTGGTTTCTGTTGATTTGGGTAGCCTTTCGTGGGCTACTTTTTTTGCAGATACAAATGGCAACACGGCAAAATCCTATTTTCTGGAAGGGTTCGAGTTGGCGAATCTAAAGATATCCGAGATCTCTTTCGTTTACTTTGAAGGAGATGTGGTAGCCGCAGATGATCCAGCCGTCAAACGGCCACGACAGCCGAGTCGCAGAACCATTTATCGGCCAGGCATTTCGATATGGATAGATTTTCCTTTCTACGGACGCCGGCCCCCGCCTCGCGTGGCTGGTGTGGATACCAGAGCAACGCAACCCCGCGGAGACCGTGTAGGCAGGGGCGATAGAAGGGACGAAGGAGAACGGAGCAGCTCCGATCGGCGGGATAGAGATCGTGCAGAAGAGGACGACGATAACGAAGGAAATATAGCTGAAGAAATCCTTGGTGGCAGAAAGAAAAAAGAGGATGACGACGATGAGGAGGATGAAGGAGAACTGATGTCGGGTGCGCTGGCCGGCGTCATAGCCGTAGCCGCGGTTGCTGTGATAGGCGGCACCGTGGGATATTACGGGAATGTCGAACACGCCCCCATTGGTTTGATGACAGGGTACGTTAGTCCCAAAGGCGGTGGATTGCTTCAGGTAGCTGTCAATGAGGCCTTGCTTGAAAAGTCCCGCACGGAGACAGAACATCTCGTTGCCCGAATTACAGGTTTTTATGATGTCTTCAACGCACCCATTCAGCCGGCTGTTGGGTTTGGTGTGCTGGTGAGCCAGCAAAACAACGAAGTGGATTATGAACCGAGTATATCACTCGGTTTGGCAGGAAACTTCGGCTCGCTCGTACTGCTCAGCGGCTACGACGTATTGGCCGGCGGATTGGATGTTGGTATCGCCTACAACTTCAGGGCCAGGCGGTGATCGGCTAAATCTCCCCTTTTCGCGCAAATTCTGCGATATGCTCAGCAGCGCGAAACGCGAGGGCCTGAATGGTCATCGTAGGTTGCCCACGACCGGAGGTAACAAGACTGCTCCCATCACAAATGAATAAGTTGTCTACCTCGTGGGAGCGGTGATACTTGTCTACCACAGAAGTCTCTGGGTTGTCACCCATGCGGCAGGTGCCGAGCAGATGAGCCCCGACGGTTTGCGGTACAAAGTCGGGCGCCCATACCTTTGTGGCGCCGGCTGCTTCGAAAACCTCTTTGGCCCGATCGATCATAAACTGCATGGCTGCCAGGTCGTCGGGGTGATCTTTGTAGGTAACCCGTAATGCCGGCCGGCCCCATTTGTCGCTGGCTTCCGGGTCCAGCGTTATATTATTCGTTTCAAGGGGAAGCGATGTAGTATGCCCCATGATTGTCATGGTACG
>JBGCEN010000172.1:0-26399 GCA_045106435.1 Rhodothermales bacterium
GCAAAAAGCACGAAGTGAATCCTCATGAATGGCTCAGCGATGTACTGAAGCGGATACCAACACATCCATACAAACAAATTGATGAACTGCTCCCTCATCTCTGGCACAATAGCAAGGGGTAGTTCACCGCGCGCTTACGTAACAACAACGCTTCACAAAGTTTAACCTTATTCATCAGTCCCCGTCATGCATCCGAATTGGGCTATCAGATGATGAGCGTTGTCTCTGGAGCTTCGCACGATTGGTTACCCGCACGCACGTCCAGATAGGGACACCCGGGTATCACAGGGCCTTGCATCTTATATTGATGCAAGTACTTTCTTCCGACCCTTTCAGGTCGTACGCGGCGAAAAGCGAACTACTTCTGTTGAGCAAAAAAAATCATGTAAACCGATTCAGTGAAGCGTGTGTCTATTCTAAATTAAGAGCCATTGTCGTTTCTAGACTATGGCTGGATGTCTTGCAGCTTTTCAGTGCTTCCAAGATTGATTCTGCAATTAGCCCTCCGAACACGTAAATTTTCGAATAGAATTGCGTTCCTGATTTCTCAGGTCCCGAAGATGCGTTCCACTTTTATTCTCCCTATGAAAACATTTTTTGGCTTCCCCATCCTTTTTCTAGTCACAACAGTTCCAGTAGTAGCGCAAACCACGCATGAAATCAATACCATTTTGAACGAACGTATTGAGACCTTTGCCCAGAACACACTGCGTGAGGCAGGTCTCCCGTCGATTCAGGTTGCTGTTGGGCATCAAGGTGCCGTGATTTTTGAAGGGGCTTACGGATTAGCGAACATCGAGCACGACGTCCTTGCGACAACGCAAACTAAATACCGCACAGCCTCAATTTCTAAGTGGCTTACGGGCACAGCGGCTATGCGTTTGTACGAAAATGGAGTGCTTGATCTTGATTTGCCGGCCCAGATCTATTGCCCAGCTTTCCCAGAAAAACCATGGCCGATTACTACGCGCCAGCTCCTTTCCCATACATCAGGCATTCGTCATTATTTAAACTATGATGCATTACTTGCCGAAACGGATGCCGAAACTGCAAGGAATGAAGTTATAAGACAACAAACTCGTGATTTGATTGGGACTTATACGCGATACACCGATGTCGTCACTTCGCTTAATAATTTCAAGGAAGACCCCCTCGAGTTCGAGCCGGGTACCCAATTTAGATATAGCTCTTATGGCTATCGCGTCCTGGCTTGCGTCATAGAGGGCGCTGCGGGAAAGTCATACAGTGATGTGTTGTTAGAACAGGTTCTTGATCCTGCTGACATGAATAGTACACTTAACGACGACTCTCGAGCAATAATCATGCATCGGGCAACTGGATACGAATTACAAAATGATGGCACGTTGCTGCAAGCTCCTTTTCGAGATGTGAGCGAGAATCTCGCTGCCGGCGGTCACCTCTCAACGGCGACGGATCTTACGCGCTTTGCCCAGGCATTCGCTGCTGGACTCTTGGTTTCAGATTCAACTATTGTTTTTATGGCACTACAGCCGACGGATGGCAGTGGACAACAGATCGATTCAGGCTACGGACACGGAGTAGATTTGATAGGATGGCTGCCTGGTTCATTGGGCCACAACGGTCGGCAAGAAGGAACGACAACGATTCTGGTACTGCTTCCCGAGGAGGACCTTTCGATCGCAGTTATGTCGAATGCAAGCGGCTGGCCGAGAATCAATGTGTTTGCTGGGACTGTTCTCGGAATCGTTGGCGATCTTCTCGGCATACACATAGCCCTACCAAGTGATTAGCTATCCTTCGATTGATATTCAAGTATCAATTTATCGTATCGGTAGCGCACAAGTTCTATTGCGAAATTCTGATTGATAAAATGCGTGAATTCCGACTTGACCTTCCGGTAGTAAACGAACAAAAGCAACGCTATGGCCGGTGATCATCTTCCCATAACCCGTAAAAGCCCTTTTAAGCTGGGAAATAGATTATCGGAATGAGTTGTAGGAACGGAAAACCAAGCCGAAGGCCGTCGAGTTTTTTGTCTAACCACGCTGCCCAATAACGTCCGTTTATGGGAAAACAACATCGTTTGATGGGTATTTTGAGCTTAGCGTTGTTTTCTGCTCCGTTGCTACTGGGACGCCATCTCGTATAACTAATCATGTCGTTGTAGCGCGGAAAGCGTAGTTCTTCTGCTGCGCGAAAGGCGAACTTCTTCTGTTTGGCGCACTACGAAATGGGGTAGAAGCCCTGGCCAGGTCGTCCGCTAATGCGATCTGCGAAACCGCCGGTGGAGCAGGGGAGTAGCTTGTTTATTGGTCATCTCGTTTTTTTCTATCCAGCCCCCAAAAGAAAGAGAATGAAGTCTTTTATCCACGGGGTATTTCTTTTCCTATTGGTCAATCAAGTGTCTGCGCAGGTGGCGTCTGATTCACTTGCGCCGCCTCAATTATATACCCCGATGGATAGCAGTAGTGTGGGCTGGTTGGCTGGTCATGTAGTTCCCCAAATATTATGGCTAGAGACTGAGGGCGCGACACACTACCATGTGCAAATGGCAGTCGACTCTACAGATTTTCAAGAGTTAGTCATTGATCGCCATATCGAAGACGATAGCAATGATGATCCCTGCAATTGGAATGAGGCATACACCTGCATAGACATCAATGGTCATATCGGATTTTTCCAATGGCGTGTAAAAGCATTGTCTGAATCAGATAGTAGTTCATGGTCTGAAATCTGGCATGTTCAAGTGGTGGCGCTTGTAAGTAACGAGAATACAAAAGAGTTAAAAGCAGAGCTTAGCATAGAAGCACTTTATCCAAATCCCACACGATCACAGTTAATCACAACCCTGTCGACTCATTTTCGAGAAAAAGGGCAGGTTATTATTTATGATATGCTGGGTCGTGAAGTAGATCGTGTTTATGAAGGGATGGTCGGCCCGGAGAAAATGCGATTCATAACTGATGTGAGCGATTTGCCCGGAGGGGTTTATATCTACACGGTCAAGACAACGACACAACAGGTGTCGCAACGATTCCAAGTTATTCCCTGATGGGTGCGAAAGGCGTAGTTCTTCTGCTCTGCGGATACTGTTTCCGAAGTCAATCACAAGTTCGAGAATATCCAAAAAACGAGCGTTTTGAGGCTGTTCCTCATTCACGTTTTGTACTCAAAAGCACTTCGGAAACAGTATCTCTGCGGAAGACGAAACGATCAGAAACCGCTTATAGTATTTCCCTGGAAAGACTCAGTGTTGTAGAATCACCCGAAAGGGTGATTCATATTTCGCCCCGACCCTCTAGATTTTGGACTTCTTAAGTCTAATAAGTAATGAGTAGAAGTATGAAAGCCCATCCGGTAGTTCACTTTGAAATAGGTTGTCAAGAGGGCGAAAAAACGCGCAAGTTCTTTGCTCAGCTGTTCGGATGGGAGATATCAGACCACAGTCCAGGTATGACCATCAATACCGGCAGCGCTAAAGGTATTGGTGGTCACATTAACGACCTTGCTCCCGAATGGGGAGCCTATGTAACCGTCTACATTGAGGTTGACGAGCTCGAAGGATATTTAAAGAAGGCAGGCGAACTTGGCGGCAAGACGCTTGTCCCACCCGTAACTGTTCCTGGACAAGGGGACTTCGCATGGTTGGCCGCTCCCGAAGGGAATATCATAGGAATCTGGAAACCGGCAACGGATTCGAATAACGAGTAGTCCTACTACAGAAGACTGTTTTATTGAGCGACTCACGAAAGAATCGCCGTCGTTTTAGGAAGTAGAAATAACCGAGCCTCGTATCAAAGAAGTGGTTGTAGATCCGGCCATTGTAAGTGTAGCTGATACGATCTCTCACTCAATGTGAAGATTAAATCTCAACAGTCTCTCGGGCGGTTATAATTGCAGAATAACAACTCCATTCATAAGTTATGCACTAAGAATGGCGGGGGAGAGGTGGGCTATTCCGCTTTCGACCCACCAAATACGACATCAAACCCCGTCTTTTAGCTAATTACGCGATAGAAAAAATGATAAGATCCTTGCTCCCTTTATGCCTGCTATTCATTGTTTGCTCCCAGGAATGTCTGGCCCAAGATAATCCATATTTTCTATCAATCGGAGATCAGCATACAATTTCATCGAACACGCTTGATGAATCGAGAGACATCATCGTCGGTTTACCAGAAGGATATGAGAGGGATAGTGTTGCTTATCCTGTAATCTATCTTTTAGATGGTAAGTCGCATTTTCTTCATACAGTTGCAAGCACTAGATTTCTGGCAGCGAGCGGGCGGATTCCAGGGGTAATAGTAGTTGCAATTCCTAATACCGACAGGATAAGAGATCTTACACCTTCGACTGAGGACGATTCACTCGGTGTATTTCCTACAGCAGGTGGAGCGAATAAATTTCTGGAATTTATCAGTGCAGAACTTAAGCCTTTTATTGAAGAGAATTACCGAACGCGGCCGTATTCAATCCTCATCGGACATTCACTTGGTGGATTGTTTGCTCTTCATACGCTCGTTCACCGTCCCCAGGTATTCGATGCCTACGTCGCCATAAGTCCGAGCTTTTGGTGGGATAATCAACGGCTTGTTGCCCAGGCAGATTCAGCTTTCGATTATTTTGGCGAAAAAGTTGGTGCCCTGTATATGACCCTCGGAAACGAAGCAAGTTTTACGAGTGACGGAAACCAAGGCAATGAGATGCTTGGCGGGGCCCTTAAATTTGTTGGAATTATGGAAGAAAAGATTTCGGGCGCTTTCAGCTGGGAGTTTAAACATATGGAGTCAGAAACCCATGGCTCAGTGCCTCTAAGGTCAACGTATGATGGTCTTGAGAAAATCTTTGATGGTTGGTATCTGCATGACCCTGTAAACCTTTTTGAGATAGGTGGTCTTTCTGCCATAGACCGATTCTATAATCGTAAATATGAGCGATTTGGGTATAAAGAAAGTACTCCAAGCTCGATTCTATACCAGATTGGCAGCAGAGCACTTGAGATTGGGGATGCATCAGAAGGTGAAGGTATTTTTCAACGTATTCTAGAGCTAGATCCCGGCTCGTCTGCTGCTCATTTGGGATTGGCTGAGTCGTATACGATTATGGGAAATAATGATTCTGCCATATCACACTATCAACACACGCTCAAGAATGACCCTAAGAACCAAAAGGCTCGTGAGGAGCTAACACTATTAGGTGTAGATCTTTCGGATTATCCTGAAAATATTGTCGTGTCAGCTGATGTTTTGAAGTCCTATAGTGGTAAATATAAGTTTCAAGAATTTGAACTTGAAATTTTAATCAAAGAGAATGAGCTGATTCTTAATGGCTTTGGGCAGAAGCTTGAACTGTATCCACTAACAACAAATCGCTTCAGATCCGTTGCGTATGACGAGGTTAGTGTCACTTTTAATGAATCAGATGACACTGGCGTTATCGTATCTATGACTATAGATCAACAAGGTAGCCCTATGAAAGCGCAAAAGGTCGAATAGAATTGGGCCCTGAATGAACCTTCAAAAAATGGGAGGGAGAGAGGTATCAGAGAATCCGTTAGCTACTCATATTTCGCAAAGTATCGCCTTTTGCGCAATCCAAATTCCGGCCATATGCGAAAGGCGCAATTGAAAACCGCTTCGTTATTGCCAATGTGGGATATTAGGGCAATGAAGGGGTATCGTTAGTTATGCATGGGAATCGATGATATGGATACAGCATTACAAGAATTGGTCTCTGCATACGTAGAGACGGCAAAGACTCTTTTCCCTCGTGTTGCTGCGTACGTTGGAGTCTCTCTGCCGATATCAAATATTGAGTGGGCAAGTTTCGACATTCCACAAAGTGGAGAGACAGATGACGGAATAGTGTACTTCAAACATGGCTTCGGTGTTGGGATGAATGACGGATCTCGTCGAATTGACATTGACTTAGGTGCGGCCGGTGAAATGGACGGATTTGATGCCTGGCGGCTATTCGACTTTGCAAAGCAGAACAAGATTGACACGCCCTATAGTGACTATAAAGACGTTGAAAAAGCAATAGAAACCGCATTGCAAGCGGGTGAACTCGAATTTTCTGGATATATTCTTTTCTATAGAAGCAGATGACTTCTGACCAAGAGCGGATACTGTTGGCGAATTCATTTTGGGTATGAATTAACACATTTACTTCAGTCTAAAATCGGCAAAAAGCATTGTTTTTCGAAGACATTCGATAAGGAATTTGAATTCGCCAACAGTATCCGGAGCGAAAGGCGAACTTCTTCTGCGGCGAAACACGAAATCGGTGCCAGGTGGGGGAGGCAGGAACTTAGTCCTTGAATTCTGCTATTACAGGTGTTATAGTAAAATTACTATATTACCAGGGGCAGGTAGTCTTGGATGATTTCGATACACCGGTGATTAGGCCGGTTGTCTGGATGGGAAACTCCAAAAAGAACATTATGGGTTTTCCTAAAGAGGTGCAGAAGCTAATAGGGAACGAGTTACAACTCATCCAATTTGGCGGTATGCCCAAGGATGCCAAACCTTTTAAAGGTGTTGGTAGTGGAGTCTTCGAGATTGCCTTGCGTCATGATAGGGAAGCCTATCGCTGTCTGCAGGCAGTACAGCTCGGAAAAAAGATCTACGTGCTGCACGCCTTCCACAAGAAATCTAAGAAAGGCATCCAAACGCCGAAACAAGAAGTAGAGACGATCAAACGTCGCTACAAAGAAGCAAAGGAGCTTGCAAAAAATGAAGACTAACAATCCCATTGAACATGAAGAAGGTTCTGGTAATGTATTCGCCGATCTTGGACTCGACGATGCGGAAGAGCTATTTGCGCGTTCCCAGATCGGATTTCATGTCTATCAGGTTATTAAAGATCGCGGATTAAAGCAGCGCGAAGCAGCTGAGCTATTAGGTATTGCTCAGCCCGATGTATCCCATTTAATGAATGGTCACTTCAGTCGCTTTACAACAGACAAGATGCTGGATTTCCTAAAACGGCTTGAACAAAAAGTGACGATTCAAATCAGCCCACACCAGCCAGGTGAACCATATCAGGTTGTAGGCTTCGCTGGCTAAAGAGAAAAAGAGGGGAGAGGCAGTTAATAACTTAGCACTTCGTTTTACGTCGGCGATACTGTTGCCGAATTCTTTAACGGCCTATATCGGTGCGCCTGAGCCCTTTTTAAGTTGCAGTGAATAGGTCTTTTCGAGTGTTTTTTGCCCGGTTTTGAATTCGGCAACAGTATCCGTCGGCATGTACGAAACGGGCCGAAAATCTTGCTATACAGCTCAGAAAGGGTGATATTGCTGTTCAAAACTGATTAAAAGCGGTTCAATTTCCGTTTTGCGGCCAAAGCTCGAATGTTAGCACGCTTACCGTACAACCAGCACAACGAATCGATCGTTGGAGAAGATACTCAATGGAAGTATTTGGGTCATCGCACATCAAAACATCTGGGGCCACTTTAGCCATTCACCAGTATGTCGGGAACGGCGTCCCTATCGTATTACTGCATGGTGGGCCAGGATTTGGGGACTATTTGGGCCCGGTGGCCGAGATGCTTTCACCGCCAAACTGGGATTACTTGTTGATGGAGATGCGCTTGCCGCGCCACAGGGGCGTGCTGAGGACGTCCTCGTAGCGCTCACTTTTAGTGCTACGGATCAACTTGATATCAAGCTTGGCTACCGCATATTGGAAGGCGGCGCGGATAACGATGAGGTGTATAACTTTACACTGGTGAACTATGCGTCTGTTGGCTTGATTCTGCAACTTTGAGAGATTTGGCAATTGCCTGAAGTTTATTTTTATTATTCATGAGCCTGCTTCGCAAACGTTATTTTCGCGCCCTATATTCCCTTCAAATATGCCGATAAATACCGCTTTGCAACAGAAGAAAGATGATGAAACAGTACAAGCTTGAGTCGCTGATTTACTATACAAAACTGACGATTGACAAAGATCATATTGCTAAAGCATCTACGACGGATATTCAAAACAAACTAGATGAATATGCGCAGAAAGGCTGGCAACTCGTTTCAACTGATGCGACCGATTTTGGATTTGCGGTATACTTCTACCTGTATTTCGAGAAAGACGCGTAAACTGATCACTACACGCTCTTTGCTTACCACGCACGATCTATGCGTCTAAACTCGGACCAACACCTACAGGCCGGTTTCGGCTTGGATTTGGACGTAAAGCACTTCATGAAGACCTGGCAGTTCTTAATGCGATATCCAACAAATAACATCGTGAAGTTTAACTGATCCCTATATTTTTTTTGTGTCTTGTCCAGATGCTGGGATAACCCTATCTGCGTCGGGTAGCCGGGCGGGATCTCTCCCGCCTAGCCCCCTCACAACGGCTCGTGCATGTCTCCATGCAAGCGGCTCAAGCACTTCCAGATGATTTATCCTGTCCGACATGCTACATCTAAGCCGATCCAGGATCGGCAATGGATGTCCTACAGTCCGTTCAATGACTAGCATTGTCTAACTTCCCTGTAGGTAAGCATCTTGTCAGGCCTCCTCTTCCAGTTGCACCTGCTTAGGAAGTGGGCACGCTTTCACGCAGGATAATGTCGCCCGAGGGCTCAATCCCTATCCGCTTCATTACAAAACGGCATTCGCTTTCTCCAGCATCCTTTACCCTCTGAGCCATCCCCTTCAATTACTATCCGGATACCGCCTTAGGCGATTTAGAATCGCCCATGACGGGACTCATAGGGCTTACCCTGTTGCTCGAAAGAAATCACTACGACGAATAAGGCCAGCGTCTGTGATCAAGGCGGGGAGCACCAAGTCTTTACCACGCTCTAATTCTGTGTTTATGCGGCGCGACACTGCAATGAATAAAAAAAGCCCTGAAGCATATGCTCCAGGGCTTTTTTGAAATGAGTCGGTATGCTTAGAAGGTATACCGGAAGCCCATCTGCATGAACCAGCGTGAGCTGTAGCTCCCTGTTTCTTTGATCTGATCTTTGAAGAACTCGTCTTCAGTGGGTGTTCTTTCAGGATCGAAGTCGAGGCTGTAGGTAGGCGTGAAGTCGCCGTTGTCTGCATCTGCAAAGCCCTGGAATTCAATCAGCTCAAAGCCGCCATTGCTGGAGCTTGTGAACTTGTCGTAGCGAAGTCCCCAGTCTTTGTTGATCAGGTTCGCAATGTTGAATATGTCGAGTGTGAACTCGAGCTTCGTGCGGCGGTTGCCGAGCTGAGCAAACAGCTCCTGTGAGAACTTGAAGTCGAAGATGTTCTCAAAAGGAAGCCGGCTACCATTACGCTGCGCAAACTGACCACGACGTTCGCTCAGATAATCACTGCTTTCAATGAAGTTATCCAGCGCAGCAGCTGAAGCCGCTGCATCGCCTGTCCATGAGAGTTCGCTTGCGTTGTTTGGCACGTACAACAAACCAAAGTCACGGAAGCCAGGCGCATTGATCAGCGCATCGCTGTTGTCGATGGTGTAGTTGTATGGCCGGCCGCTTTCGCCTGTGTAGAACAGTGAAACAGTCGTCGCCAGGTTGTTCAAGAACTCTTTTCTGACGGTCACAGAAGCCAGAATACGATGTCCCAGCGAGAAGTCAGAACGCGTAGAAGAAAGCGCGTTTGGCAAATTATCGCTTACTTCCATCGAGCGCCAGAGCGTATTGATCTGGGAAGACGTTCCGTCGTTTACCGCAAAGGCATCGCCATAAGTGTATGAACCTGACAGGATCATGTCACTGTCTTGGCCCAGGGCTTCGTCAAGACGCTTCATGAGCGACGCTGTGATGTCCCATGAGTGTCCGTCACTGGTGTTGCCAACGCGGTGCACAGCGCTGTAACGTGGGTCAATTACAATGTCACCATTATAAAATGGCCGGCTGCCAGGGCCGTCTGTCATGGCAACGGCATCTGGATTCAGGTTCACGTTTGTTACGAGAATGTTCTTCAACGTTTTTGTGAACTGCCCTTCAATCGTTCCAATCAGGCCATTGCCCAAATCTTTATCCAGCGCCAGACTTGTTCTCAATACCTGAGGATAGCGAAAGCCATCTTCAAAGATCTCGAGCCGGCCGCTTGGGATATCAGACTGACCAAAGTCTGAACCTGTAAGCTGCTGCTGTGGATCTGGAATAAATGGAACAGGGTCTCCATTCTCCAGCGTGCCGCCGAAGTTGAAGATGAAGCCTGAGTTGGTGCCATTGTTCAAGAACATGCTACCAGGCCATACAAACGGAACACGTCCCGTGAACACACCAGCGCCACCACGAAGTTGTAGCTTCTGGTCGCCATTCACATCGTAGTTAAATCCTACACGAGGTGAGATGTACGGGAGAGCGTCTGGCGTCTGTCCTGGTGTTGCTCCATTCAGGTCATAGTGTTCTTCGATGGCTGGAATGGTTGATGTCAGGGCATCATCAGCAAAATTAGGATCGGAGGTGACTTTTGGGAAGTCAACGCGGACACCATAAGTAAGACGGAAGTCGTCACTCACTTGCCACTCATCCTGTGCGTAGAACCCAACCTGAAGCGCTTTGAATGCACCGAGTGCACTGGTACCGTCGCCGGCTATATCATCAACGAGCGAATAGCCACGCTGAAAGATACGGGGTGCTACAGGATCGATGTTGGTATCGTTAATCGCACGAATTGACTGCAGGAAGTCATCGACGCTATTGTATTCATAATCACCAAAGTTCTGGGGAATGAACAGGTTGCCGATATCGTAAAACTCCAGGTGCGTACCAAACGTCATGGTATGATTGCCTGAGAACACATTGAAGTTGTTTGTAATCGTAAAGATATCCTGCTCAAGGATGTTGGCCGTTGAGAACGGCTCCGAACCAATAAAGATGGTCCCGTCTCCGTCTCTGATTTCAACAGTAGGGAACGGGCTTCCTGTAAAGGCGCGGTCGTCTTCTACTGTGGTATAGCCGATCAGCAGCTTGTTTGCAAACTGGGTCCCAATGACACTGTTCAGCTCAAGTGCTGTAGAGTTTGTTTTGTTGGGGAAAAACTCAGAGTTGTTTCCGTAATTCAGCTCATCTGAGCGGCTCTGGAATGCATCTGTGTTCTCTGAGTCAGAGTAGCTGTGCCGGATGCTCAGCTTATTTCCCTGGTTGATATTCCAATCAAGTTTGATCAGGAATTTATTATCGTCCAAAGAAGACACTTTGTCGCCAAAGTCGCCTGTTTCGTAGCCTACTTCGCTCAATAAGGTCGAACGGATTTCGTCCAGTCTTGAGCTCGATGTACCAACATAAGATTCGAATGGCTGTGGTGTTTCAGAGCGAAGAAGTTCAACGTTCGCAAAGAAAAACAACTTGTTTTCGATGATCGGTCCACCAATGCGCACCCCATAGCGGTTGTTCGAGAAGTCTGGTAGAGCCTTCCGTTCGTCGCCTGTGAAGTCAGACAAAACACCCGGCGTCTTCCCTACAAATGCTTCGTTTCTGAAGTAAGAGTAGAAAGAACCTTCATACTGATTTGTACCAGAGCGTGTGATGGCGTTAATAGAGCCGCCCGTGAAACCGCTCTGCGTAACATCGTATGGGGCGATGTTGATCTGGAATTCTTCGATGGCATCAATGGAGATCGGCGTAGAGCCCGTTTGGCCACCGTTGGTGCCCTGAGCAGACAGACCGAACACGTCGTTGCTTACGGCGCCGTCTACATAAATAGCATTGTAGCGGTTGTTCTGGCCGGCGATAGAGATCGCTGGGCCGTCATCATCGTCGTTCTCAACATATGCCTGAGGCGTTAGCCGTGTGAAGTCAGCAAGATCTCGTCCGATGGTAGGGATGATGTTCAGTTGCTCTTCGCTGATGTTTGTACCCGTGCCAACACGGCCAGGATCAAATACACCACCAGAGGCGACGACATCAATACCATCAAGTTGTACAGCATCTTCGGTCAGCGCTGCATTTAACTGGTAGGTATCTCCAAGTCCAAGGTAAATGTTGTCAATGGAATATTCCTGGTATCCGACAAAGGTAACGGTTACCCGGTAGGGACCGCCAACGCGCATACCACGAATATTAAACGTGCCTTGTACGTTGGCAGCAGTGCCATATTGGGTGCCTGAGGCAACGTGGGTAGCGATTACGTTTGCTCCAGGCAACGTTTCGCCATTGTTGTCAATGATGGTTCCTCTCATAGATGATGTTGTGACACCCTGGCCAAAGGCCGGCATCGAAACAAACAACATCAGGAGGCTCAACATCATGACCTTCAAGATTGATTTCTTGAGGTTCATAATGAAATTTAATATGTAAGTGAAAGTTATTATAAACGCAGGTTCTGCCATGAAAGCCAAAGAATACAGATTCTCTGGAATCCATGTGTAAAGTTAATGTTATGGACGCTGAGAATGTGTAGGGGCATGCTATTCTTCATCGCATTCTCTCTATGTCTTCATTAGATGATCGAAAGAAATACATAAAAAAAACACCTGAATTAAGAAACCAAAATTCCTTATTCAGGTGCGCTGGGAAAGAGTTAATTATGTAAAATGTAGTGTAGACTCTTGTTAATTTAGGAGATTGGAGTTATCCCTTCATTTTATTAGTTTTTGATCAGGTTCGCTTTGAAATGATCACATACGAGTATTGGGTGTAACTCGATTTGATCACTGCACATTCAGCATCAATTTACCGAGTCATAATCAAGCACATCTTTGCCCGCTTCTACAGACAAGATGTCCAGCGCCGTAGAGGCGCCTTCTCCGGCAGATATAATGGCCTGACTTCTTCTGAGCTTGGTGCCTCTGCCCACAACATAGAGCCGATCGATATCTGTTTTTCCATCTCGATCTACCTTGATGCCTGTTAATTCAAGGGACAAGCCTAGTGCATTGCACAGCTTCATCCCTTTGCCTTCTGCAATGATCAGGTATTTGCTTGTGTACGTTGATTTGTCTTCTGTAGTAACTACAAAGTTGTCATCAACAGTAATCGTTGAAACAAACGCATCAATTATTTTAGCGCCAAATTTATCTACCTGTTTTCTTGCAATCTGCTGGAAATCAGTGCCTGTTATGTCTTCGATACCCAGGTAGTTATAAAGCCTTGCATAGTGCATTGCCGTTTCGTTTTTCCCGAAAACCGTCACGTCCATGTCTTTCTTTGCAAGAAAGAGGGCAGCGCTTAATCCCGCCGGCCCGTCGCCTACAATAATTACACTCATAAATAAGCAATGGTTAAAATTTAGTTGGAAGTTGATGTTTTGTAAATAAGTACGAGGAGTTTGATGTGTACGAAAGGTACAAGGAGTGTATCTGCCTTTTCTTTTGCACTTTTTTACACTCGTATCTATCGAACTTCTTGCATCCTATAAATAACGCTCCTTAACAATGGCCATGTGATGTAGTTCGTGGCCGGCGATAATATACATCAACGCGTTGACCGTGAAATGCCCGTTGTTGGCGGTGCCTGTTCTATTGAGATCGTCTGCTGTTAGATATGTTAAAAACTGAATCGTTGCGTTTCTGATGGAATCATATTCAAGAATCAGGCTTTCTATTGTGCGGCCGGCAAAATTGGCGTGTACCATGTATTCATTTTCATCCATGCCGGGAAGAGACTGCTGATCTCCGCGAGCCATGCACAAGGCGCGATAAACGAAGATGCGTTCCGTATCGCACAAGTGTCCCAACATTTCTTTCAAGGTCCACTTACCAGGCGCATAAGCGTAGTCGACCTGCTCTGAAGTTAGACCTCCAAATAAATCCTTGGTTTTTTCAGATTGGGACTGCAGCAATTTCAGTAGTTTGACATCAGGCACTTGTTCTACGTATCCTGTATAATAAGACGGATAATCTATTTTCTTGGGTTTTGGCATGATTTCAGTATTGGAGAATAGTACTGGCGTTGTAGGCAAGATACAACTGCCGTGTGTAGTACAAAGTGAGAAAATAGGATATTATTCTAATGCCCATACAATATCTTTCAAAAGCCGAAATGAATAAAGAACCTGTGTTAATTCGGCGCTTTAGCCTGAATCAGCAGGCTTTACATGCGCAAGAGTACCTTAAAAATAAAGGTGTTGAAGCCTTTATCTTTATGGATGCAACCTGGAGTGGAGGAGGAGAGACGCAGCAAGGTATCAGACTTGTTGTAAAACCATCTGATGCAAACCATGCCTTGCGAATGTTGCATACTTATGATTCAGAAGAGGAATCGCTCCCACTTTTAGACAATGAGCAGATTTTAGTCAACGAACAGATTTTAGGTACTGAGCAAATTTTAGGCAATGAGCAAATTCTAGAAATAGAACAGAAAGATGGCCGGTTTTATTTCCAGGTCGCATGGCTCGTCAGTATTCTATTTGCATTTCTTTTAGGCAGCTTTTTGACCGACAAGTCTCTGGACGGTACAGAGATGGCTGTTGGCTGTGTTTGTTTGGTAGCCGCCGGCTATTTCTTTTTTGTAGCAAATATGCAAAAGCGGAAATTGCAGGTTGAGCCGGCTGAACAATAGCCTTGTCAGGCCGGGCAGATTGTATTCATTGGCCCTTATCTGTAACGATGTATCGTCGAAACTTATCGTAAGGTTGATATTAAGAGAGAAGACGAACTAAAGGGGAATTACGATGGCAACGATACTGGTTACGCTGGCTATTATGGGCATGTGCTTTGCAATGATAGCAACGCGAATTCTTCTGGTTAAAGACGGAGAGTTTAAAGGGACCTGCAGTAGCAACAATCCTTACCTGAAGAACGAACTTGGCGACTGTACCGTCTGTGGTAAAAAGGTAGATGAGCCTTGCCAAATAGATACGGTCAAAGCTTAATTTCTTCGGTATCCGAGCTTAATCATTTGCTATCAAAGAGGGCGGGAATCCGCTTGTACTCACTTCGTTGTAGTTGCCTGATGAATCGGCAATAACAAAATACGCCTCAATGCCGTCTTGTTGTTCGGCCAGTCGCAACGCTTTTTCCTTTCCCATCACCATAAAAGCTGTGGCATAAGCATCTGCGGTCATGCAGTCATTAGCCAGTACAGAAGCACTGAGCAAATCGCTTTCTTTTGGGTAGCCAGTGAATGGACTAATTGTGTGGACGTATTTTCGGCCTTCCTGGACATAAAAATTGCGATAGTTGCCAGATGTAGCAAGGCCCATGTTTTCTATCTCAATTGCTGCCTGAATTTCACGTGCCTGGTTTATGTCCACCGTTGGCTCGTCTATTGTTGGTTTGTCAATTCCTGCACGCCATAGCCGGCCTTCCAGGTGTTGTCCTTTAGTGCGCACCTCACCACCTATTTCAACGAAAAAATCATTGATGCCCTCTTCAATCAGTAGCTCAGCGACTACATCTACACCATAGCCTTTGGCAATCGCGTTAAAGTCCAGTTGGCCGTGTGCGAGGCGCTTGCCAATGGTGTTTGAAGATTGCCAGTAAAAGGCATCAAGGTTTGTCAGTCTTAATAGAGAGTCAACTTCTGCTGCTGAGGGCTGTGCTTCTTTTTTAGGTCCAAACCCCCATGCGGCTACAAGGGGGCCAACGGCTGGATTAAAAAAACCATCAGTCAACTCGTGGATCTCAAGGGCTTTTTTGAACACTGCAGAAAAATGAGGGTCCACAACATGGAAGGTGTTGGTGTCATCCGAAGCATTAATGGTAGATATCAACGAAGAATCAATATAAGTTGACAGTGATGCATTGACCTCTTCAAGCAATTGATCTGTGGATGCCTTTAGTGCAGCAGTCCGGCTGAATGCTGTAACTACAGACACTCGATAGGTGGTACCCATGGTTTGTCCATCAAAACTTGTCAGGACAATGGGCTCCGGGGTGCAAGAACCAAAGCAGAGACAAAGAAAAACGACTACTAAGCTGTTGAAGCGCATGATGTCACGACATGTACATTAAAAAGAAAGGGGATGAGCTCGGAAGCCATCCCCTTTTTGAATATATCAATACACCTTAAATGAAATCAACCAAAGTCGTCAAAGGCAATGTTTGATTCAGGTACACCCAGGTCATCCAGCATGTTCATCACAGCTTTCAGCATGAGTGGGGGACCGCAGAGGTAGTATTCAATTTCTTCAGGCTCTTCGTGTTTGCTCAGGTACTGGTCCAGGACAACCTGATGAATAAACCCGACGGGGCCGTCCCAGTTATCTTCTGGCAGCGGCTCTGAAAGACCAATATGGTACGAGAAGTTTGGAAATTTCTCTTCAATGTCTCTAAAATGATCCGTGTAGAAGAGCTCTCTTGCAGAGCGACCACCATACCAGTAAGACACTGTTCTGTCGGTACCCAGGGTGTGGAATAAGTGGAAGATGTGTGACCGGAGCGGTGCCATGCCGGCGCCTCCACCAATGTAAACCATTTCCTTGCCGGTGTCCTTGATAAAGAACTCACCATAAGGACCTGATATCGTTACTTTGTCTCCTACTTTCCGAGAGAATACATAAGAAGAGCAAAGACCAGGATTTACATCCATCCATTGATTTTTTGCACGATCCCAAGGCGGTGAAGCGATCCTGATGTTAAGCATAACGATGTTGCCTTCCGCAGGATGGTTGGCCATCGAGTACGCACGAAACACCGTTTCATCGTTCTTCATTTTCAGGCCCCAGAGACCAAACTTGTCCCAGTCGCCATGATACTCGTCTTGAATGATCATATCCTTGAAATCGACCTCGATAGGAGGCACGTCAATCTGAATATAACCGCCGGATTGGAAGTCAAGGATTTCCCCTTCAGGTAGTTTTACAACAAACTCCTTAATGAAGGTAGCCACGTTATCATTTCCGATAACTTCGCAATCCCATTTCTTGATGCCGAAGATCTCTTCGTCAACATGGATTTGCATATCCTGCTTCACTTTAACCTGACATCCTAAACGCCAGTTTTCACCTGCTTCTTTACGGGTCAAGTGGTTCATCTCGGTAGGGAGGACGTCACCACCGCCATCCATAACCTGGCACCGGCACATAGCACAAGTACCACCACCACCGCATGCAGACGGCAAGAAAATGCTTTTTTCTGAAAGCACAGTAAGTAAAGTAGCGCCCGGTTGCACGACCAACGGGTTGTCTTCGTCTCCATTGACGATGATTTTCACTTCACCGGACGGCATCAGCTTTTCTTTTGCCAATACCAGCAATCCGACCAGCACGAGCGTTAATCCAACGAACGCACCGATGCTTGCAAGTGTAACAGGTAATAAATTCAGGATATCCATATCAATTAGAAGCTTGTAGTCGCTTTATAATTTAATACCAGCCAAACTCATGAATGCGATGCCCATAAGTCCAGTAATAATGAATGCAATGCCCAGTCCCCGCAATGCCGGCGGAATGTGCGCATAGCGTAATTTCTCGCGGATCGCAGCAATTGCTACAATGGCCAGGAAGAATCCAAACCCAGATCCGAGGCCAAAGACAACCGATTCGTCAAACGCATAATCACGCTGCACAATGAACAATGAACCGCCAAGGATAGAGCAGTTCACCGTAATCAGCGGCAAGAAAATACCCAGCGATGTATACAGGGCAGGGAAGTAGCGCTCAACAACGATTTCTACCAGCTGTACCATAGATGCGATAACCGCGATAAACACGATGAACTGCAAAAAGGTAAGATCTACGGTAGCAAGGCTCGGAGAAATTCCAGCGAGTGCACCCTCTTTGAGCACATACGTGTTAACCGCCCAGTTGATCGGTGCTGTAATAGCAAGTACAAAAATGACTGCCAGTCCGAGGCCAAAAGCAGTTTTCACTGTTTTCGACACTGCCAGGTAAGAGCACATCCCCAGAAAGTAGGTGAGGATCATGTTCTCGATGAAGGCAGACTTTATAAATAAATTAACCAGTTCCATGGTTCTATAGTCGTATTACTTGGATATAATCATCGGTAATCAGATAAGACCGATCAGGAAACGTCAACCAACTTGTTGTTGATCGATCGTTGTAGCCAAATCAGCAAACCTATGATGAACATAGCAGCTGCTGATGTAAGCATGACACCGTTGTTTTCATATCCAATATCATATAAAAACTGAGGAATCATCTGGACGCCAAACAATGTGCCGGCGCCAAAAAGCTCCCTGAAAAAGGCGACTGCGATCAGGATGGCTCCATAGCCAATTCCATTACCCAGGCCATCGAGTAAAGAAGGCCATGGTTTGTTGCCCATAGCAAATGCTTCAAGCCGGCCCATCACAATACAGTTCGTGATGATCAGTCCGATATAAACCGACAGCTGCCGGCTTACGTCGTACACAAAAGCTCTCAGCACCTGGTCAACGAGAATAACAAGGCTCGCAATAACCGTTAGCTGAACGATCATTCTGATACGCGACGGAATTGTGTTGCGTAACACAGAAACGATCAGATTAGAAAACGAAATAACCACCACTACAGAGATGGCCATTACAAAAGCCGGTTTAAGCTGTGTTGTCACAGCCAACGCTGAACAAACACCAAGCACCTGTACGGTGATCGGGTTGTTATCGTTAAACGGATCCGTTACAAGTCGCTTGTTCTTCTTCGAAAAAAGCGGCTCTTTAGGTTCTGGTTTTAGAACTTCGGCACCTGAAGTTTTGTCAACAGTTTCGGTACTCATACCAGATCTATGATTTAATTTTTTTGAAGTACGACGAGTAGTTCTGTAATTCCTTTTCGAACATTTCTGTTACGCCATTTGTGGTCATGGTTGCACCAGAAATACCGTCAACAATATGGGGTTCGCTGGTGACATCATTGCCACTCCCTTTCAGTACAGAGATCGTTGCAAAAGAGCCACCACCATCGTAGATCTTCTTGCCTTTATATTGGTCCTGGAAACGATCCGTTGTTATCTCTGCACCTAGGCCCGGCGTTTCTGCCACATGGTCAAATACAACGCCGTAGATGGTTGTAGCGTCTTTCTCCAGTGCAAGGAACGCACTGATTGCATTCCAGAGGCCATTACCCTGCATTGGGATGATGTAGTTTGTGCGCGAGTCGTCTTTATAAATAAAGATTGGCAGCAATCTATCAGCAGCTTCTTTCTTTGATTCTTTTAAGACATCAACGTCGAATGCGCGAACGGTAGTTACTTCTTCACCCTCTGCATTGACTACAACCTCTGTGATATAGTTGTTGTAATCTGCCTCCAACGTCTCTTCATTGAGGTCCATCACGCTTTGCAAAATTGCTTTTCGCTTGGCCTGGTCAATGTTAATCTTTTGACGAGGGTATAGGCTTGTGGCAGCAACCGCGAGCACAAGTGCTACAATCGCTGTAAAGCCAATGGCGTATAAAAATGTATATCTATTTGAGTGCACGGCTCAGCCTCCTTTTGATATTCGACTGTATAACAAGATGATCGATGGTTGGGGCAAAAACATTCATAAGCAGAATCGCTAGCATCCATCCTTCTGGATAAGCTGGATTCAGCACGCGGATAATTATGCCGAAGAACCCGATTAAAAAACCATAGACCCATTTACCAGTATCGGTTTGGGCTGCAGTTACGGGATCAGTCGCCATAAATACCATGGCAAACAGTGTACTACCCATGAACAAATGGTAATGAGCAGGGACACCATTAAAAGGATTGATATCTACAGCATACAATACGGTGGCGGTCACAAATGTACCGATCAACATACTGAGCATTACACGCCAGCTTGCGATACCGGAAACGAGTAAGATGATCGCTCCCAGGCCAATAGCAATGACGGACGTTTCGCCGATTGATCCCGGAATGATTCCGGTAATCATATTGCTCAGGCTGTAGGAAACATGCTGCATCGAAGAAAGCCCTTCAAGTCCGCTCAAATAAGCAACACCCAGCGGCGTTGCACCTGAGAAACCATCAATAAACGTTGAAGGATCGCCGGCAACCCAAACCTGATCTCCGGAGATGTATGTCGGATGCGCGAAGAAAATGAACACACGGGCCGTTAGTGCCACATTAAGGATGTTCATTCCCGTTCCACCAAACGCCTCCTTACCAACAACAACCGCAAAGATGGTTGCAACGCCTACCATCCACAAGGGAACAGTAGGAGGCATGACAAGGGGGATTAGCATCCCAGTAACAAGGAAACCCTCATTTACAGGATGATTACGCGCAACAGCAAAGGCGAACTCAACACCGAGTCCTACTCCGTAAGACACAATAACGATCGGCAGCACTTTCAGCGCGCCAAACATGATTTTGTCCATGAATCCTTCGCCGGCGCCAATAAACTCACCCATGGCGATGAAATGCTGATGCCCAACATTCCAAATACCAAATAGCAAGCAGGGAATCATGGCGATAACAACGGTAAACATCGTCCTTTTCAGGTCAATGCCGTCCTTAATGTGTGTACTGCCAGCTTCCGATGCGTGCCCGGGTACGAATAAAAACGTTTCGAATGCGTCGTAGGCATAGTACAGCTTCTTCAGCTTGCCTCCTTCTTCGAAATGTGGCTTTATAGTGCCAAGTATATTTTTAAATAGCTTCATAGTATAGTCGAATCAACTCCTGATTCTCTTGTCATCCTTCAAGGCGCACTAGGTCAAGACCGTCTCGTAAAATCTTTTGTACCGGTTGTTTTGAGGTACAAACAAATTCACATAATGCAAGGTCTTCTTCAACAACTTCATAAATACCCAACCCTTCCATTTGGTCAAAGTCCTCATAAAGGATTGACTTGATCAGATGTTGAGGCAGAACATCCATAGGCATAACCTTCTCGTATTGTCCGGTCATGACATACGCTCTTTCTTCCCCGTGGTTATTTGAGTTCACGTGGTACTCGCGGTTGGGGAAAAGGAAAGAGGGAAACGTTCTGGAAAGACTTGGGCGAGGATACGAAGGAAAGAGCCATCCCAGGAATTCCTGTTCATTGCCTTCCTCGATTACCGAGATTAAGTCGTCGTACAAACCAACAAATCCGTCGGATTTAATCCTCGTTCCTGAAAGCACATTGCCGCTTATGTAGCGAACATTTTCATGGTTGACATTATTCTCAACAACCGATTTGATGGAAGCACCAATTCGGGTTTTGAAATAACCTGTGCTTTTTAGTTCGTCACCCGCAAATGCGACGGTCCGCTCAGCATCAAAGATACCTTCCATGAACAGCTTGCCAATGATGGCGACGTCTTGCGGTTTAAGCGTCCAAATTAGATCACCTTTCCCAATGGCCGCGGTGTGGTGAATGTGTACACCAACATTGCCAGCGGGGTGGGGGCCATTAAACGAATGGATCTTAACGCCTTCAGCTCTTTTGTAAACTTCAGCTGAAGTGGTTGTTACACCAAGATGCACGCTACCAGAGGTAAGCTTGCCTAACACGTTCAAGCCGTGTTGGAAATACTTTTCTTTACCCTGGATTACATAATTTTGGTCAGCACCCAGTGGGGCTGTGTCAAAGCAAGAGATGTAAACATCTCTCGGTGTCTCGGCCGGCTTGGCGATTACATTGAAAGGGCGCTGGCGAATCAAAGGCCAGGCACCAGATGCCAGCATGCGGGAAATTATTTCCTCTCTTGAGGCAGATTCAATGTTCATTTTTCCATATTCATGGAATTGTATTTCTGAATCTGCGAGGATGACTATCTCGTGTATAGCCCGCTTGGGACCGCGTCTTACCTCGACGACCTCGCCGCTTACTGGAGCGGAGTAGATAATGTCCGGGGAAGGCTTGTCAAAAAAGAGAGGTTCGCCGGCGCGAACCTCTTCACCCTCCTTGACGGTCACTTTGGGTATAGGGGCAATCCCGATAATATCCGTTGGCTTAAGAGCGAACAGACTGGGTTGCGCAACATCGAGGTGCTTCGTTTCAGCTTTTCCTTTAAGCCGAATATCAAACCCTTTCTTTAGATTTTTAACGCTGTTGTTCATAAAGCGTGCAGCAAAACCGAATAATTACTCAAAAACGACGCAAAAGAAGCCATCTTTAATCAAGCTCTTTTACATCATCTGCTTAAACGCAGTATTATAGATAATCTTTTCCAGTATCTGCTACATTCACGTATTATTAATACCAACGATCAAAAAATGTTGATTTGATCGATTTTGAATGAACCGGAAGCGATTATCAAGTGCTCTATATGTTGAACATCCAGATTTGTCGGGCGAAGACGCATGTCAAATCCTTTATGTTCGATCGAGAACTGTGTCGCGCCAAGAATGCGTGCCGCATTTATTAGATGTTGCACAACAATAATTAGACGCTTTTCAACATTCTCGGGCATGCTATCAGGAGACAGCACATCGGCAGATGCATTTTCTGCCGTTACAACAATCGCCAATTCAGGCGCTCTAAATCTTGCCCCCTTTTCCAGTAACTCGAAGTCCACAATCGAGCTTTCCATATCCAGGCTGATTGATAGCAATTCAATCAGTTTTTCTGTCGAAATATTGGGTATGTAAACTGGAATTCTAAAGGCCATTGGAACCACTTCAACGCATTACACGGTGCATTAAATTGTGTAGCAGCTGTGTCGTGCAGCAGTACCTTAATGTCCTATTGAGCAATTTTTAATCCATGAAATCAGAAACATGCGACATAGTTTCCACTTTTCAAGGGTTTCATAATCCAGGATGCAAGTTCTACAGCTTATTCGTTCAAGGCCGTTTTAAATTGCCGTGAAGATGTGGTGGTTCTGCAATAGCAATGCACTGGTTTTGCCGCAGCAATTGTCGTAGCAATACTGCCGTTTTACCGCGGCACTACGGGGCTTTGCTGTGCCTGTTCTGTAGAAATATCATCCAACGTGCTTAAGAAACTGTTGAGATTTAATCTTCGCATTGGGCGCACGATCATTCGGCGCTTTTGAACATCAAATCTCAACAGCTTCTAATACACACGAGCTAAAGTAGATACATAAGGCTAGCTCGCTGCATCAAGTCTGGCGAGTGCTTCAAGGTTGGCATCCACATGTGCTGCAGACTTATTCATCTGCTCTTTTTCAGTAGCGCTCAGTTCTACTTCGATGATTTCTTTGATTCCACCGTGGCCCAGTTTAACAGGTACGCCAAGGAAGATATCTTTCAATCCATACTGGCCTTCAAGACGGGCAGCACAGGGCAGCACACGGCCTGAGTCTTTCACAATCGCTTCGGCCATTTCTGCAGCAGCAGCACCGGGTGCATACCATGCAGATGTGCCCATCAGCTTAACAATTTCGCCACCGCCAAATTTGGTGCGCTCCACGATGTTGTGAATCGTTTTTTCATCCATCAACTCAGGAAGCGGAATGCCTGAAACAGAGGTGTAACGGGGGAGAGGGACCATGGTGTCACCATGTCCGCCGAGCAAGAGTGCTTCGATATCTCTAACCGATACGCCCAACTCCATGGCGATAAATGCGCGATAACGTGCAGTATCCAGCACGCCGGCCATTCCCATAACTTTTTCGCTTGGCAAGCCGCTTTCCATAAACGCAGCATAGGCCATTACATCCAGCGGATTAGATACGACGATAAGAATCGCATCTGGACTGTCCTGCATCAGTTGCTTTGTGACTGACCGTACAATTTTTGCGTTAATAGCGAGCAGATCATCGCGGCTCATGCCTGGCTTTCTGGGAGAGCCTGCCGTGATAATGGCGATGTCGGTGCCGGCTGTGTCTTTATAGTCGTTTGTGCCGGATACGCGCGTATCGAAGAGGTGAATCGGGGCAGATTCCTGGATGTCGAGCGCTTTGCCCTGTGGCAGGCCATCGACAATGTCTATAATTACTACTTCATCGACAATGTCTTTGCGCGCCACGCAGTCGGCTGCGGTTGCGCCTACATTGCCGGCACCTATAACAGTGATTTTCATGAGATCATTAACTGGGTAACATTTAGGGCTTTTAAGCAAAACCAGAATCAACTGATTTTGCTCTATACTAAGGCCTTAAATAGGTTCGTGCTGGCTTATTTAGCCAAGATTTGTAGAATATTACAGCGAAGAATTGCTGTAGCCTTTTGACCATTTTAACCGACACTCAATCGAGCGCATGATCCGGCTGTTCAAAGATGCCTGCCTGGGCCATACATCTTCTGCGGCATGCGGTTTGGGCAATTGACGTGGGCTTCTATTGGCTGGTGATATTTAAGGTTTCATCAAAGTTAGAAACAACTGCAATGATATCCCTTTCAGTCAATCCGTCAACGGTGAGGGTTACCTGATTTCCGTGATCTTCGTTCTGACCTATGATGACGAGGCCGCGTGCGTCTGCCGTAAAGGTGAAGGCTCCGTTGGCGGTAATGTGAGGTGTCGGCAGGGATATTGAATTGAAATCAAATCCTGTGTAATCCATCGGGTCATCTCTATACTGCCCCTGTTGGCCACCAAAAGCAGTAGGGCGTACTTTCCACGATTGAGCTGAAGTCGCAATATTTACTGCATCTGAGATGAGAGACTCGGAGTTGCTCTTTTTAATGTTATCCTCGAAAATCATTAAGCCAGCAACAACGGCCACCATCACAAGGACGATACCGAGTACAAGAAGTAATAACTGCTGCTGACCCATAGATCCGGGGGAAGGAGGTTTTATGGTCCTGAATTCATTTTCAGGTATTTAGGAAAATACTAATCTTTTTTTTAATAAAAATCCCTTTGAAAGCATTTTTTTATTTTCTCAAAAAAAAATTTGGGAATAGCGGCACATATATGTCTAACTTATGGTATGCTAATCACAGATTTGCATCGATTAATATGATGAATCATTTCAGGTTGTGCGTTCCATTGGCCGCGTTTTGATTGTGCAACGTGCGGTTTGTGATCTAATTTGAATGACCACGGACCTGGAACGAGGGAAACGTCTCAGTAAAATACTTATGCATCTATCCGAAACGCCATTTGTAGTTGTAGATACTGAGACGACGGGTGTGCGGCCGGCGACGGAGAGAATTATTGAAATAGCGGCAGTACGTGTAGTGGAGGGAGAAATTACCGAAACCTATGATCAGTTGATCAATCCGGATCGGATCATCCCGGGCCGCATTACGCAAATCACAGGCATTAACAGCAGTATGGTATACGATCAGCCTACCATTGATCGCGTATTGCCAGACTTCCTTGAGTTTTTAGGAGATGATATTTTCGTTGCCCATAATTTGTCCTTTGACTTGGGCTTTATAAATGCAGAGCTTTCGCGCCTTGCGCTTCCACCTCTTGAAAATACTTCGCTTTGCACGCTTCGATTGGCCCGCCGGCTCTTGCGTGGTTTGCGGTCTAAAGGACTAACCGCACTGGCGGCTTTTTACGGGATACGGATCGAAGGCCGGCACCGGGCGCTGGGAGATGCCATGGCGACTGCTGAGGTGTTGCAGCATTTTTTGAAAAAGGTACAGTATGAAAACGATGTGTCGAGTATCGACGATCTCATACGATTTCAATACCAGACCTATGCTGCAAAAAAAGGTGCATTAAAAAACCTTTTGCATATCAAACAGAATGTTTTGCCCCTGTTGCCTCAATCGCCGGGGGTATATTTTATGCGCGATGGGCGGAAGAAGGTTATTTACGTAGGCAAGGCAAAAAACTTGAAGTCTCGTGTCAAGAGTTACTTCAATGCCATCGAAGGGCACGAAACCCGTACACGAAATCTGGTAGATCGGGTAAAGCACATCACGTGGCAAACGTATGATTCTGAGCTGGAGGCATTACTTGAAGAGTCAAAGTTAATTAAGGAATTAAAGCCTCGCTTTAACAAAGCTCAGAAGTTTTATCGGAATCGCCCCTTTATCAAATTGAGCGTCGGTGAACTCTTTCCTCGCGCTTCACTTCATTCCTATCTGGTTGATGACGGCTCAGACTATTTTGGCCCGGTGGCAACGCGCCGGCAAGGGGAGTTAATTCTGGATCTTATAAACCAGTTCTTTCTCCTGCGGGAGTGTGATAACACGACTTTCAAGCGCAAAACGACATGTCTTTACGAGGATTTGAAACGTTGCAAGGCACCCTGTAAAGCATCTTGTGAACGCGCGGATAATACAGATTGGTATGATGAAGAAGTGGAGCGCGTGAAGCGTTTCCTTCGCGGTGAAGACGGTGAAGTTGTTCTGGCAAAGCTCGAAGAGGCCATGAAGGCAGCATCCATTGAAATGGATTATGAACAGGCTGCGCAGTACAGAGACCACAAAGAACTGGTTACTTTGCTACTCGAAAAGCAGCGCAATATCGCTTCTCCGGTATTGGAGCATAATGCGGTTGTCATCGATCGCTCGATCAATGACGGACACCGCCGGCTTCTGTTTGTGCGCCACGGCCGGCTCATTGAAACAATGAAATGTACACTGCCACCGCAAGAAGAAGAGCGAAAACAAATCGAGGACAAACTAGCGCTTCATTTTGATGGCGACGAAACGAACAGACCGGATCGCTATTTCAAAGCTGAGATTGAAGATATTCGTTTACTTGCGCATTGGTTGTATGTAAATCGGGATGCGAGTGAAAAGATTGATTGGCACAAAGATTTCGCGTTAACCGATATGCTCGATATAATATGGCAGCGTCT
>JBGCEN010000173.1:0-7768 GCA_045106435.1 Rhodothermales bacterium
AAGCGCTATGATCGTCCAAAATCGGCTAATTTCGCACTTTGAAATCCAAGCGAATCCTGGGAATTTACTCTAAAAGATCGATTCGGAATTTTTCTGAACACTCCTAACCCTAAACCCTAAACCCTAAACCCTAAACCCTAAACCCTAAACCAAAATAATGCAATCCGCCCTACAACACGCGTCGCATCATTTCCCGAACTATGTACAGGAATTAATTGAGCTGCTTAAAATTCAATCGATCAGCACGGACTCCGCTTACGCTGGAGAGGTACGACGGTGTGCGGTATGGATGGCAGATCACATGAAAAGCATCGGGATCAGCAAGGTTGAAATTATGGAAACCGCCGGCCATCCTATTGTTTACGGGGAGCATCTGGTGGACCCTTCGAAACCGACGGTGCTTGTTTATGGACATTATGATGTCCAGCCGCCTGATCCGCTTGATCTGTGGGAATCTGATCCATTTGAGCCCATCTTGAAAGAAGATGGCCGATTGGTTGCACGGGGCTCTAGTGATGACAAGGGGCAGGTGTTCATGCACCTGAAAGCCATCGAGGCCTACCTGAAAGCAGAAGGAAATCCACCCCTCAACCTGAAGTTTATCATTGAGGGAGAGGAAGAAAGCGGCTCCGTCCATCTTACGCCGTTTATAGAAGCCAACAAAGAGCTTTTGAAGGCCGACGTTGTGATGATATCAGACACCTCGATGTTCGCGCAAGGCGTGCCTTCAATCACGTACGGATTGCGCGGGCTCGCCTATGTTGAAGTCAAGCTTACCGGCCCGGATCGCGACCTGCATTCTGGTATGTATGGAGGCGGCATCCACAATCCACTCAATGCGCTGGCAAAGATGATTGCCGACCTGCACGATGACAATCACCGGGTGACAATTCCTGGCTTTTACGACAATGTAATCGACCTCACGCAAGAAGAACGTGATACCTTCGCCGCACTGCCTTTTGACGGCGATGCATGGGGTAAATCAGTGGGTGCGTCTCAGACCAAAACCGAAGCCGGCTACACAGCCTACGAAGGCACCAGCGCGAGGCCCACGCTTGATGTTAACGGCATCTGGGGAGGCTACCAGGGAGAAGGGGCTAAAACCGTGTTGCCATCGTATGCCTGCGCAAAAATATCTATGCGGCTCGTCCCCAACCAACAGCCTGAAGAGATTACAGATAAAATCCGGGCGTATTTCGAAGCAAATGTGCCGGCTACAATGAAGCTGGAATTCAAAGACCTGCATGGTGGCAAGGGCGCTATTGTAGACACCAATCACCCAGCTATGCAAGCGGCAGCACAGGCACTCAACGACACCTATGGCAAGAAACCGTTCTTCACCCGTGAAGGCGGCTCGATCCCGGTTGTAGCTGAATTCAAAGAAATACTTGGAATAGATACGGTACTCATGGGCTTTGGCCTGGACGAAGACGCCATCCACTCACCCAATGAAAGCTTTGGTATGGATCGGTTTAGAGAAGGGATTTTGTCGTCCATTCGGTTCTTTGCCCATTACGCCGGCTGAGAACAAAACGATAAAATCTAAAAATTAAAAACAGCAGAAGGGTTTTTGAAATAGTTATTTCAAAAACCCTTCTGCTGTTTTACAAACTATGGCCTACGCTTACTCCCAAAGCCAGTATCAACGCATAAATTAACAGCTAATTCTACAAAAAAGTGTAGCATTCCAGAACTTCTTAACACTAAGGTAACATGCGGTTAATAGTATAATAATATAGCTCCAGTAACCTGATCTCGATAGATGAAATTAAATAGTTTGTTGTATCTGCCTTCGATTTTTGTGCAGATTAATAACGAATACTCTCTCAGTCGATATGTCTGCCTTTTTATGCTGGTAACGCTATTGACCACAACTTTTGTCCAAAGTCCCGTCCTTGCACAGACCACTTACTCTTTTGGTGGTCGAACGTTTATTGACTACAGTTATATTGCGACTTCTCCTGATTCAGGCAAGGCCGGCGATAACGGATATTCGTTCAGACAAATTCAATTTGGTACAGACGCTAAACTTTCTGACACATTTAGTGCCCGACTGCGATTCGAAGTATCCAACTCCTCTACTACAGCACAGGGACAGGCAGCACCATATGTAAAGGACTTGTTGCTGAAATGGCATAACATATTGGGTGAGGGGCACAATTTAATCATCGGGCTCACGCATCCTCCAAGCTTTGTGGTTTCTCAAAAAGCCTGGGGATATCGTAGTCTCGCTAGAACACTGACCGCTAAAAACCGGATTCTCTCCTCAAGAGATTTTGGCGTTGTTATCAGGGGGCCCCTTGCTAAAAATGGTTCTTTGAGATACGGATTGATGGTGGGCAGCAACGAAGGCGTGCGGCGCGAGGATGACAACAATAAGCGCTTTTATAGCCAAATCGAGTGGTATCCCTCAAGTACAATTTCCGCCACTATAGGACTCGATTATGCGAACTATAGTGACGACAGAACGGCAGGTTTACACATTCCGCTTTTTGTGGGATACAAAGGCTCCCGGTTTTCCGCCGGTCTGGAAGCTTTTACTTATAACCTGCAATATGATGGTGCCACCCCAGACCAAACACAATCAGGTGCATCGATTTATGGGATTTTGCCCGTCAACGATATCGCCTCCTTCATCGTAAGATTCGACTATGTCAACATGGACCTTGACACGATATCTTATTCACACACCTATACAGTCATAGGTGTGTCGCTACAACCACATAAAAATGTCCGCTTTATCCCGAACGTTGAAATAGCTAAAGATCAACGCGACCGTGAACCATTGATTAACGCAAGAATCACGCTTCACGTCGATTTTAAATAGATTAAACCAAACGCCCGCAGGCTGACAAAATAAACTCATGGAAATCCTCGACGCCTTACCAAACGACGGCAAAGAAAGAAAGAAAAGCCCTAAGATTAAAACACAGCCATCAGAATTGTCAGGTTCGTACATACCAGAAGACTTTGCAGCAGACACAGGGTCTACAAATGACAACAGTCAGACCATCAGGAATGTGTCTCGCATATTGGCCTTGATGGGTATTTTGCTGTTATTCTTCGTCAGTTTGGAACTGATGAGCAGCGCTTTCAAGTTGATGGGTAAAGGCTTTGCTGAAACATTGCTTACCTCAACAGCAACACCTTTCATTGCACTGTTGACTGGTATACTGGCAACGTCGCTGGTACAGAGTTCTTCCACTGTAACGGCACTTACAGTGGCCCTCGTAGCGAGTGGCACATTGTCGGTCACCGGTGCAATCCCCATCATTATGGGTGCCAATGTTGGCACGACGATCACAAATACGATCGTATCCATGGGGCATATCACACGCAAAAATGAGTTTATGCGGGCAATGGCTGGGGCCACAGTCCACGACTTCTTTAATCTCTTTGCCGTTGCCATCCTGTTTCCACTGGAAATTATGTTTGGATTGATTTCAAACATTGCCGGCTTTATGGCAAGCGGACTTACAGGTATCGGTGGTGCCTCATTGTTCAGCCCGTTAAAAGCAGTGGTCAAGCCTATTGCTGGATTTGTGATCACAACGCTGCAAAGCAATGGCATTCTGGTACTCCTGATCGGTCTTGCGTTTCTCTTCATCGCACTCCGCTACCTGGTTGTGCTGTTGAAGAAAATGATGATGGGACGTTCTGAGCGCATCCTCCATAAATACATCTTTGGATCTCCACTCGCAGCAATGGCATGTGGCGTACTGCTTACTGTGCTCGTCCAGAGCTCCTCAGTAACTACTTCGGTTGTTGTACCCCTGGTTGGAGCCGGCTTACTTACCGTCCGCCAGATCTTCCCTTACACACTTGGCGCTAACGTGGGCACTACGGTTACCGCGCTCCTTGCCGCGTTATCACTGGCAGCAGGGGATCCGGTAGCCGGCACAGCGGGACTCACCATCGCGTTTGCCCACTTCACGTTTAATGTGCTTGGAATCTTGATTATTTTCGGCATCAAGCCATTGCGCGAAATACCTATCTGGATGGCAGAACAAATGGGTGTCTTGGCCGGCAAAAAACGAATTTATGCCCTGGTGTATATCGGAATCCTCTTTTTCCTCATTCCGTTATTACTGGCAGTGTTTGCGTAAAAAGAGTTCTGGGTTCAGGATTCAATGTTTAGGGTTTTTTGTACAAAGATCTATAACATGAATGAAGGGCCTATTACATACATTAGCTTTACAGCAAAGCCCCAAGACTTTCTCTGGTCTTGGGGCTTTTGTTTTAACCTATATTTTACCTGATCTGCATTTCATCAACTAAGCATCTTCATCGCTGAATTTACTGGATTGATGCCTTCTCGGATAAGCTTCAAGGACAATACATTCATATTCAACAGAATTAGCATGTTAGCAGGATTATTTCTGTAACATCCCGACTCCTTTCACCGTCATTCCTGCGAAGGCAGGAATCCAGATAAACCAGCGACCATGCCCCATAAATACTGGATCTCTGCCTTCGCAGAGATGACGGGCGCGGTTAACAAAGGAAGAAGAGCTGATTCTCATCGCAATTGTATCGATATCCATGACGTCTATGTGCGCAGGCAATAATCCAGAGAATGTAGGCTGGTTTCAGTTTAAACACTGGGTCCCTGCCTTCACAGGGATGACGGGGTGTGGTTTATAGAGGCTTCTCTGCTGGTTTCCTGCGTAATTATTACAGTTTCCTTTACGAGTCTCTTCGCAGGGAAGGCGAAAAAACGTGGAAGATCCACATCATCGAACCACGGTCATTTGCCGGCTTATGCGTTGTGAAGGGGTTTCAAGCTGATAAATATAGAGGCCGCTTGCCAGACTACCTGCGTCGAAAGCTACGGTGTGTTCTCCCCTTGCATAAGTGCGATTTGCGACTACGCTAACTGCTTTACCAGACACATCATAAACTGTCAGCTTCACCTCTTCAGCTTCAGACAAGCTAAATTTAATCGACGTACTTTGTGCAAACGGATTCGGGTAATTCTGCTCCAGCGCAAAGGATGTAATGGCCTCCCCTTCCGTAGAAACACCTGTATTCCCATCTTCCACAAAATCCAGCCGATCAAAAGACTGCCCAAACAATGCATCGACTGAGCCGGCTTCAACACCCAGCCAGTTTTCCAATACAGTCGCATACACAGATCTGAAATCTGTTGTATGAATCAGGTTACCTCTTGTATCAAGCGTTTCCAGGCTGGGTGCATCACCATAGAAGCCACCATTGACCGCATCACCCATCACAAAGAGTGGTGCTGCGGTGCCGTGATCTGTACCTCTTGATCCATTTTCCTCGACACGCCGGCCAAATTCAGAGAAGGTCATGGTGAGGACACATTCCTGGTGTCCTGAGGCATTCAAGTCATCAGAAAAAGCACGCATGGCGCTGGCGAGGTCATCCATCAACGCTTCGTGCCTGAACGACTGATTGGCGTGTGTATCAAATCCGCCAAGCGATACGAGGTAGAGCCGCGTGGGCAATCCACCTTTAATCATCCGCGCTACGCTTGCAAGATCTGTTGCCAATACATTCTGCTCAGGATAAGCCACCTGATTTTCGCCAGCCGTGAGCGCTTCATGGATAACGCCGGCGTAGTGATACGAATCATTTGCAATTGTCCGAACAAAAGCCAGTTGATCTCCATGCATTGATTCTGGCACGGCCACTTCATCATAGAGCTGCCCACCATTCGCCAGACGCTCTAGTATGTTCTGGTTGGCGATGTTCATGCCCATGGGTCCTACAGGCCCCTGAAGGATGAGTGACGAAGCCTGACCAAGCTGCACAGCCAGCGGGTGCGCCGGCGGAGATGTTTCGAAATCTGGATTTTCGCTTTCGAAATGCCGGCCAAGCCATCCGGAAGACAAGAACTCATCCGAATTGCTTGCCGTGGACCAGATATCGGTTGATCGAAAATGCGAGAGATTGGGGTCTGGATACCCGACGCCATGCACAATGCCCAGATTACCATCGCCCCATACGGATTCCAGTGGCGCCATGAGCGGATGTAATCCGAAGTCAGAGCCTAACGACACGGCTTCGCTTTGGGGTATCGAAATATTGGGGCGAAGGGCATAGTAGGTATCGTTCTGCACGGGAATCACGGTATTCAACCCGTCGTTCCCGCCGTTTAACTGGACGAGGACCAGCACGCGATCCGTATCGCCGGCTTGCAATGCTGCAGCCAAAGGATGGTAGCTATAGGCTTGCACGGGCTGGCTGCCCATCATAAAGCTGGCAGCGATGCCGCCGGCGCTAAGTTGTGAGAGAAAATCGCGTCTATTCCAGGTACGGTGATCGGCTTCATGCGCGCGACCATGAGAGAGGCTGCTTCCAAGTCTAGATTTACGCATAGGTTTGCTTAATTTTTCGAGGGGAGATTGGCAATACGAAAAGGGCTGTTTAACCCGCAAAAGGGCAGGCTGCGCTGGAGAGATTCACGAATCTGCCCCTACGGAGTTTGGGTCAAGCACAATGGCCGCGAAAGGCTGGCACGTTTGAGAGATTCTTGAATCTCCCCTTCGGTACCCTGGGTCATGGGGAGTGCTTATTCCTTGCCGTTACGTTAATTGGTATTCGGGGAGTTGGACGAGGTACGCCAAAAAGCCGCGGAGGCGGACAGGGGTACTCATTTCCTCGATATCCCATTCATAGTCAGGCGTGCCATCCAACAGCACCTCGGCGAGCAGGTCGTACTCCTCATCTGCCAGCGGCTGCGTGAGCATTGCATCTGCCAACTCTTTTGACAAGGCGTATGGATCGTTTGGCGCACTCATTTTCATGGCAAAGGGCACCGGATCCAGGGCGTCAAACACACTCGCGCCATTGATTATGTTGGCGCCATAATTCCAACGCAGCGGCATCGTCCCTGTAGAAAGCCAGGCGTGGTTTCCCGGCCAGCCGGCCACATTGGGCGGGTCAAAAAGCGATTGACTCAGATTCCTTCCGTACCGGTACATGGTGACATAGCCATCTTCGGATATTTCCATTCCTGTTTCATGCGCCAGACATTGCAGATACTCAACCGGGCTTTTGATTTTGGCACCAATCACCCCATCATCAAAGAAATGCGCGCTCTTGAGCAGTGTTCGAACCACCGGCGCAATCTCATAATCCCCATTGATCAAGAGCTCGGTCATTTCAGCAATGATCGCCTCATCGGGCACATCAAAGACAAAGAAGCGATAGAGTTTTTCACAGATGTGGCGTGCCGTTTCAGCACCACGTTCTTCAAAAATGATATCCACAACATCGTCATACCCAAAATCGCCCGTACGACCGAAGAATGTCTTATCCCCTTCATCATACCGATTGGGCTCGAAGTAAGAGGCCAAAGCCTGCCGATCGACGCGCCATCCGGTAAGCGCACGCGCTATTTCGGTCAACTCTACCTGCGAATAGTTTGGTTGCCCGGAAGCATTGATAATACCCATGGTAAAGAGCTCACAAAGCTCACGGGCATAATTTTCGTTCGGGCCGTTTTTATGGTTTTGCTGTCCGTTCAGGTATAGCAGCATCGCCGGCAAAAGACCCACCTCCCGCGTGAACGGTTTCAGGTTGCCCAGTGCGTGGGTGCGTAGCAGATCCAAGTATTGAACCATGTACGGCCCCAAGCCATAGCCGCTTTGCTGCGTCACAAAATGATTGCTCCAGAAGAGCGCCATTTTATCGCGCAGCCCGTTGGCCGGCATCACGCGCAACCACTCAGCCCGATAGGCAAGTTTATTGGCCTGATTCTGGGCATTAAAAGCATCCTTGTCTTCATCAGGTGCTTCAA
>JBGCEN010000174.1:0-15571 GCA_045106435.1 Rhodothermales bacterium
GCGCCCACCCCAATCGATGGATATCTCTTTAGACACTATATCCTGATTGAATCTAAACAATACAGCTTCTCCACCCCAGGGCATGAAGCGTGCGATGTACGCGTTGCCTTCAATATGCTCCAGCGTGCCATCCAGTACACCGTACCTCATACGTATTTGGTTCGTGTCTAGAGTAATCGAGATGTCGCCGATGCGTTCGTTGTTGTAGCGGCCGGCTAGTCGTGAAGGATCGATTTTGGGCCCGCTATCACTCACGGATTCTTTTAGTTGTTCGATATGCGATAATTGGCGCGCCGGCATATTCGAAACTGCATCCATGATCTCTTTTTTAGCTTCCATCCACCGCCCTTCCATATTTTCCTTTTCCAGCAGAATGTCGTAAATCAATGCCGCAATACGATGGGTGGTCAAGGCGCCTCCTTGCATCTGATTGCTGAGTACCGCAATGCCGATGTTGTGTTCTGGCATAAAGGATACATGGGTTTCTCCGCCAAAATGATGCATGAGCAGATCGCCTTCATAGTCGGCACTGTAGTGACCAAAGCCATGTGCAAATCGCCGAAATTTGTAGTAGGTCCAGTCCATGTTGATTTGCCGGGCATGTGCCTGCTGGAAAGCGCTCGCTGCAAGCGCCTGTTGGCCCCCTAGTTTACCATCGTTTAGACTTGCTATCAGCCATCGACTCAAGTCGTCGACCGTCGACACAGATCCGCCGGCTGCGTGCATCTGGGCATCAACTTTGGTCTGGGTTGCTTCCAGATTACCTTGTTGATTGAATACGTAAGCCGTTGCCATGGGGCCGTTTATGGCTTTACTCATGTAGGTGAAACTGTTATGCATGCCCAGGGGAGCAAAAACTTTGTTTTCAATCAATGCTCGCCAGTTTGACTTTGCTGCCTTGCCTATTGCATGCGCAGCGATAATGGGACCGAAGTTGCTGTACTGGAAACGGGTATCTTTTGCGCGACTATATGTATTGACATGCGGGATATACGCACTTTCTTCCATCCCGATAAAAGCACTTTTAAAGTTCAGCCCTCCGTCGAAGTAAGGAATACCATGTGTTAGATGGTGTCTGATGGTAAGCTGGGCAGCGTTAACGCCAGGAGGGGCGAGGTTGGGCAGGTATTCGGTGATTGGGGCGTCCAATTCAATAACCCCTTCTTCATGTAACTGGGCAGCTAGCACACCGAGAAATGATTTGGTTGTTGATTTGAGATAAAACCTGGTGTCTGGTGTAACCGGCGTGCATTTTTCCAATTCCTGATAGCCAAACCCTCGCGCATAAATGACACGATCATGATGCACAACTGAAATAGCGAGGCCGGCTACGGCGTTTACTTCATTGAGAAAGCCGGCAATTTGTGTGTCGAAGGCATCCGTTTCTCCAGTCGCAGTGCCTTCATTACTGGCTGCGATGGGGGCGCAAGTCCTGGAAGACGTTTGTGCAGATTGGTGTTGAGCTTCCGTCTTGATAGGTATTGGTGAATCCAGTAACAATGAGACGATGACAAACAGCCCTAAACAGCTTGTAATGATACTGGGCGTGCGCATGGGAGCTTTTGATATTAATTAATTAATAGTTGGTGGATTTACGCCGCTTTGCACCAGGAGTTGCATGGGCCAGATTCAGAAAGGCGTGGTTTTACTCGTCAGTATCGGGTGGTCAGAGAATTAGGGACACTGATTAAAGATCTGGGCAAGAATAACCGAGAACAATATTGTGTATAAGACGCGAAAGACGTCTTGTTTGGGTAGCCGGCGCACTGCCATACGCTGTCATACGCGCTTTTTCGCAATAAAATGAGCCAATGGAGCATCTTATTGCCCAGTCTTTCGTTGTATTTTAAAACCCGTTTGACTAATTTTGCAGATAGGACTGAACCAGAAAGCGTGTTTTATATGAAAGTACCAAATTCCAAAAAGACACGGCAGATATTGTCTGATAAGAAGTCGATCAAAGCTTTGTATAGCGCTTTGAGCAATCCTGGTACGCCCATCCCACTGAATGGAAAGCTTGTGTATCTGTCCAGTATTTCGAGTAATTCGAGCGGCAACAAAAGCAAATCAAGCCCAAAATAAGCCCTAGATGAGTATTGCGTTTCCGGCGCTGGTCATTACGATATTAATCCTGCCCGGGATCTTGTTTTTCTATACCTATCGCAGAGGGTTTGGCCCGAGTCCAGTTGTACTGAAGACAATACAAAGTGAGATTGTCCATGGTATCTTGTGCTCCATTCCCATTAATCTGCTGGCGATTGTATTAATCGATCTGCTCCCTTTTCCAGATGTCGATTTCAGGGCTGTGGTCGCATTGCTTACCGGATGGCACGGCGTAGATGATGCTTATATTGCGCAAAATATCAATGCCATTTCAAGCAACGCCGGCCTGATATTATTCTATGTCTTCTCCACAAGTATACTGAGCGCGCTGGCCGGCTACCTGGCACATGGAATTATTCGCTACTACCGTTGGGATTTACGAATCGATTATTTGAGGTTCTCAAACGAGTGGCGGTACCTGTTCTCTGGCGAAGAGTATGTCATGAACATCTTGAGAGAAGAGAAGGAAAATGAAGCCCTTGCCATGAGTATTGTGGCAGAGAATGAAGCAGAAAAAGAAGGCCAGGGTGATGCTGCCAACCCAATAAGCAAAGTAAGAAAGTGGAGAATTCCTGCAGCAGAAATCAAGGCGAAAGAGGCAGAAATCGACCTGCATATTGCATCTGTTGTCGTTGAGCAAGGCGGAGAGGTGTACATCTATCGCGGGATCCTGGACCAGTACTTTTTTGATAAAACTGGCGGTCTGGAGAAAATTGTGATCATGTATCCTCAGCGGAGGAGAATCAAAAATGATCGGAAGGTAACCATTATCGATGGCGCGCCTCAGATTGACGAAGGATTTTATCAAATCGACGGCCACTACTTCGTCATCGAATACAAGCAAATCTTAAACTTCAATTTGTACTACTACCGGTACAGCGACACTTCGGAGGAGTCTGTGGGTCTGTGAGTCTGTGAGTCGGGGAGATGTTGAACAATAAGTTTCTCTTGTTGATCTGCTGGTATATATTGTGACTTTGGGTACCCTCACAATCTCCCCTGATTCCACATGTTACACTTTCTGTCGCGTACCACCCTGTTCGTTTTTGCCCTTTTAATTTTGTCGCCGGCTGCTCATGCTTTTGGGTATCCGCCGTTGCCGGAAAATCTTGTAGCACAACCCATTCCGAATAAAATGGGATTGCAGTTGCATGAGTTTTCCTTCTCCTGGAGCGCTAGTGATCAACAAAGTTACCAGATCCTTGTAGCCAGTAATGAGCAAAAACTGGCGGCAGATGTTGGCGACCTATGGGACAGTGGTCGTCGTTATACCGGGCAGCATGATGCCGTCCGGTATCTTGGGACTGCGCTGCCGGCCGGCGCAACAGTTTGGTGGAAGGTCAGGTTGTGGGGTGTTGATGGCAGCGAAGGGGGATATAGCGAGCCTGCTCGGCTGGATGTTGGCACTTCTGAAGCGATAGCTGCACAGGACGGCCAGATACAAAACCGCGTTGCCTTCATCGGCGGGACGCTGATATCTCGCATGGAAAAATACGGGTATCTGGAAACTGCTATTACAGCAAATTGGCCCATGCATGACATCACGTTCCGTAACCTGGGTTGGCCCGGTGATGATGTAATGGGCACAGCCCGTGGAGAATTTGGGTCTTTGCGAAACACACGCTCCTGGCGACCACCAACGGAAGAAGAAGGGGTTGCCTTTCAGGTGCTGATGGATCATGTGAACGAAGCAAAGCCGGCAGTAATGATTGTGGGGTACGGAAATGAAGCTGCATTTGCCGAGTCGGAGGCAGACTTTGATGCCTTTAAGGCAAACTATGAACGACTCATCTCTCAATTAGAAAAAACAGGTGCAACGCTCACGCTGCTAACGCCGGCTCCGCATTGTGAGGCTACCTTTCTTCACGACCCAACAGCTCGCAATGAAAGACTTGCCAGGGCTTCAGCGTTTATCAGTTCCGTGGCAACGGCGAAAAACCTGACCAGTGTTGATCTCTTTTCACACATACTAAATAACGGCTGCATCATACAGGACGATGATTCAGATAGTTTTAGTGCGATGTATGATGCGAATGGTATCCACCTGAATGAATATGGATATCAAAAAATAACCCGGTTTTTATCGGAGGAGCTTGGCTTTTCCGGTGAGGGCATCACTGTGGATTTTGATGCGTCAGGAGCTATAAAAGAGACACGCGGCGTGCGGCTTGCCGATGTGCAGCCAATAGCAGAAGGTGTTCGGTTTAGCGCTGCGATGGACAAACTCCCTGCGCCCTGGGAGGCTGGGGAAATCACGTTAGGTTTGGAAGATGCGCCCCATCATTTAAAGATCAATGGTGAGCTAATGGAGGATTATGCTGCTGGGTTTTCTTTAAGCCCTGGGCATCTCCAGTTTGAAGCAGTGCGTGAGATTGTTGTTGAAAAAAGCAAATTTCACCGCGCAAAAATGCGCCCGTTGAATCTTGCGTATATCTACCTCTTCCGCCGGCATGAAATGGGTCACCTTGCACACGAATCCGACGATCTGGATGCGTTGGTGGCCGGGCACGAACAAGTCATTGAAAATCTACGCATTGCAAACGTTCATCGGTATGAAATTCAGGAGGTAGAGAATTGGCAGGCGCCGCGCGTCTATCCTGATCACGAGGTACCGCAGTATGTGCCAGAACCGAACATAGCAGAAGAGCTTGCTGCCTTTACGCTTTCGGATAGTTTGGAAATCAACCTGTTCTCCAGTGATCCATTGATTGCTAATCCGATTAATTTGAGTTGGGATACACGAGGTAGGGCATGGGTCTCTACTTCCTCAACCTATCCACACCTTAAGCCTGGCGATGAGCCCAATGATCGTATTGTAATTCTTGAAGATTGGGATCAGGATGGCGTGGCTGATACGGCAAAGGTTTTTGCTGAAGGATTCCTGGTGCCTCATTCCGTGATGCCGGTTGAAGGCGGGGCGTATGTCGCAAGCTCTACCGAATTGATTTTCCTTGCTGATCATGATGGAGATGACGTTGCTGATGAACGCCGCGTTGTATACGCCGGCTTCGGGAATGCTGATGTGCACCACATGATTCACGGCTTGCGATGGGCACCCTGGGGCGATCTGTATTTTACCCAGTCGATCTATATCAACAGTTTTATTGAGACGGCATACGGGAATCGCCGGCTTAATGGGAGCGGCGTTTGGTATTTCAGGCCGGAAACAGAGCAACTGGAAATCTATTCGCGGGGCATGACAAATCCATGGGGCTTTGCTTTTGATGAATGGGGACAATCTTTTGCGACAGATGGTGCCGGCGGTGCCGGGCCGCATTATGCATTTCCTGGAGCAAAACATCCCACTGCAGTTGGTGCGCATCGTGTCCTCTCTGGTTTGATTCCTGGGAAGCCGAAGAACACCGCTGCTGAATTCATTTCGGGACGCCACATGCCTGAGGAATGGCACGGCAGCCTGTTGGCGAATGACTATCGGGCGAACCGCATGGTGCGGTATGTTTTGGCAGAAGACGGCAGCGGCTACACGGCGCACGAAGCACAGACGATGTTGCATTCAAGCCACCGTTCCTTTCGCCCGGTGGATATCAAAATGGGGCCGGATGGTGCAGCCTACGTCGTCGATTGGTATAACCCCATTATTGACCACGGAGAAGTGGATTTCTATCACCCGCTTCGGGATAGGTCGCATGGGCGCATTTGGCGACTGACCGCAAAAAATCGTCCGACACTTGATCACCCGGAGATCGCGGGTTCGACAATTCCAGAACTGCTTGAATTACTGAAGGCTCCTGAGCAATATACCCGTGAACAGGCGAACCGGGAACTGGCAAGTCTGCCGGCTGATGCCGTGGCTGCAAGCCTGACGCAATGGGTGAAAAACCTCGATCGCTCAGATTCAGCATTTGAGCATCACCGGCTGGAAGCAGGCTGGTTGTACATGGCTATCAATAGGCCAGATGTAGCGTTTTTGGCATCATTGCTTGATTCTCCATCATATGAAGTACGTGCAGCAGCAACCCGAATGCTTGCGAAAGTTGGGGATGAAACGTTTGCGACGGAGCACCTGGAGCGTGCCATTAAAGATGCACACCCACAGGTACGGCTTGAGGCGGTGAACGCATTGCGAGCACTCAATACACCTGCTTCTGTAAATCTTGCGATGCGGGCGCTGGATCTGCCAATGGATAATGATTTGGCTTTCGCGCTGGAACTGACCGTCCGCGATTTACGCGAACAATGGGTGCCGGCTATGCTGGCAGCGCAGCCTGTGTTTGACGACGATCGTGAAAAAATTCTCTATGCATTGTTGGAAGTGAACGATGCGCGCGTGATGGGCAATCTGCTGGCCCTCGTGAAGCATGGGATTGTGAAAGAACAGGATGTGCCTAAAGCAATTCGGCTTATCACATCGCTTGGCAATGCGTCAGAGGTTTCTGATGTGCTCACGCTCGCAAAATCATCGCCGGCTTTTCTCAAAGAAATGGCAGCAAGTGCCAGTGCCAGTGCTGCTGTGCCGCCAAATGGCGATGAAGTCGCATCATTCTTTTCGAGTACCAATACAGATGCACGCATCGCGGCCATACAATTGGCTGGTGTATGGCGCGTCGAAAAACTCGTTCCAGACCTTGTTGATCTGGCTGGGTCATCGGATAATCCAACAGAACGTCAGGCAGTTACTGAAGCGCTAGCCCAGATGAATGCCGTGAATGCGTTGAAAGGACTCATGGCCTCTGATGATTCATCTCTACGCGCTGCAGCAGTTGCTGCCTGGGGGCAAATTGCACCCGACGAAGCAGCACAACCAGCGATAAATCTCTTGGCTACGCTTGATGGTGCAGGGGGCAGTGCACCTATCATCGCAACTACCATTGATGCGTTTTTATCGACGGATGATGGGGTTGCAGCATTCAAAGATGCCCTGTCGACATCATCACTGCCAGAAGAGGTGGCGGTAGCGGGTATTCGAGCTGTTCGGGCTTCCGGACGCTATATGGGAGATCTCGTTGACGCGTTCAGTACAGCCGGCGCATTGAAGCCCGTTGCGCAAAACATGACGCCGGAAGAACGCCGTGCACTGCTGTCTGAAATGGAAGATACAGGTGATATCGGAAGAGGGCGCAGTGTATACAGCAACAACACTTTGCAGTGTAATAACTGTCATGTAGTCGACGGCAACGGGGACCAGTTTGGACCGGATTTAACTTCTCTGGGATCTTATATGACGCCCGCTTCTATTCTCGAATCGCTGTTGAATCCTGGTACAGATATCAAACAGGGATATGAAACAGTGCTCGTGAGAAAAACCGATAATTCTATTGTGAGCGGTTTGCTACAACGGGAAACGGATGATGCTACGTTGATCAGAATTCCAGGAGGGACTGTGATTTCGATACCAAATGGCGAAATTGCCAAAATTGAGAACAGTCCGTATTCCTTAATGCCGGCTGGTCTTACGGCCTCCATTCGTCGGGATGAACTGGTTGATTTGATGAAGTACCTGTCTACCCTGGGGAAAGAGCAATGAAAGTGAAAAGTGAAAAATAGGCTCATACATTCTTTTGTCATCCTGAACGAAGTGAGGGATCCATAGAATTCACTGGGCTATCTCAACTGTTTTAAACCTTGCATAGATCCCTCGACTTCGATCAGGATGACGTTGGAAATGGCCTTTTTCTGTGCCTTTAAAGTACTTCTTATCCCGAACTCACGATAGTTAGTTAAAATGAAATAGCCGATTATGCAGGTGCATAATCGGCTGTTTCTATATTCTGTCTTTGTGCTTGAAGTCTCAGCCGTTGGCCGGCACCAATTCCATTTCAGGGTTTCCCAGTTGCTTGAGCATTCTTAGATGCGAAGCAACGGCACTCCGGAAGGTAGGCTGGTCGTTGTAGGGTACGCCGTGCTCAGTGGCGACATCTTTAACAATTTTACTGATCTGCGGGTAGTGAATGCTGCAGATTTTTGGGAAGAGGTGATGCTCAATCTGGAAATTGAGTCCACCGACATACCAGCAGAGCAGTTTATTGTTACGCGCAAAGTTGGCTGTGGTCTTCATTTCGTGGATGAGCCAGGCGTCTTCCATGGTGTCGTTGCCATTGCTCGTAAAGTGCTCTGGGCCTTCAACTACGTGAGCCAACTGGAAAACAATGCCGAGAATAAAGCCGGCCGTTAAATGTATCGTCAGAAAGCCAATAGCAAATTGCCACCAGGTGATGCTCAAAAACATCAACGGCAGGACAATCATGTAGGCGTAGTATACCAGTTTCATGGCCAGCAGAATCGCAACCTCCTTCTTGGGATGCTTGATGTTCTGGTAGGGACCTAGGTCCTTTTGAAGCAAGTATTTGTAATCTTTGACAAAGACCCAGAACAGGGTAGAAAAGCTATACGTGGCCAGACCGTATATGTGCTGGTACTTATGTATAGGTTGATGTTCAGATTCAGGCGATAAACGAAGCAGGGGAGATACTTCGAGATCTTCATCGATTCCCTGGATATTGGTATAGGTATGATGGATAACATTGTGCGTGATTTTCCACATGTATCCATTGGCTCCCATCAAATCGAAAGACAGCCCAATAAATGAATTGAGGCCTGCATTTGAAGAGTATGCGCCATGTAAAGCATCGTGAGAAACAGAAAACCCAATGCCGGCGATGCCGATTCCCATAATAAACGCGAGTCCCCACATGGCCCCAAGAGAGAGCTGGTTACTCATAATAAGAGCATACGGCCCAAAGGTTAACAGCAGCATCGCCACGGTTTTAATAACCATGGATGCATTGGCCTTTTGGGATAAGTTATGCTCTTTGAAATAAGCGTTTACTTGTTTTTTGACATCCTTTATGAATTGCGCGCCAGAAGGGTTTTTATTAGAAAACTTAATATTTACAGTATCCACGGATAATCTCCTGTTTAATGTGCTTTTTGCCCATCTTTCTGAAAAACGTTTGCGGTTTAACAAGGCCGCAAAATTCTACGATGATTTACTGTGCAGTTTTAATGCACAAAACGGGTTATAACAAAGGGTAGATCTAGAAGGAGTTTGTACGATTTTACTGTGGCTAACTCGTGGGTCCCGGCAATATAACGAGGAGACACCTGCTTTTTTTGCCAATTTAACTTTCATTAAGGCTGTATGTGGTGCATATGACACCTTGCCTTCATATCCTTCCTTACGGTAGGATAGGCTCAAAGCACACACATCTGCAAACGCTTTTTCGGTTAATACGTCATATGAGAGGAATTAGAACCTATGAGCCGGCCGTTATTTTTGGTTCTGGCAACAAGCTTACGGCTGAGGGACCTTTCTAGAGTTGATGCTCACTTTTAGAGAGCGACTGGATAAATGTAGAGAAATGATCGTTATGGGGTATTTGTTTGCGCTTCGTGTGATCGATTTTTTGTTGAGGATAAGGGCGTGGTGCAGTTTGAAAATATGTTTACCTATCTGGAAGACCGGTAGGCCTTCCATCTCGATGGCGCCGATATTGCAGAGGTGTTTGGATAAATAGCCACGACCGTTTTAAGCGGAGGCCATAGATTCTTGTTTTGCATGATATGCTATGGATAGCAGGCAAATAATGAGCAGGACGCTGTACTCCATTCCATTTCTTCCTGCACCCACCACAAACCAGCCTTCACTGCCATGGACCAGAAAAATGCCTGTCAGAAGCTGCAAGGCAAAATAGATTGAGAGGGGGACGCGAAATTTTCCAAGCGCAAGGGCAGCGCCGCCAATTATTTCGACCATGGTTATCGTCCAGGCAATTGCATTTCCCAAAGGAAACCCAACCGTGGTCAGAAATCCCCCAAAGTCATCAACAACACCGAGCTTCAGTCTGGCGATGCCATGAATGATCAGGAGCACAGAAACTGCCAGTCGGACTATACTTATAGCTTGTGCTGAAGAGGTTTTTCCGAGGATGGTATCGAACATACAGTTGCCTATTAATCCAGCGAATAAACGTTAGCATTAAATAGACTTTATTTCGAATACCTGCAATCCCAAAGCATGTCGCCTCCTTTGGGCTGTCTTTATTGCTAGCATGAAAGAGTTCGTAGGGGTCTTGAATAGCAACCCTGCCACTTCTTTCTTCATTTCTTCGAAGGCAGGATACGAGCGAAGCGACTGATGCAATAATCCAGAAAGTCAGCAATTATAGCCCGTATAGACTGGATCTCTGCCTTCGCAGAGATGACGGGTGTGATTAATGAGAGCTGCAGAGCTTGTTCTCATCGCAAGTGTAACGATTTGCTTGACGCCTATCTGCCTGCGCAGGAATGGCGGAGGAAGTGGCCAGGTCGCTATAGGGGGAAGTCCTTCTAACTTATTATTTTTAATGATTATAAGTGTCTTGTTCTTGGCACCTGTATTCAAATCTGGGAACGACTTTCGGGCAGCAAATTGGACCTGGGTTTTTTTCTACTTCGCCAAAATCAACTTTTTGGTCACTTTGGTGTTGCCGGCAATCAGTTGGTAGAGATACGTGCCGCTTGGCAAATCTGCTCCATCAAAGGAGACCTGGTATCGGCCGGCGGGTTGGTCTGCATCTACCAGTGTGACTACTTCCCGGCCCAGCATATCGTATACCATCAGGCTTACCTGGACACGGGCCGGTACTTCGTACGCAATGCTTGTTACAGGATTAAACGGGTTGGGGTAATTATCATATAGCGCTGCTTTTTGAGGGGTTTCTATTGAAATGGAGAGCTCCTCGCTATATTCGAATTTGCCGTCAAAGTCTATTTGCTTTAGACGATAGAGCAACTGCTCTCCGTTGGTTACAGGTGCTTCATCAGTGAAATTGTAGTTTTGTACGCCTGTTGATGTGCCGGCTCCTGCAAGAAATGTGATTGTAGTATAGGGTGTGCTGCGCGTGCGGCGTTCGATTTCAAAGCCGGCATTGTTGGTTTCGCCCAATGTCTGCCAGGAAAGATGAACTGCTGGGCCGTTGGCTATGCCACCGAACCCAGCGAGTTCAACGGGGAGGTTTGGGTCTTCGCCTAACAAAGTGATCCATTCGCTTAAGACATCCAAAGCGTCTTGATCTAGCTTATGTTTGGCGAGGGGCGGCATGGCTACACCTTCAGTGAGGCTTGCCATGCGTTGGTAGAGAACCGAAGACTCAAGGTTACCGGGGGAGATAACCAAAGGGTCCTGGAGGTCGAGGGGCTTCACAACTGGTCCGTTTACAATGCCTTGCTCATCAAGGGGCGTAGTTAATCGAGCATCGAACAAGGCAACCGCCGGACCAGAAGGTTGGTGACAGTGAGCACAATTACTGTCAAGATATGACCGGACACGAAATCCGGGAGCAGCTGATTCGTCGCCAATGTGTGCAGACGTGAGGGCATCATCAAATACAGACGCATCAAAGTCGTTGCCGAGCAATCCGATGTGTGCATAAGAATCCAGCTGATTGGCTACTTTTCCTGAGGTTGGATAAAACAGGTCTTTGTCAAGCTGTCTCGTTTTTAGGCCAAGCACTGTGCCGGCTGCATCCGTATGGCATTGAAAACATTCGGCGCGGCTTGGAAAACGCCATGCGATGGATTCTCCATCTACATCAATGGTAGTTGTTAGTCCATCTGCCAACAGATCAGCATCAGACTGATCATCCCGCCACTTGTAGGATAAGCCATACCATTCGGCGTCATCACCACGGACAAGCAGCCGCGTTTCTATTTTTTGATCTTTGTAGCCAAAGTGTTTTACCAGCACACTGCCGGTGGGAAAGCCCCAATTGCCATCTTTGGAAAAAGTGATTTGTTCGTGACTGTAGTTGTACGAGCCATTATTGGGGATAGCAAACCAGCGCTGTTTATCAGCTCCCTCGCTCCATAGGGGGGCCAGTACATCAAAAGGAATGAGGCCGGCAGATGTGCTGAGCGTTGTAAGGTTTTCGAAAACACCTGTTTGAGATAGCTTGGCCGGCGGTTCGGAAATTTCCTGTGTGGTTTTTTTGAGCTTGAAAATACGCCCGTTTGTAGTGTTGTAGCCGGCAAATCGGATGAAATAAAGCTCATCATCTACATCTCTGCCAATACCACCAAGCAGGCCGCCTGCTGGTGCTTTTGCGAGATACTCGACAATGGGTTCGCCTGATGCTTCGTCGAAGCTCAGGGCATACGCATTGCGGGTATTGTAATCGGCATAGATGTATTTTCCATAGAGCTCGTCGGCAAATTCAGTACCCCGATAGATGTGTCCGCCAATAATGGCCTGGCCTTCTGCATGGGAGTATTCATAGTCAGGAAAGGTCAGGTCTCCTTCTGTGAGCACCGTGTTGCCAACTTTGTCGCCTGGCTTTGTGCCTTCCCATACGGGCCAGCCGTAGTTTGCTTTTTTTCTGAGCAGATTAACTTCCTCAAGCTGCCATTCCCCAACTTCGCCAATCCATATGTTGTCCTCCAGGGCATCGTAGGTGATTCTGTGGGGTGCACGAAATCCAACCGCATAGAATTCTTCGAGATAGTCGCCGGCAGAAGACACCCAGGGGTTATCATTCGGGATGTAGTAACCTTGTGAATAACTGTTTTCCCATCCGTCTGGTAATGTGCTTGCGTTTGTAGGTTGCCGGCGGATCGGGTGACTGCGCGAGGCATCCATATCTATGTCGATGCGCAGCATGCCCCCGAAGAGACCTCCATTGAGGGTTTGAGATTTGGCTACGTTTGTATCCTCGCCAAGGCTGATATAAAGGTATCCCTCGTCATCAAACACCATATCTCCACCGTCATGCCAGCGATTGACTGAAAACTGGTGAATCAGAACAAATTCAGAAGCCGGTTCGATGAGGCCAGTGCTTTGATCTACACTGAAGCGGGATATGCGCAGATAGGCATCGTCATTGTCTGCCGGCGGATTGGGGGTATAGCGGTAGAATACGTAGACGTAGTTTGCATTGGCTGAACCTGTCTGCCCGTATTCCGGGTGAAAAACAAAACTCTTGACGCCACTTACAGCATCCTGTTTAACCTGGCTGCTAATATCCAGGATAAGCTTTTTCTCACCTGTAGATACGTTCTCTCGCCGGTCAAATGCATAGATCTTGCCGGCATGTTCTGCAACCCAAATATCATTTGAGCCAGGTTCTTGTAGCAGGTAAATGGGGTTTGTGAAAGACAGATTGGGAAAAGCGTCTACGATCTCCCAGTTTAGGCTTTTGTTTGGGTCCAGGTTGGGCAGTTTATCGTTGATGTACTTGCCGATGGCTTCGGCTTCATCTAAGCCGTAATCAGCAGCATATTTCTGGTTTGATATGCCAAGGCTCAGTATGAGCAAAAGGGCAGACGTGAGCATCAGGCTCAGTTTGTAGCGAGAAGCGTGTAGTCGCCGGCTTAGCCGGTGCTTCAATCGTGCCTCGAGGGGGGAGGCATCGTTGATCATTTTCATGGCACGTATAATCTGTGCCTTGTTCTAGATGCGGATGAACAAGGGCAGCGAGAGCCGGGGTTGGAGCCGGCAGGAAGAGCAGCGTCGCAGAGATCCTGTATTCAGCGATAGCGAGTAAAATCGCTGGTGTTGTGAGGAGATGATTCCTTTCAGGGGGAAAGGTGTGCAATCATCTTCCTTAACTTGCCTGATCCGGTATACGAATCAGGCAAGTCAGGAAATCAACAGATAACAGGAAGTAAATGCTTAAAGTACAATGCTGTAATACGTCGATCCGATTATACCGTAGCCAGAGTTGTTTGAGCACTGATTCGACGTGCCTAAAAGTACGGCCAGTCTAAAGCAGAAAGCTTATACAAATGATCCGTCTGGTGATGCGTCATCGGCGCACAGTTGTGTACTTTATTGGCGCAGTTGTGGGGAGATAGATCTATGCATGGCTTAAAATGAGCTCCTTTGAGGGATTGGCGAACTGATTGGGAAAACAAACCTGCTGGCAGACTTTCATGGATGTGCTGTGGAAGCTTGTCGTTGTAAGCCAAATCGAGTGCGCCACCTGCATGCTTTTTGCATGCAATCACGTAGATATAAATTAATGCGCTTCTTAAATAAGCCTCATGCCCCGAAAACAGTTGCAAGGGATAAAAGAAATGCCTCACAAAAAAATGGGCCGTGGGCTTAATTAGTGTCAGATGTCAATGACGCTGTCTCGAATGGGCTCAAGTGGTCTACAGGACCGAAGCTCGGTTCTGCCCACGCGTTGATATTTGTCTGAGATCATTCCTGAAGGCATTTTGCCCGATCTCTAGCTATATACCCCCAACGAGTTACCTCCAGAATTCCACCGGATTCCCGATTCCACCATCGGCTAAAGTCCTCCCCGTGCGGTATGATTATTAAGTTACTATCCTTGTTGATGGTTAACTGTTTTGCCTATTGTTTGCCTGTATCTAATTTGCCAGAAGCAGTATCGATCGTGCAGGATTCGATGCGGCCAAAAGTGATTAAGCAAGATGCGATTCAGCAAGATTCAATTGAGCAAAACAGGGCGCCGGCGCTTTCTGTATCGCTAGTTCAACCTGCGATATCCTCGTCTGCATCATCTGAAATGACACCCCAATTTATCGATGTAAATGAGGACGTCATTATTTATGGTGCTGTGGTGGATGATGTTGCCGGCGAACCGCTGATTGGCGTGCATGTTCGCATTGTAAAAAGAGATATTGTAAAAAGAGATACTGTAAAAGCAGAGACGAGAAAAGCAGAGACGAGAAAAGCAGATCAAGCCGCCTCGGCAAAAATTATATTGGGCGCAATAAGCGACCTGGATGGTCAATTCGAGATCGCACACGTACCTGCCGGCGATTATGTCGTCGAGGCGAGTATGTTGGGATTTGCGCCTTTCCTGAAAACTGTGACCGTTGGATTGGACATGCAACGGGTGAAAGTGCCTATCACGCTGAAAGAGGAAGCTTTTCTGCTTTCAGAAATTGTGGTCAAACCAGCTCCGCAAGTTTTAACTGAGGCAGATATTTATAGCGCCCAAAGCATCTCCGCCTCGCAAATTCAATTGGCGGCGCAGTATGATGAGGATATCTATCGGACCGTAACCCGTATTCCTGGCCTCGTGGCTAATGATTTTGCCTCACGGATCTCAATTCGTGGAGGAGAGCACGATGAGGTGCTTGTAACATTCGATGGCCTTGAGTTGAACGATCCCTTTCACCTGAAAGATTTTGGCGGCGGGGGCATGAGTATCATTGATACAGGTGTCATTGGAGATGTGATGTTGTCAACGGGGGCCTTTCCAGCGATGTATGGAGATCGATTGAGTGGCGTCTTTGAAATCAAGTCAGCAGAACAGATTCCGGATCGAGGGAAGTCGTCGATAGGTTTGAGTCTGATGAATGCGCGGGCTTTTAGTCAGGGATCATTCAGTAATGGAGATACCCAGTGGATGTTTTCTGGCCGGCGTGGATACCTGGATTTTTTGCTTGATTTGACCAATGCATTTTCCAGTTATTCTCCCCAGTTTTACGACATGTTTGCGAAGGTAAGCCATCAGATTGGTTCACGGCACAAGATTGCACTTGAGGGATTGCTTTCTGG
>JBGCEN010000175.1:0-17937 GCA_045106435.1 Rhodothermales bacterium
TGATGAGTAAACGGATCGTACGGATGGCTGTGGCATTGCACACACGCCATGGTTGTCCCCATCCAAACTTCCCACGTCGTATTTGTCCGATCAATGACAGACGCCATCCGGAATTCTTCGTCGTCGGTACCGCCTTCATCGTTATTCATCGTATTACGATTGAAAGCAGTGGCAATAAGCTGATCTTCGGTAGGATTTGGCAACAGGTCGCCGGCCAGTTGTTCAATGGTAAAGTCATCAAAAGGCAAGTCGCGATTAAAGGCATTGATCACCCAATCACGATATTTCCAGATGGAGCGGGGGCCATCCTTTTCATACCCTTTTGAATCTGCATATCGGGCCAGGTCAAGCCACATCGCAGCCCATCGTTCGCCATATCTTGGTGATGCGAGCAATTGATCAATAACCCGCTCGTAGGCACCTGGAGCAAGATCAGAACAAAAGGCCTCTGCTTCTTCCGGCGAAGGCGGCAAACCAAGTAAATCGAGCGAAACGCGGCGTATCAGTGTCGTACAGGACGCTTCCGGCGCCGGCTTTAGTCCTTCTTTTTCGAGGCCGGCCAGCACAAACTGATCGATCCCGTTATTTACCCAGGAATTGCGTGTTGACGGCGGATCTACGGGTATTGCTTTTTTATATGCCCAATGTGTTTCCCATTGCGCCCCTTCTGCTATCCATTGCTCAAGAATATCGATCTCTTCGTCGGAAAGCGCCGGATGATCCAGCGGCATTCTTTCTTCAGGGTCATCATGCCGAACCCGTCTGATAAGCTCGCTGGCATCGGGTTCTCCAGGAATGAAGGCCGGCTTACCAGATTCATTGGGACGAAGTGCTTCTTCAGCAAAAAGCAGGCTAAAACCACCCGCCTGCCGGACACCTCCGTGGCATGCCAGACACTTGTCATTGAGAATGGGGCGCACATCGCGATTGTAGGAAATTTCCTTTCCAGATCTAAAAAACTGATCTGGCGGACGCACCATCCATAACAATACTGCTGCAAAAAGAGCCAGTAATGAATAAAACAGCGGTTTATTTTTCAGAAACCAGGACATAAAATGAATAATGTATCCCCGTCACCTGCCAGATTTAGTTATCTACTAAATGTGCCGTTTGGGAAATTATGATACAAAAAGCTAAGCCCGACTTTATCTAAATGGCTAACCCGAACACAGAACAAGGATTCTTACATGTCGAGAGAAATATTATCAACACTTCGAAATTAGACTTTCGATATTCGAGGCGTTGTTTAAACGGATAACGGCGAGCTAAAGCGCTCTGAGCCAAATATTACGAAATCTTACCGGGTGGGAATGATCTTGCAAGGAAATAGGTAACCGATCAGCATGTGCTTTGTACGCTGGCCGCTGGTGATGACCGGAAGGACCTGTTAACGGCACATGATTCTGCACGAGTACCCCATTGTGTAGAACCGTTACGGTTGCTTTAGATGCCAGGCTCCCGTCTTCGTTAAATCTGGGCGCACGGAATATGATATCGTACGACTGCCATTCTCCCGGAGCCCTGGTCGCATTTACCAGGGGGGGATACTGCCCATAGACTGCTGAAGCCTGACCATCTGGATAGGTTTTATTCTCAAAAGAGTTTAAAACCTGTACCTCATATCTGTCCATGAGAAAGACACCGCTATTACCGTTGTCTTGCCCCTCTCCTTCAGGCGGATTGGGAGAAGCCCATTCAAGGTGCAACTGAATGTCCCCAAATCCTTCTTTAGTACGGATGGCTCCCATGCCGGGCACAACTTCAAAGTATCCATTTTCTACTTTCCACATCGCCGGCCCATCATCTGATTTGCTTTCCCAACCCGACAGGTCTGAACCATCAAAAAGAATGATAGCATCAGAAGGAGGCGCTGTAGGCATTTGGAATCCAGCACCAGTATCCACAATCTGTGGTTGTGGACGCGCTTTATCGTGGACCTCCCAGTCATCGGGTGATTGATACTGCGCGATACTGTGTTCTACAAACAGCGTGCTTGCCAGTACCATACAAAACGCCAAGCTGGCAAAATACTTCAAAGGAGAGTAGTTGAAATTGATCATGGTGTAGCAACAAATGTTGGAGGGTCCTTAAATATGAACCCTCTCACCATAATCTGCAAGAGGCATCAGGGTAATAATCGATGATTACGGCTAAAAAGAAGGAATTTAATGCAGATGTACAGCTATTTCAGCACAAAATGCATCACTGTCATCGGCGGGACACTGTACAATAGCTTATTGCCGGCATCGATATTTTGCGAAGCCAGGCTTCTTATTTGTGGGCTTGAGGCGTCGCACATCCAGACTTCTGCCTCTGAGAAAGCCGCATCACTTGCTATGTCAAACGTAAAATCTGCGGCCTCTGTTAAATGTTTGTTTAGTGCAATAATGTGCATCTGAGAAGCATCATCTCCATGAATGGAAGCATAGACTGAATTCAATTCTTTGTCAGCTAGACCTACATCGATGCTTGTAGCCCCAAACGAAGCGCCGGCGCCATAGTTATACTCGGTTATACCAAGTTGTGTACCGGGATAGTAGGTGTCAATCGAGGCTTGAATACTCGGGATGAGCGGCAGAAAATCCTGTTTCCATTGTCCAATCCAGCTATCCTCAATGCAGGACGGGTCCCACAACGTACGCGGAACCTGCAAGCGAGCCTGCACATCTTTTTCTGTGGTAGCGTTGTCAGCCACGGGTGGGGTTTGTATGTAGGAAGCGATAGAAATGGACCATCATGTACGTTACACATAAGATGCCAAATATTCTTCGCCAAAACAGTAACAATAATTTACGGTGTCTATACAAAACGAATCAATATCGAGATACAAAGTGTTTTCTTATTTAAGTTGATGCTTCACTCGCCGAAAACATTGATGTTACATAAACTCAGTTAGCAATAAAAAAGCCAGTACACATACCCTTAACAACCGAATATGACAACCATTTCTGGCGGCATATCGTACTGAAAAGTAGGTTTCACAGGGTATCGAGTGGTCAATTGGTTTTTCACAGCACATCCTATAACAAAAACCAATGAGCCAAATAAAAGCCTTTTTGTTTGACATGGACGGGACGCTTGTACAAACCGAGCGACTTAAAGCCCTCTCTTACGCTAAAGCTGCGGTAACGCTTTCGCCCAACACAGTGAAAGAAGAAGAAGTTATCGAAGCCTTTAAAGAAGTTGTGGGTAGATCCAGGTTCGAGGTAGCTGAAGCATTACTCAACAAGTTCAGTCTGCACGAAGCTGCGCGAAACAACATGGCGGCTACAGAGACTGCATCTGAAAGGGATGCGTTCATCAAAATACGTCTAGGTTTTTACAGTAGAATGATTGATGATCCGCTTGTGATTCAGAAGAGTATGTGGACGCATAACATTGCGCAATTGTACAACGCAATGAGCCAGGGATACAAGACCGGCCTCGCAACCATGTCGCATCGAGAACAAGCTTCGCGGATACTGGATGTATTAAGCCTGACTGATTGTTTTGATTTTATAGCAACGAGAGATGATGTTCAAAAAGGTAAACCCGATCCGGAGATTTACCATTTGGTCATCTCAGCCTTAAAGGTGAAACCCGAGCAGTGCCTCGTATTTGAAGATTCTGTTTCAGGGGTAACAGCTGCATTGGCCGCAGGTATGCATGTGATTGCGGTTAGCACGCCCTTTACGAGAAACTCGCTCGAACAAGCCAATTTACTTCCCCGGGAGCAGCTGGTACACGACCCTCAGGTTCTGCCTGCATTGGTCGACCGTTTCCTAAGTCAGACGCGATCTGAACTTGCTGCTTGAATGATTATAACACAACCATAGAAACACATATAATGGAGCTAAAAAAGAAGACCATGCAAATCGCAATGATTGGGCTCGGCAAAATGGGCGCTAACATGACTGTAAGACTGTTGAATGACGGTCACAGTGTTGTTGCCTTTGATTTAAACGAATCTGCAATTGCTGAAGCAGAAGCAGCCGGCGCTACTGGCGCTCGTACCCTGGACGAAGTTGTTGAAAAACTGGCGTCGCCCCGTGTTGTATGGGTCATGGTTCCTGCTGGTAAGCCAACGGAAAGTACCATCCAGGCACTTGCCGAGAAATTGGAGGCCGGCGATGTGATCATCGACGGTGGCAACAGTAATTTCCACAACACCATGCGTCGCGGAGAAACCGTAGAGGCCAAAGGCATTGGCTTTGTAGATGTAGGTACAAGTGGCGGCGTATGGGGCCTCAAAGAAGGCTACAGCATGATGGTTGGTGGCAGTGACGAATCGGTTGCCAAGGTATCGCCGGCGCTGGAAACACTGGCTCCAGGCCCTGAGCAGGGCTGGGGACATGTAGGCCCGGTTGGATCAGGTCATTACGTAAAAATGGTCCACAACGGAATCGAATATGGCCTCATGCAGGCTTATGCAGAAGGCTTTGCCCTGATGCGCAAGCGTACTGAGTTCAACATTGACCTCGCCCAGGTTGCGCAAATCTGGCGCTATGGCAGCGTTGTTCGTTCATGGCTTCTCGACCTTACCGCAGAAGCACTGGAAGAAAACCAGGATCTGGAAGGCATTGCACCTTACGTAACAGATTCAGGCGAAGGCCGCTGGACCGTACAGGAAGCCATCGACCAGGATCTTTCTGCGCCGGTTATGACGCTGGCACTGCTACAACGCCTGCGCTCTCGCGAAGAAGAAGGATATACAGAAAAACTTCTCTCCGCCATGCGCAATAAATTCGGCGGACACAGCATTAAAGCAACGCAAAAGTAAAAGTAAAAAGTCAAAAGGTAAAAGGTAAAAGAGTCCGTATATGACTCTTCTTTTGCCTTTTGACTTACTTTTAGCTTTTAACATTTAACATTTAACTTTCAAAGTCATGCAATCGGAGCGCGTTGAACCACATCTCTTTATAGTTTTCGGAGGAACGGGCGATCTCATGCGTCGCAAGCTTCTTCCAGCTCTTTTCCGGATTTCGCAGAAATATCAGCTTGGCAATAATTTTAAAATACTTGGTGTAGCCAGAAGCACGGAGCATTCTGACGAGACATATCGTGGATTTGCGAGCGATGCGATTCATGAGTTTGTTAGTGGAGTAAACGGCACTGCTAACGATTGGGCACAAAGCTGCATGTATTACCAGTCCATTGGCAAAGGAACGCCAGAGGATTTCCAGCAGCTGCATCACAAAATTGAGCAAATCGAAAGCGAAAACGGCCTCCCCGGCAATCGTGTCTTCTACCTTGCGCTTTCTCCCGTTGCATTTACACCGACGATTAATGGACTCGGGAATGCCAATCTGAATAAAAGCTCCGGCTGGACACGTCTCGTTATCGAAAAGCCTTTCGGGCGCGACCTCGAAACGGCCCAGCAGCTTAACGCTACGGTACATGCCAACTTTAACGAATCTCAGGTATATCGCATTGATCATTACCTGGGCAAAGAAACCGTTCAAAACCTGCTTGCATTCCGCTTTGCAAACCCGTTATTCGAATCTGTTTGGAATCGGGACCGCGTAAAGAATGTACAGATTACCGTTGCAGAAGAATTGGGCGTAGGCACGCGCGCCGGCTATTATGACAAAGCAGGTGCACTGCGCGATATGGTACAGAATCACCTCACGCAGTTACTCACAATCACGGCGATGGAAGCGCCGGCTGCTTTTGAAGCAGACGCCATTCGTGATGAGAAGGTCAAAGTATTGCGCTCCATCAAACGCATCGGAGCAAGTGATGTGATCTTTGGTCAATATGGCCCGCGTGAAAACAACGGGCAAAGCCTGCCGGGCTACCTCCAGGAAAACGGCGTTGCTGTAGGTTCCAGAACGGAGACATTCGTTGGCTTACGCCTGGAAATCGCAAACTGGCGGTGGGAAGGCGTTCCATTTTATTTACGCACAGGAAAAAGGCTGCGCAAACGGTTGTCGCAAATCATCGTCAACTTCAAAACACCACCCGTCTCTCTTTTTCAGACGTATGAAGGGTGCCAGCTAAACTCAAACCGGCTCGTCATAACTGTTCAGCCGGATGAAGGATTTGACCTCGAATTTGACGTAAAAACACCGGGACAAGGCATGGATCTGCAAAAGCAAAACCTGAAATTCAGGTATGCAGATAAATTTGGCGCCTTGCCGGATGGGTATGAAACGTTATTGCACGATGTCATTACCCGTGAGCAAACCTTGTTTGTTAGAGGTGACGAAGTTGAGGAGGCATGGAAACTTTATGAGCCTTTACTTGCCTTTAATGTACCACGGTACGCTTACGACATTGGAGATTGGGGACCACAGGAAGCCAACGCTCTTTTGGCGGAGAATGGACATCGCTGGATTACCTCTTCATAACTTTTACAGTTGAGAGCCAATCCAGTCCTTTTCCGCATTTAAAGCCCAAAGTTTCGAGTTCATAACAAGCATAGCTTGCTTTCACTCGAAATTTTGGGTGCTAACCATAACAATACATATATGAATATAGATACCGACTCACCAATCCAGGTTTATGCCGACAAAGCGGCTATAAGCCACCAGGTTGCAAAGTCTACCATTACACTTATCCATGAAACCCTGGCAATCAGGCCTTTTTTCTCGATAGCACTCGCCGGCGGCAGCACCCCTAAAATGCTGTACTCCATGTTTGCTAATGAGTACAAAGAAGAGATTCCCTGGGACAAAATGCTGATTTTTTGGGGAGACGAGCGGTACGTGGCGCATACAGACGAGAAAAGTAATTACCGCATGGCAAAAGAAGCCATGCTGGATCTCGTTGATATTCCTGCGTCACAGATTTTCCCGATGTCTACCCAACCAACCAATCCGAATGACGCGGCGGCTTCTTATGCCATTACGCTCAAGCAGAATCTGGTTGAATGTGATGGACGCTTTGACCTGGTCCTACTAGGCATGGGAGATGATGGCCATACAGCCTCTCTTTTCCCTGGATCCCCTGCTTTGCAGGAAGAAGAACTCAATGTACTGGCTGCGCCGGCGCCTGTTGATCCTAAACAGCGGATTACGCTGACGTATCCAATGATCAACAAAAGCCGCAACGTGTTCTTTCTCGTAGCAGGTGAAGATAAAGCACCAGGACTGCTTTGTGCTATGGGCCGGCCATCCGAGATCACAGAATGCCCATCCGGAAAGGTGAACCCGGTTGATGGCAACCTGACATGGTATGTGGATGAAGCTGCCGCTCGCTGGCTGTAACGAGCTAAATCCTATTTTTCAGAAAGGCGCTATCCGAATGATTTCGGGCAGCGCCTTTTTATTTTCATCAGCTTACGATCTGAGTCTTGTGCTTGATGCAGATTTTCCTTGTTCTTCCTTTGCCGGCATTTCGTCCAAAGAAATGGCCGGCGCTTTTGCAGGCAACGACATCTCTTGCGCATCCAATCCCATACGCTGTTTCAACCGTTCTCCAATATCAATCATCTGCTGGTTTCGCGTTTCACTCCATCCAGGCAATGTTCGTTTATAATGGACAGACAGCCCCAAACCCATCACCATAATAAAAATTGCAAAGAACAACAGCGGTGTCACTGCAGACTGTGATATCCACATACCGAACATCATCAATACACTCACTGCTAAGTAAAACACGCCGGACGCAAGTCCTCCTTTCGCATTACCTTTGAGCGTTTTCATCCTGATCCGGCTCCCTTCGCCCATGGGCTCCAACAGGAACTGTAAATTTCCATTGGTCCATTGCCTGAAAGATCCATCTTGCTCGATAGCACCTTTTGCATTAAAGGTTGATCGCAAATCAACAACCAGCGCATCCCATTCTTCTTCTGTTAATTTGCGTGGTAAATCCAGCGTTCTGGATACACTTATCGGACTGCCAATAAACATTTTGACGGGCTCTTGCACGGAGGAATTGCCAAGGGCCAACGCAGCTTTTGCAATATATTGTGCCGGGATACCGGACTCTACACCAATTGCTTGTAGTTCTGTTAAAGAGAGGCCTTCACCACGAAGCTTTTCACTGCGAGAAGCCTCCAATTCCTTGGCAGCTCGCTCAAAAATATCTGCAATCTCTTTTTCGCTATAGAGGCGTTCTTTACTCATTATACATCGTCTTTAACTGCCATTAAGAACGCAGTCTCGGCGGCCGGGATCTTTGTTCGCTCTTTTCCTCCGCCAGGTTTTCTAACACATCGAGACGCGAGAGAGCTTCGGTTTCTGCTTCAGCCAAAGGCTCAGAAATGATGTCTGTTTCAGTTACATCAGACAATCCCATCTGTTTCCTCACCCGCACGACTACACCGTTCATTTTTGCTTCTTGCTTTTTTGCCCACGGCCGAGACATCATGAAGGGTATCAACGGAATCAAGCCGCTGAAGAAGAAAAGCGATCCTGGCCATAAAACGGAAGGCATCATCTTACCAAAAAAGAAGGCCGGAATAAAGAAAACCAGACTAAGGATACAAAAGGACAATCCTAGTCCTAAAGAAAACTTTGTCGTGCCTACTTTTTGTGGAGCCGTTGTGATGCGGAGGACGTCCCCTTCTTTCGATGGTTCTACAAATGCGCTGATTTCACCATGCTGCCATTGCCGGAAAGAGCCTTCTTGTTTTATGGTACCCTCTCCACCATAGGTTCGTCTTAAATCAACCACCAACTGCTCCCATTCCTCATTCTCCATCTTCCTTGGCAGAGATAATTTCCGGGACACCACCAAAGGAACGCCAAACAGAGAATCAGCAACAGCATCCGTTCCGCTATCCTCCAGCATGGCTGCTGCATGCGCAATAAATTCAGGAGTAATACCTGATTCTTCGCCTATTCTCTGAAGTTCAGCCAACGACAAGCCTTCGCCGGCCGACCGATTCCTGCCAGCCGACTCCTGAGCACTCGCTGCATTTTTAAAAATCTCAGCGATCTCTTTTTCGCTGTATCGCCGTTTTTCATTCATGCTCAATCACACTAAAAAGATCGCTAAGAAACTCAACAACTCGCTCAGGTTTTTAATTTCTGTTAGGATTTTCAAGGTAGTAAAAATGGCCATCTTCTCCACCAACAAATAAATCAGGGATACCATCTCGATCCCAATCCACAATGGTTGGACTCGTGGTATGGCCGGCCAGCTTTCTTTTTGCGACCATGCCGGCGTTTCTAAAGTTAACTTTTCCGTTTACGACACCGACATTTTCCATTAAAGAAATATTGTCACTATTCACAAGCAAATCCAGATCATTATCACCATCCCAATCGGTAAAAGTAAACTTACGCCGACCACTTTTCCCGTAAAGCCCCGTGTTCAACTGCAATGCACCCGGCGTACCAATCGAGACTGATTGCCGGCCTGTGTATCCCGAAGAATCTGTTGCAATAAAAATGTGACTACCGGGATGAAGCATTAGCCTGCCTTCCTTTTCAAAGCGCTCGAAAAAAGTCAGAAAGCCTTCTTTATCCAGCATGACTAAATCAGTTAATCCATCCTGATTCCAGTCCGTTGCAAACGGCGTTGTTCGCCATTGTGTAGCAAGCGTATTGGGTTCCGGGTTCCACCAGTTCCAGGCCGGCTTGTGATGTTCATCACCCCAGTCAACCAACACAGGCTGGGCAGCGTCAAGGCGGGGCGCATCAGATGTACCCATATTTCTGAACCAGAGGACTTTGCCCCAAATTGAATTCACAATGACATCTTTTAACCCATCACCGTCCCAATCTGCTACCGACAACGTGGTATACCCCCACTTAGCTTCTGCCGGCCCTTGTATCGAGCCATTTTTGCCAGACTGGATACGAATGGGCTGCCCCTCACTATGTAACAATTCCGGAGGTGCCCACTGCGGTGGATACCCTCCGTCGAGGTTTTCGATAAAAGCGATGTAGCCGGCTGTATTGCCGGAAATGATATCTTCGTCACCGTCATTATCCCAATCCACAGAAAAAGGTGTTGATAAAGCACCAAATTTGAGATTGTCTGCTTTCTGCTGAAAATACCGGGGGTTGCTAAAATGAGGCATGCCATCAAACATTTCTCCCATATTTTCTACCAACGCAACGCGTCCGTCTTCATCTCCAATCACCAGGTCAATATCCGAGTCCCCATCCCAGTCAACCGAAACCGGGATAATCATTTGCAGATCCATTTTAACAATGCCCATCGCGTTGGCTAAAAACCTACCGGAGGCAAAAACAGGACGCTGCCTGGACCCTACATTTTCGAACCACGTTAGTCGATCAATAAACTCACCAGTGATCAAATCAAGATCGCCATCTCCATCAAAATCACTCATATTGGGTGTTGGTGCTCCATACACATCGATGGGGGCACCGCCGGCCTCCAACTGCCCGCGGTTCACATAGCTGCCTTCCTGATTCTCAATCAGATATACGTAGCCATGCAGGGGCCCATTCGTCCAGTTACCGAAACCATCAAACGCGTTATCCCATCCGTAATCGCCCCAATCGTCAACGCCGACCAGGATATCCAGGTCGCCATCTCCTTCATAATCTACCAGCTTCCATTGATTAAACCGGCCTTTCGTAATGAATTGCGTGATGGAGTCTGTTGGATACAGCGCACGTGGACGCGTATCAAAGTCTGTATAAAAGTCCTCCAGCACTGCGCCCGGCACCAGGACGTACGGCACGTTATCGACCACTGACAGTTGCACATTCTTTATGGCTCCAGAAAGCTTCACAGGCGGCTCAAAAACAGGAAAAGTGCCTCCAGTTTTATTCTCAAAGAAATGCAATCCGTTATAGGGCGTATCAGGTGTTGAGATCAACAAATCCATATCGCCGTCTTTGTCATAATCTATCGGCAGCGGCCACGCCCACAAGCCGGCGCCCAGATCCACAACAGCATCTGGATTGTTGTATTTAACAAGTGTAAAGTCGTCATATTCAGGCGGCACATTTTCCAACGTGCTTTTTGTACAGCCGGCAAACATCACTACCAGCATAGCAGTGGTGAAAAAGACAGATCCACGCATCTTTGTAGTCATCAGTGCTCAGTTAATCGTATGAAGTGGTAAGTATCTGAACGCATTTGGTCTTGGGCACGTGAGTAATTTCTGAAAAATAAATGTTAATCTCTGCTTAATTGACGCTGCCTGCCGTATCCGATGACGAAGTTAGCCTTTTGTGATACCTTTTTCTTATGCTTTTCCGTTTATAAAAAGACCCGTCTAAAAATTCGGGATGAACCCATTTGAAATCGGTCTCATGAATACACGTTTTTCACAATCCAATGTCCTGTTACGGCTTTTGCTGGTAATGACCATTGTATTATTGACAGGCGCAGCTTCTGAAGATTTGATCTTGAAAGTAGGCGACTTCTCAAAAGCAGAAGGAGATTCGCCCCTGGTAGATGGATGGGAAGTCTTGACGCTGGGAAAAAATGATCGCACGCACTATCACCTGATAGAACACGAAGGCGTGAAAGTAGTCAGGGCGATGAGCAACAATGCAGTCTCTGGGTTGCGCAAAGAAGTTAATCTTGATCCGGAGAAGTATCATACATTGAAATGGCGTTGGAAAGTAAGTAACGTACTGCAAGGTGGAGATGTGACCAGAAAAAAGGGGGATGATTTTGCGGCACGGGTTTTCATCACGTTCGAATACGACAAGAAAAAGCTTTCCTTGCAAGAACGCATCAAACACAGCACGCTCAGATTACTGGGATATGGCAACACCCCACTTCGGTCTCTCAACTACATCTGGGCTAACAAAGCGCCGGCCGGCACCATGGTCTCCAGCCCGTACACCGATTTGGTTAAAATGATCGCCGTACGCGACAATGCAGCACATCTAAACACCTGGCACACCGAAGAACAAAACATATACGAAGACTATGAGGCAGCCTTCGGCGAAAAACCGGGCCGCATCAAAGACATCGTCATTATGACAGATACAGATAATACAGGGGAAGCAGCCATGGCGTATTTCGGCGACATCGTGTTTACCCAGATGCGTTGATTCTGGCGACTTGCAGCGGATGGATCGGGAAAGACTAATTGATAATACCAGGACCTGAACAAGCATTCTCGCCCTTTCACCACATCATCCTTTCTTTAAACATCCCTTTCTTAAAAGTCAGGCAATCGGATACACAAACGCGCCGGGGAAATCAGCGTCTACTTCCTTTTTCTTCGCGCTCCACGATTCAATATCGATTTTGAATACAGCCGTGCGCTTTAATTCTTCGCTATTGATGTGCTCGTAGTCTTCTCCTGGCTTCAGGTGCGGTGCATATTTGTCCAGCAGCAGTTGCAGGGTACGCGTTGCTTCAGCCTCATCTTTTATCAAACGGCCAGTCCCAAATACAGTAACGCCTTCATACTCTACGCTAAACTCCAGTGCTTTTTTTGCCGGCAGCAGACGCCCCATATTGAACGCTGAAAAGCAGACGGCTACGCCGGCCTCATCAGCATCCACATTGGCCTGGGTCCGCCCGACTCGCGCTGTATGTAAATAGATGGCCTTCGCGGCCTCTTCGTATACAAAAATATTGCTATTGATAAACGGTCGGCCTTCATGCACCGTTGCCATTGCTCCGTGTGATGCAGTGTTGAGGAAGATTCGTATCCAGGCCTCATCAGTCACTTCTCTGTCTTGCCGGCGTACTTTATTGGGCGCCAGTTTTGCGTAATCACGAGGCATATTAAATCCATTTTTGATGATTAATCAACGCACTGAAAACTAGGATTACATGGCCAGTAAAAACAGATACAGTTTGTGCGTTTGTTGTGATTACAATTTTTGAAAGCATGTCGCTTCCCACGGCGAAAGTACGTTTATACAGGAGTCGGTGAGTCGGTGAGTCGGTGAGTCGGTGAGTCGGTGAGTCGGAAGTAACGAAGCGGCCGTATTCTCAGCAGTCGTCTATTACGGGAGAATTAGCCTAAGTCAACGTATTAAATGGGCATACCAATGACCAGATTTTTCATTTTGATTATTGTCGCCACTTTAGCGCTTCCAGTTCGGGCCCAAACAGGAAATTGTGATGCCAGCATGGCAGAAGCTGAGTTGGATATCAACAATGTGCGTGCTCGTATTTTGAACAATGGCGGGCTCTTCTGGCGAGGCGGTGCATCTGTTTACGAAGTACCCAAGTACGGTGCCACACATGCAGTTTTTTCAGCCGGCATTTGGGTAGGTGGCTTAATTGATGGTGAACTGCGCATAACAGCAACACGATACGGACCATGGGAGATGTGGGCCGGCCCACTTGATGAACAAGGAGTGCCCCCGCAAGACTGCGCACCATTTGACAAAATCTATAACATTTACAACCTGGATTTGGTGGAGTATGACAGTACAGGTGTAGCCAGTGATGATCTACTCAACTGGCCATGGCATCTTGGAGCTCCGGTAGTTGATGGTGATGGTAACCCAGACAACTACAACCTGCAAGGAGGTGATCGGCCAGAAATAATGGGCCACCAAACACTGTGGTGGATAATGAATGATAAAGGAAATGTGCACGAGGCAACTGCTTCAGATCCAATTGGGCTTGAAGTTCATGTAACTGCTTTTGCCGCTGCCAGCAGCAACGAACATATTAATAACGCAACGCTCTACAGATACAAGCTGATTCACAAAGGAGAATCTCCACTCGAAGAAGCTTATATCGGATTATTTCTGGATTCAGACCTTGGTAATTTCGACGATGATTACGTGGGAGCTGATACAACTCTGGGCCTTGGATATACCTATAACGGAGACAATCTAGACGAGGGCGAACGGGGATATGGCGAAGCTCCGCCAGCCGTCGGATATGACCTTATCCAGGGGCCTCTTGTTAATCAAGACGGAGTGGACAATGATAGAGATGGCGATACAGACGAAGAAGGCGAACGGTTATCGATGACCAGCTTTGTTTTTTTCAACAGTGGCGAACAAGTTAATGGTGATCCTGCTGTTGGATCAGATTACTACAACTACCTCTCTGGAAAATGGAGGAACGGAGATCCAATTACGATTGGAGATGACGGCTATGATTTTTCTGACCTACCCACTTCGTTCATATTCCCGGGCGACCCAGTTACTGGAACTGGATGGACAGAAATAAATCCCGACCCTTTTAATGGAACATTACCACCCAAAAATCCTGCAGATCGTCGCACTGTGGCAGGATCAGGCCCCTTCACCTTAACGCCTCAAATAGAGCAAGAGATTGTATTTGCAGTCCTTTGGGCCCGTGGTGAAGACAACCTGGATTCGATTACAAAATTAAGAGAAGCTTCTGTAGCTGTGCAGGAGGCATATGATACAGGTTTTAACATAGACATTGACATCAATACAGAGCCCTTACAACCTGTTCAACTATTTGCACCAATAAATGGGGTCGACAATCAACCAATTGACCCAACTCTATTCTGGAACCGTACGGACAATGAAACAGCTTTCATGATTGAATGGGCTCCAAACGATGCCTTCACTGATGCCTTTACCGACGTAGTCATTAATAACTCGTTGTTCCTTCTACCAGATCTTTCTCCAAATACAACATATTACTGGCGTATACGTGCGTTCAACGCGCAAGAACAAGGGCCATGGTCCGATACCTGGCAGTTTTCTACAGCCGACTTCAGCATTGGCACGGAGCTATTTGACTCTTCTGGTTTTATGGCAGTTGCAAACGCAGCCGGCCCCATTACGCCACCAGATATGGCTGCTTTTGCCTTTAACAATTCGGGGTTTCCAATTCTTGAAGGTAATCTCACACCCGCCGGCTCATATACAAACAATGACCGCCCTAACCGCGGTATACAACAATCAACAAACATGTCGGCCTGGGGCATTCACACAGGCGGCGACAGGTATTTGTTTGATGATGACAACGGAGAGAGCTTTATCGAACGATCATTACCAAATGGCAGAGCCCCTATCGGAGAAGACCTTTTTGAGTGGCGATTTCCTCAGCAATGTCTCGATCAGATCAACGGCACCATTGAGCAAGCAGATTGCCTTGCCATGCGGACCGAAGTTGATAGCACCATTGTAGAAATCCCCTTTGAACTCTGGAATATTGGCACCACTGATACAGATCCCGGTGATGACTATCGAATGATTCCTATGATGTGCGAGGAAAGCTGTGAAGCCGGCATTGATAATTTTGCGTTTGATATTGCAAACGACCACCAGGTTTCTGGTGGAAACGATGATCCTTATTCTGATTGGATCAGTTGGTTTAAACCCGCTGACAATGGAGCGAGTCCGGGAGAGCAAGGATATCGCGACTTTTTCTTTGGCGATGCCGGCCTGGGCGATGAAGTTTTTTCGCGCATGGTACTGGTTCAATGGAATGGCGGCGATACGCCACCTTATGAAGTTACACTTCCAGAGCCCGGGACTATTTTCAGAATTCAACTGTCACGCACGTCTCCACCGTTACTTTCTTCTCCTCGCAACAATGAAATAAGGCAATCGCGATTCACGTCGCTATCATGGAACGCTCCTCCAGCAATATTCCACCTTCAGATTTCAACATCTGCAGATTTCTCGGTGCCCCTTATTGAAAATGACAGCCTGAGCGTTCCCTATTTCAACACAGCTGAGCTCTCCGAGAATCAGACATATTACTGGCGCGTCAAGATGTTTTCTGGATCTGGATTTGAGTTAAGCGACTGGTCAGATCCCTGGCAATTTACTATTCCACTCAATGTAGGCACGACATCAAGTCCTACCATACCTATCAACTATTCGCTCGCACCCAGTTACCCTAATCCTTTCACCAATACCACAAATATTCGCTACGCCCTGCCTCAATCTACTTTTGTACGTCTGGAGATTTTCGACACCCTCGGCCGGCGCGTGAACACGCTGGAAAACAGACAACAGCCAGCCGGCTGGCACGAGATCTCATTCGATGCTGCGCATTTACCCAATGGCGTATACTTCTATCGCCTAACCGCCGGCAACTTCACAGACACAAAGACGATGATTTTGATGAGGTAAGGAGTCGGTGTGTCGGTGTGTCGGTGTGTCGGTGTGTCGGTGTGTCGGTGTGTCGGAAAATACCTTAAATTCTACCCCGAGACAACATCCGACTTACAGACCCACAGACTTAAAGACCCACTGACTCCTCACAAAAATATTTCGTAACATAATATCCCTTACGAATATGCCCCAAATGCATGAAAGTCCTCCCCCTATTCTCGCTTGCCCTGCTCCTCCTTGTACCAGGCTGTGCATCTCCGGAAGAAGATGACCGGCCCAATGTCATTATTATCATGGCAGATGACATGGGCTACTCAGATATCAGTCCGTATGGCGGTGAAATCAATACCCCCAATTTGCAGCGGCTGTCGGACAATGGCACCCGGTTCACTCAGTTCTACAACAATGCCCGTTGTTGCCCAACGCGTGCTGCATTGCTAACAGGGTTGTATCCCCATCAAGCCGGCGTGGGGCACATGACGGATGATTATGGATTTGATGGATACCGTGGCTTCCTGGGGGATCAGACCGCAACCATTGCAGAAGTTCTTGGCGACGCCGGTTATAGCACATACATGTCTGGTAAATGGCACGTCACCAAGTTTATGGGGCATTGGAACGGCGTAGACAGTCTGAAATCAAAAGACACATGGCCGATGCAGCGCGGCTTTGACAAATTCTACGGCACCATCCTGGGCGCCGGCAGTTTTTACGACCCCATCACACTTACACACGGCAACACGCCCATCGAAGAGGTCCCTGAAGATTTTTTCTACACAGATGCCATCAGCGATACAGCGTCTACCTTCATCCGCGAACACGTATCAAACGACAGGGACAATCCGTTTTTCATGTACGTGTCTTACACGGCCCCGCATTGGCCACTCCATGCGAAAGAAAAAGACATCGAACTGTACGAGGGCAGGTACAACAATGGTTGGGATGCAGTTCGCGATGAGCGACATGCCCGTATGAAGACCATCGGCTTGCTCGATGACACATGGGAGCTGACGCCCAGAGATCCACGCGTGCCGGCTTGGGAAGAGCTGAGTGAAAAAGATCAAACCTGGTACAGCAAGGCAATGGAAGTTTATGCTGCACAGGTAGACAACATGGACCAGGGCATCGGTAATATTCTGGAAGCACTGGAATCCACCGGTGAACTGGACAATACGCTGATTCTTTTCCTGGCAGACAATGGCGGATGCGCAGAGATCCTTTCAGCCAACTGGCGCGGGATGTTTATTCCCACAGAAACCGCTGCCGGCGATCCTATCACAGTAGGCAATGAATTTCGCGACCAAATGCCGGGCCCGGAAGAAACCTACATGAGCTATGGCATCGGTTGGGCCAACGCAAGCAATACACCCTTCCGGCTGTACAAACACTGGGTACATGAGGGCGGCATCTCTACCCCGTTGATTGTGCACTGGCCGAAGAAGTTCAAAGGCACAGGCGAATTCACGCACGAGCCCGGGCACGTAGTAGACTTAATGGCTACTGCTGTTGATGTTGCCGGGGCCGAATATCCCGCAGATAAAACACCAATGGCCGGCAAAAGTCTGCTGCCCGCACTAGCAAAACAGGCCATCGACCGGGATGCAATTTTCTGGGAGCATGAAGGCAATCGCGCCGTGAGGCAAGGCAAATGGAAGCTTGTTGCCCAGCATGATCAGCCGTGGGAGTTGTACGACATTGAAGCTGATCGAAGCGAAATGAATAATCTTGCGGAAATACATCCTGACAGGCTGGCTGACATGATTGCTGCTTACGATACCTGGGCGGCAGCGAGTCTGGTACGCCCTTGGCCGGCGCGGCAGTAGTTTTGAATATCGAACACCCAACAAGGAATTTCCAATGATGATGGAATAACTTACTTTGAAATTCAATATTCCTTGTTGGGTGTTCGATATTCATCCAGGTCTAAGAACCTGTCTACGATCTATGGCCGAGATTGCATTTGCAGCAATTTTTGTTCAAATCAAGGCGCTTTTTGTGTTCGATGCAGCGCATCGGGCGCAAAAAGGAACGCAGATATGGGCAAAAAGGGCGCACAATG
>JBGCEN010000176.1:0-4224 GCA_045106435.1 Rhodothermales bacterium
GCCATTAATCGCTACTGGCAACTCATCTTTGGTGCCGGCATTGTACGTACGCCGCAGGATTTTGGTAGCCAGGGTGCATTACCCACACATCCCGCGCTGCTGGATTGGCTGGCCGTTTCATTTCAGGAGTCGGGATGGGATGTCAAATATATGCTGAAGATGATGGTGCTTTCAGCAACGTATCGACAAGCATCTGTATTTCCGGATCGTTTACAGGCTGAAGATCCTGACAATACGTTGTTTGCCAGAGGGCCGCACATGAGGCTAACAGCAGAAATGATACGCGATCAGGCGCTGGCTGTCAGTGGGCTAATGGTACCTGAAATAGGAGGCCCGCCCGTTAAGCCTTACCAGCCAGAAGGATTATGGCAAGAAGTGTCTTCGGGGGGGACCTTCACGAGGAAATACAACCAGGGAGTTGGTGAAGACCTGTATCGCCGGAGCTTGTACACTTTTTGGAAACGCATTCAACCGCCGCCGGCTATGATTATGCTTGATGCTGCAAGGCGTAATCAATGTACCGTTGAGCGCAGACAAACCAGTACCCCGTTACAGGCTCTGTTGCTTTTAAACGATCCGCAGTTTGTAGAGGCAGCACGCCTGTTGGCAGCACGCATGATGGCTGAAGGAGGTACTGACCCGGTTGAACGCATTCAATTTGGTTTTCGACTGGCAACTTCGCGGGTGCCAGCGGCAGATGAAATTGAACAATTAACTGGCTTGTTTGATGATGCACGGGCAAATTTTAATAGAAATCCAAACGAAGCCAGAAAATTCTTGCACACTGGTTCAAAGCGGAGCGAAATGTCTTTTGATGAACCTGAATGGGCGGCGTATACTACCGTGGCAAGCACGCTTTTGAATCTTTCTGAGGCCATAAGTAAATGAGCATGAAGAGAAAGCAAGATGATTACCAGCACGGTAATCACCATCTAACACGCCGGCATTTTCTCTCCAACGCTACCTTGGGCGTAGGCGCTGCTGCCCTTGCTTCTTTGCTGCCCGGATGTTTTTCGCCGGGGCCTGAGTTAAGCGGCTTATCTCAATCTGGCACATTAAAGGGGCTCCATTTTCCTGCATCTGTGAAACGTGTTATTTACCTGTTTCAGAGTGGGGGGCCGGCGCAGATGGAGTTGTTTGATTACAAACCAGCCCTGAATATCCACCAGGGTGAGAATTTGCCGGCTTCAGTGCGTGGGGATCAACGGCTGACAGACTTTGTGGTTAATCAACCCACACTCCCCCTTGTTGGGTCAAATTTTGAGTTCAAGCAACATGGGCAAAGCGGTGCTTGGTTAAGTGAACTGTTGCCATATACAGCACAAATTGCAGACGAATTGTGCTTTGTAAAGTCAATGCATACGGATGCCATTAACCATGATCCTGCGCTGACCTTCTTTCAGACGGGGGCTCAGCAAAGTGGCCGGCCAAGTATTGGATCCTGGCTGAGTTATGGTCTTGGTAGCGAAAACAACGACCTGCCTTCGTACTGTGTACTGCTGTCTAAAGGAACGGGACGGGCAATGGCTGCTCAACCCCTGCAGTCTCGTTTGTGGGGGAATGGATTTTTGCCATCATTGCACCAGGGTGTGCAGTTCAGGGCAGGCCACGATCCTGTGCTCTATGTGAATAATCCAGCCGGCGTATCGTCTACTGTGCGCCGGCAGATGCTGGATCGTTTAAATACGCTCAACGAGAAGTATTTCGATGAAGTAGGCGATCCTGAAATCCAAACGCGGATTGCACAATACGAGATGGCCTACCGGATGCAGACTTCCGTGCCTGAAACCATGAATATTTCTGAGGAGCCGGACCACATCTATGACTTATACGGTGCAGAATCGCGCATTCCTGGAACGTATGCAGCGAATTGTCTCCTGGCGCGTCGATTAGCAGAGCGAGGTGTACGTTTTATTCAATTGTATCACCAGGGATGGGACCAGCATAATGATTTACCAGATCATATCGCCGGCCAATGTCGCGACATTGATCAGCCTTCAGCTGCGCTGGTACAGGACTTGAAGCAGCGAGGTTTGCTCGAAGATACGCTTGTCATCTGGGGCGGTGAGTTTGGCCGGACCAATTTTGCACAGGGGAAGTGGAGTGCTGTCAATTACGGCCGTGATCACCATCCACGGTGTTTCACCATCTGGATGGCCGGCGGTGGTATTAAACCGGGGATCACTTATGGAGCCACAGATGAGTTGGGATATAACGTAGTCGACAACCCTGTTCATGTACACGATTTTCAGGCCACCTTACTACATTTACTCGGCATAGATCACGAACGCTTGACTTTTAAACATGAAGGGCGCCGATATCGGCTGACCGATGTGCATGGTAAGGTCGTTCAGGGGATTTTAGCGTAGTACTCTTTTAGTCAAACGTAGTACTCTTTTAGGTAAACGTAGCATTCTTTTAACCAAACCATACAGTGTACCTTGAAGTCCGCTCACACGCGCTAGAGCTTAACTTTTGCTCCATTCCGCGCAATCGACTTCCAGATCGCGTCCACTACAACCATATCAGCCAGACCTTCCTCGCCGGGTACACGCAAAGGTTGATTTTCCATGATACGTAATGCAGTTTCATCCATTTGAGCAGCTTGCTGATTAATGATTGGGAAATCCAGCTTGCCCAGTTTGCTTTCTCCTTTAATACCGCGATACGATTGAAACGGCTTAAGTTGGTACCAACCCTTTTGAAATCTTGCCTCCAGGTAATTCATGCTTGTTGCAAAGGATGTACTCAAATTGGCTACAGCACCGCTTGGGAATTCCAACTGCCAGGTTACCGTTTCATCAACTTCTTTGAATAACTCGGGCCGGCTCTTAAAGGATTGTGCTGTAACAGAAGTTGGCTCTTCTCCTGTTGCATATCGGGCAGCATTGAGTGAATAAACACCCATATCCATCAAAGCACCACCAGACATAGATCGTTTCAATTTCCAATGGTCCGCACGGCTTTCTCTATACCCGGCGCCGGCTGTCACGTACATCATATCACCAAATACATTTTCTCGCTGATATCGGATGACTTCCTGGGTTGTGGGTTCATATTGCATGCGGTATCCAATAGAGAGCGTGCGGTTGGCTTTCTTTGCGGCCGCAATCATTTGCCTACACTCTTCTGCATTGGAGGCCATTGGTTTTTCACAGATCACATGTTTGCCGGCTTGCGAACCACGAATGCTGTATTCCGCGTGCATCGCATTGGGCAAAACGACATAAACAATGTCGATGTCCGGATTTTGGGCAATCGAATCAAAGTTTTCGTAGTTGTAAATATTTGCTGTTGGGATGGCATGTGCTTCAGACCAGGATGTTGCTTTTGAAGGGGTACCTGTGACGATGCCGGTCAGCTTTATATTTGAGGTTTCTTGCAGGGCAGGCAATAGCAAATTCTTGCTGTAGCTACCAAGTCCGATGAGTGCAATGCCCAGTTGATCTTTAGAGCGAATCCTGTTTGCAGCCTGTACGATGTGGAATGGCTTGGCTATGCCAATGCTAGTCATACCAGCGCCGGCTGTCAGGGTTTTTAAGAATAGACGACGAGATGTGGGTTTGGAAGCAGGAGGAAAGGGCATCTAAGCTGAAAGTTTAAAGTCGGAAATTAAAATTAAGGGCGTGGAGGTGTTGCTTAATGCAGAATAAATATGAATGCGTGGGGGTGATTTCTGCAGATTCTCTTGACCATTAAAATACTCAATCAATTCAGTGAATTCAACAAAACCTGTTGCATGTGAAAGAGTAGACACGATTCGAACGCGTGCCTTATTTCTAGAATCACCAGTTAAATCAACGGGAGTAAATGGATACCCTTGAGGCTGAAGACAAAAAAGCCATCTACGACGAAGTTTTCTTGCGAATCGAAGCCCTGTTGGCGGGGCAAAATGACTGGGTTTCTGCGATGGCGACGGTAGCTTGCGAACTCCACCACTCGTTTGACTATTATCACTGGACTGGATTTTACCGCGCCGTTTCGGATAATTTATTGCTTGTTGGCCCATATCAGGGAGGGCATGGTTGCCTGGAGATTTCTTTTGACCGAGGTGTATGTGGAGCCGCAGCAAAAACACGAGAGACGCAGCTTGTGCCTGATGTGAATGCATTTCCCGGACATATTGCGTGCTCTTCCAGTACCTTGTCTGAAATTGTACTTCCTGTTATAACACCAAAGGACCGCCTGCTGGCAGTCCTTGATGTAGATTCTAATGATCCTGAT
>JBGCEN010000177.1:0-19152 GCA_045106435.1 Rhodothermales bacterium
TACGATATATTCCCTGACAAAAAACCAGTACTCTGTCAGCGAAATAATTGTAGGTATTTTTTATAAATGATTTCAGAATATCGATCAAGGAGTTATGATTTTAGAAGTATTTTAGCTGGTTTCATAAGCTCTGATGAAGATTACAAATCAAAAATCCTTGATCGATATTCTGAAATCAAAAGAAGTAAACTCTATTTACTTTGCTGACAGCGTACTAGCGTGGTGCCAAGTAAGTTATTAAACAGCACGGCTATGAAGAGGGTTAAAGAGAAGAGAGAAAGAGGGAAAAAACAAATCCTCTTGCCCCTCTTTTTCTCATGCGCTCTTCTGCAAACATTGAAAAACCAGACAATATTAAACCTGACAAAAAGCTAGCGTACGGTGACTTCCTGCCTCAATCATCCACAAGGATACAAACCTGTAACGATTGAGAAGAAAGTTCACCTCAGGCAAATGATAAAGATCGACGTACCGCCAAATAAACCAAACACACGTTTTTTCGAAGACGCCTTTGCGCGTAGCCGGCCGGCGTTAACCTTTGCAGGATTCGATAACGGAGGTGACCATCAGTTTGGTTATGGACTAAAGCAAGTCATTGAACGCGGCCTCAACGTCGATTCTGTTGAACATCAAATCATCCAATTCCTGCTCGATCGGGCAACATTGGATCCATCGGTGAAGGACAGCCAGGAAGCGAATGCGAAAACCTTCGCAGTAAACCGCAACAGTCAGGTTTTCAGTGCCAGATGCTTCATCGCATTACTCACGCTCATTCTCGAAGAGAATAAACAATCTCTCCCCGGCATCGAGTTAATTTCGCATCAATCGTCGATGGAAATGCTCCGTGCTTCACTGCTGACCGATACACGTGCGCATCCCCTATATGCCAATGAGATTCTTTCGGGACCAGATCGTGTAAAATGGACGACCTCGCTGGCAAATATGGCACGCGGACTGGATTTATATCTCGCCCTCGAAAATGCATATGCTCACTACAATAAAGACGATTCCAGTTTACTAACAGCAGAGGAAAAAGCAGAATCGTTAGCACGGCATATTACTGCCATCAGCGAAACGCTAGACTTTGTTGATTCCAATGTGGGCATTGGCGCGCTGATTTCTGGTAATTGGTCGCTAAAAATGTGGGCTGCTGCGGCCTATGCATGCCTTGGGGCACAATACAGAAACGAAGCAGAACTCCGGCAATTGTTTGTATGGTTCGGCAGAGGCCTGCGCCGATCCGGGCCGGGCGACACGTCGGAAAAAAGGCGCTACTGGACGTATATGTCGAGTAAAGAAGTGGGCGGCGAAATAAAGGCCGGCCAGCGCACCTGGGCAGAAGGCCCCTACTATCTTCACTTCACCTTGCAGGACGTCATTCCTCTCTGGCATGCGGTCCGTTCCCAGGGCTATCTGAATGCACCTGAACACGACGTAAATTTCACTGACCCTTTTCATTCATCTTGGTTTATGGCACCCATTGATTGGCTTGCTGATGTCACGACCCCCGATGGAGAAACGCCTCCATTTGATGATGGAAACCGCCGGCCCATGTTTAATGCAAACCTGATGACCTGGAGCCCGCAATATGGCGATGGCCCCATCGGCGAAAAGATGAACTGGGTCTTTCAGAAGATTACTGAAGCGCGCAAAGGGCCCATCTGCTGGAAAAAATGTAATACAGATGCAATGCTTGTTCAGCTTGCGATACCCAAAACAGAAAAGGTTTTACCGCCGGCATCCGTTGCGGGCAACCGTTCGATTGTTGCGCGTGATGAAGAACAGCTTATCATCCGCCGCACCATCAATGGCAAAAATCACTTCATCTGCCTGCATGGCGAAACCGATATTGCCTCCATCATACGCGGTGAAGGACACGAGCAGCCCGATCAACTACAGTTATTGTATTATCTCGACCATAAATCGTTGATCATGGATGCTGGCTACGACCGGGGATTTGTGAGCAAGAACAGCACCTGGAATCGATACACAGATCACAATGTGATGTCGTATACAGAAGGTGACAGCGGCATGGAATCACCCAGCCGGCTCACAAAACGCGTTAGCCATGAGCCCGTCGATTTTTTGTACATCGATGAATCATCCAATGAGCACATTTATATTTTAACAGGTCAAACGCGGCTTAAATGGCGCAAGGGAAAACAACTCTCCCTGCGCGGCTACAAACACGAAGCCAACGGACAATACAAAAGAACCGTGTTATTTATTGCAGATGAGCATCTCCCCTATTTGATCGACATCAATCAGGTTAAAAATGATGTTTTACGGGGAGATACACCTTCCCTGAATATGCGCTACCATGTAGAATCCAATGACTATCATCATGAAGAAAATCATTGGCACACATGGCTGGCCGGCGATGATCCCAATGTGTATTTATACTTCGATTGTGTAGAACACAATGACGCGGGAGAACTGATTCAAATGGAAGAGGTAGAGGTCGAAGAACGATTCAGGTCAAAAGAAAAAATCACCCGGTTTACCTGCGAGGGCAAAGCCAAGGATACCTTTACAACGGTCGGTATTTTCCGGGCAGATCATACAACACCAGCATCTCTACCAGCGTCCTTACCTCCTGTTGAATCAGCAATATCAACATCTGAAGCCTATAGTATCTGGCGATGGGACAATAAAGAATCAGATTCGGTTGATGTGTTATTTGTTCGGGCACTTTCAAAAGAAGCTGCCAAGGTGCATGCTATTCAGTTCGATATTAATCTGGACAACCAGATCATTTCTTTTGTTTGTAATTCAGCACAAGAGGTTGGATTTGCCCGCTGCAAAGAAACAGCCGGCAAATGGCACGTCGAAGCACACTATCTGTACGGACTTGAGGTACTGCCTGAGCATCTGCCGGCATAGGACGAGCGCTGGAGAGGTTTCTTGGTCATACCTGCAAGACGTATTAGCAGAGGAGTCTCTTTTAACCACACTCGTCATCCCTACGAAGGCACATAAGCGTCAAGGAAACCGTTACATTTGGGTTGAAAATAGCAGAGGTGCCTCTTTTTATCACACCCGTCATCCCTGCGGAGGCAGGGATCCAGTGTTTTTTACTGGAAACAGCCTGCTTTTCTGGATTCCTGCCTCCGCAGGAATGGAAGAAAGAGAGTTGAGAAAGCCGGCACCAATACTAATCATACTTAAAACAACAGGAATGCCTCGCCTCTGCTCATCCCATTCCCCTATCGATTGGTGTCCTTAAAAAGTATCTTGAATCAAATTTAACTCTACGATTCAACATTCATGTCAAAATCCCCAGCTATTCTTGTCCTTTGGTTGCTAAGTATCACGACAGTTACCGCCCAGTCTGATATGGGTACCTGGTTTACGCGTACGCCCCTTCCGACAGCCCGACAAGAAATGCCCCACGTGTTGCTCAACGACAAGATCTATGTATTAGGCGGCATTGATGCGTCAAGAAACAGTATCGAGTTTGTAGAGGCATATGATCCCCAAACCGGCACATGGGAAGACATCGCCTCCCTACCACCTACCCTTCATCATTTAGGTGCTGCCGTTGCCAACGGAAAGCTGTACGTCCTGGGTGGCTACATTTCAGGTTTTACACCTACAGATCGTGTTTTTGAGTTCGACCCGGGTACCCAGGAATGGACAGAGAAAAATCCAATGCCGGCTGCACAAGGCGCGCATGCAGCAGTCTCCATCGACAATAAAATTTACATTGTCGGCGGAGAACGTGGGCGTGAAGCACTAAACACCAACCAGATGTATGACCCGATTACAGATACCTGGACGGCACGTGCGCCTTTGCCGACTGCACGCGAACATCTTGCTGCGACCGTCCTGGACGGAAAGATCTATGTCATTGGCGGCCGCAGGTTATCGGATGGTGCCCTCGATAATTTGGGTACGGTTGAAATTTATGACCCGGCCACGGATAGCTGGGACAGATCTGCTGCATCCCTACCACGTACCAGCGGTGGGCTCGCAGCTGCAGCATTGCACGGGCGTGTTTATGCGTTTGGCGGCGAATTTTTCGGGGCCCAGTCTGGCGTATTAAACATGACCGCTGAGTACAACCCCGAGCAAAACACCTGGCGTGAATTGGCCCCGATGCCTGTTCCACGGCATGGCATGGGAGCTGTTGCGGTTGCCGATACCATATTCATCATTGGCGGCGGCCCTGCTGCCGGCTTTGCAACAAGCAGCCTCAACTCAGGATTTGTACCACCGAAGCCGGCGCCTACAACTATTGAGGATGAACAGGTCCTAACCGAGCCGTTTTCACTCTCGTATGGCTTTCCGAATCCCACCCATTCAACTACCACGTTTCACCTTACGCTTAGCCAACCAGAACAGGTGAAATTCACGATATATGATGCTTTAGGGCGGGAAACAGAGACGCTTATAAACCGATACTTAAACCTGGGTACGCATCAATTTGAATGGGATGCGGGCGGCCAGGTCAGCGGTCTCTACTTTGGGCGTATTGTGGTTGGTGATGTTATGATCACACGGACGCTTGTCAAGCGTTAAAAGCCATTTCTTTCCGTAGCTTCTCTGGATTTCTCGATAGATGACATCCATGATTCCAGCTCTGCCCGCATTTTTAACGCGCGCTCAGGATGTTGATCATATATGTTAGATTGCTCCGCGGGGTCGCTTACCAGATCATACAATGCATAGGTCTGACCCGCGTCTGTACTGATGAGTTTATAGGTATCATCTACCCAGGATTGTTTTTGTTGAAACTGAAACCCAATGGGTTTATTTCTGGTCGTTTGCCGGCCTGATATCACTTGAGCCAAACTGGTGCCATCTACTTCCCGGGCTTCGGGGTAACGTAGACCAAGCATTTCCACGATGGTCGGCAGGTAATCGCTGGTAACCGCCGGGACAGCAATCGTTCTACCTCCCTCATATCCTTCCCGCCAAATGGAAAATGCAGGAATGCGCACGCCTCCCTCGTACAGACTCCGTTTGCGTTCCCGAAAATCACCAGCAGATCCTGGCGTATGGTCTTCCGGACCATTATCACTGGCAAACCACAGGATGGTGTTATCCGCTATCTTCTGTGCTTCCAGATAGGCCCACAGCCGGCCAATCTGCTCATCCATCGCGGTAATGGTACCGTAATAAATTTGCTCTTGATGGGAAAGCCCCTGATACATCGCACGATGTTGGCTATCTGCTACAACTGGTAAATGTGGTGTATGAAACCATATGACTGAAAAGAAAGGCTTGTCTGCCGTCCTTGATTTTTCAATAAAAGGCAACACGCGATCCATGATCACCTTACTATTGGCTCCAGAAAGGGAGGCATCCTCTGGTGTGTCAGGGTTGGTCCAGTACCTCGTTCCATAGGATTCATTTGCTTTCAGCTCAACCGCGGCCCATCCATACCTCAAACTTTCTCCGTTAAGTGTATCAAATTCAATCGGCTTTACCATCGGGTCATAGGTGGGCACTTTGGCTTCGGTCGCAAAGTATTCATCGAACCCGTGCATTGTTGGGATTGAGAAATGGGATGAATCTCCAGCCTGTCCCCTGTTAGAATCTCGCATCAAGGTTGTGAGGGTACCCAAATGCCATTTCCCAAAGTGCCCCGTTGCATAACCTGCATCACGAAGCAGCTCTGCAAGCGTTATTTCTTCCTGATGTAGATGACCGGTGTTTGCATGGGTAATGCCAAGGCGCGTAGGGTGCCGGCCGGTCAATACGCTCCCTCTGGTAGGCGAACAAACAGCCGACGCTGCATAAAAACGCTCCCATATAATCCCTTCAGCAGCTAACTGATCAATAAAAGGCGTTTTGATGCGCTCGTTACCATTAAACCCGACATCCCCCCACCCCAGGTCATCAGCCATAATCAAAATGATATTAGGATGATCTGGAGTAGAAGCCAAGTTACAGCCGGCAAGCATGAAGCATGGAATAACCAGCAGAAAATATCTGAATGTGGAAGCCAGAAACAATTGCACAATATCAGCTCAATCTTGAATAAATTCCGAGTCCTGAAAATAGTACACAAAATTGGTAGATGTGCAAACCGACTTTATTTGTCACCTCCGATACTCGACAAAAAAAGCCCTGCACTGATGCAGGGCTGCGTTGTACTTAAAGATTTGCACCTTCATTTTTGCGGTGCTCCATTGCAATTGATATTCATTCCTCGCCGGCCTGATTTGAGGCTTCGGTAATTCGTGAATCTGGCAAAGCCTGAGTACACTAAAGGCTTCTTGTTTGGTCATGTATTAACTGGTTAGCGGTCTAAATTTGACGGCCAATAAGTTAATGTGTAAAACATGTGTTTCAAATTACAGTTGTCAGTTATAAGATGTCAGCAATCAGATTTTCCTTTTCACGAACACTGATAAATGGTTCACAGAAAAGTTTATACAGCCGAGTCGGTTTCTGACAGAAAGATGGTAGCAAGGGAAGCAATCTATCCTCCTTTCTTCCCCTCACCCCATCAATTTGTACACGACAGTATCAGCTTCTCTGTGTACTAAAACGAGTTATCGATAACTATCCGTCATCGTTTATATGATGCAAGGCAGCCTGCTCATTGTTAGCGACAGAAAGATTTCTTTCTATGATGTGCTTTTGGCGGCTCGTAATGCGCGCTAGTAAACAGAATAGCAGTAAACAGAATAGCAGTAAATAAAGCAGCAGGAGTAAGAATTATTTACTCCTGCTGTTTTACTCCAATTTAGTTATATCCTTCAGCCATTATTTCATCAAGATCATTCGGCCTGTTTCTACCAGTACTTGAGAGGCTGTTTCAGCTCTCACCTGATAAAGATAAACGCCAGATGAAAGTGCACTGGCATCTAACAGTACAGCGTGCGATGTGCCCGCAGTCAGGGCGCCGGCTGATAATCGCATGGCCTCCCGGCCCAATAAATCAAAAACAACAATGTTTACGTCAGCGGCTTGCGGTAAATCAAACTGGATTATTGTTGAAGGATTAAATGGATTCGGGTAATTTCCGCGCAGTTCAAAAGAGTCCGGGCGCTCATCCGAAAAGGCATCAATGGCAACTGGTGTGATCTCTTGCTCAAACCAGGTAAGGTCTCCTAATGGTTGGCCGGCGCGTGAACCCATAAATGCAGTAAAGGTATCTGCATAAGAGAAATCAAACGGTGCACCGTCGTCACTCATATCCGGAATACTGTCATCTTCTGCATTTTCATTACCCACTGTCCAGCGAGCTGTATAAACATCTAGCGGAGTTACCGGACCATTGGCGAACATAATTGCTTCTTCTGTAATCGTGTCGCCAAAACCGCGTTCATCCAGGTATGCTTGCGCTGTTGGACTAAACAAAGGCAGTGTCCGCACAGAATCTCCACTGGCAGCAAGTAATGAGGGATCAGTATAAAAATTGTTATTGCTAATCCGAATTGTCTGATCTCCCTCAACAGAAAGAGAGTCAACTTGCAACATCTGTCGATCCGCATTTGAGGAATCTGTTTGCCCCAGATACCCTCCATTTATAACATTGTTGTTCGTCCAGACCATCTCCAGAACCTCTTGTGGTGACGACACAAACTGGCCAGTATTTACAACGGTATTATGATCAAAGCGATGATAATTGATCAAGCCACCGACATCACTTCTTACAATGCGGCTTGTAAGGTTATAAAATGTACTGTTTTCGATAACAAGGGAGTCTATTTGATTGCCTCGTGTATCAAATCCGCGCCCGTTGTTCATGGACGCCGAGCGCCCTATGTTGCTGATGATAGAGTTTTTGATAAACACGCTGATGCCATCATTATCAAAACGGAACGCAGATTGGGCATCTTTGTCCAGATGACAATCTTCAATAGAAATACGGATATTGTCTGCGCTAAGGCGAAGAATGCGGGTATTACGCCCACCCAGCTCATCTTCATTTGTGACATAAAGCCCACGAAGAGTCAAATCTGCACGCGGACGAAATGGACGGCTTGACGCTCCACCATCTGCATTACCCGGGCGTAAGACTGGGCGTGCGCCCTCTCCATCCGCAGCAACGATTGCGAGGGGAAAGCGGTTTTCAATCGATCCGTTTAGTAGATAGATGCCATCTCGTTCTAATACGTAAACCGTATTAGAATCTACACGGGCACCCGTTGAAGTAGTATCTGAGTTAATAGCCATGTTGAGCGTATCAAAACCTTGGGCTACTTCAACAGTGCGTTGTGCAAAGGCATTATTACTGAAACTTAACAGGACAAACAACGCCATAGACAATCCAGTGATGGAAGATCCAGACAGTTTGGAAAAAGATAAAAAAGCGTAGCGATTTGTAATCATTTGATAATCCTCATGAGGGTGGATGAAGACAAACTAGAATTTGTACCGGACACCTAGGTCTACCGTCCAGCCAAAATATTCTTCGTTGGTAGCAAAAGAACGAGCGCCTAAAAATGCGCGTTCAGCACGATTGGTAAAGTTATTGAGGTTGAAAAAAGCCGTAAATCCAGTGGAAATTCTTTGGTTGATTGCGGCATCCCAACGCACATAATCATCCTGAAATCCGTCCAATTCCGAACGCGTGCCAATCGTTTCCAAGCTGATACCTTGGTATAATATCGAAACCCTGCCTGAAAAACCGCCTTTTTCATATCCCAAAGATATATTGAAAAGTCCATCAGATTGCCCAGGCATTCGGCCGGCGCGTACGGTGTCAATCAGGGTCGGCGCAAAAGGAGGATCGGGACTACGCGGACCAATTTCAAAGAAAGGAAAAAAGGTCTCTGAAAAAATGTACGTATAATTGGCGTTCAGCAACAAGCCATCAAAAGGTGCCGGGAGCCATCTAAAATTCGTTTGCACATCAAATTCAACTCCGTAGACCGTCGACTCCCCTTCAGCATTTACCGGCTGCGTCAATTCAAATCCCCCAAATTCCCCTCCTTGCAGACGCGTCACGCTCAGGTAGTCGATATTATCAAGCTTCTTATAGAATCCACCGACTGTAAGTAAACCAAAACGGTTGGTATAGAGCGATGCATAAACATCGTAGTTGGTGGCAACCGTGTGTTTGAGATCGGGGTTACCCCGTTCAATGGTATTGTTAAAAATGACGATGCGCTCCCACGGGACAAGATTAAAGTAATTAGGGCGGGCAAGGCTTTTTGTATAAGCAAGTCGAATATCAAACTGGGGTGTCACTTTATAGCGAAGATGTACCATGGGTAGAATCTCATCATAGTCCCTCCCACCTGTAATCCGATTGATCTGTCCACGAAAAAATCCATCATCGTCAAACTCACCATCCAGCTCAAAACTGGAATAATCCGTGTTCGTTCTTTCGTAGCGAACGCCCGGCAACAACATCACCTTGGGGCCAAGATTAATTTCAGCCATCAGATAGCCGGCCTGTACTGTTTCTCCTGCCTCATAATCTTCCGCTTCGTTTTCGAGGTCTACTACATATCTGGACCGAAACGTTTCTGTAAATCCATTCAGTGCATCAATATCCAACCCGGGGCCAAAGTCATACTGCCCATTGAGATATGCGCCGGGATCAAAGCTGCTATCCAGAAAATTGCTGATAGAAATCCGCTGGTTCTGATAAAGATCAAAAGTGTCTGTGTTTTCTTGCCCGATGTCATTCAACTCACCAAAGGGGCTCCGAAACCGGGTACTATTCCGACTTCTCGTCTTATCACGAATCTTCGCTCCTGTACTAATTTCGCCAGCAATAAAGCCATTTACATTAAATGGTATCGTTAGGTCAACTTTCGCCGCCAAATTGCTATCAGTAACCCGAACCCTGTCGGTTGAATTCTCAAAAAACCAGGTGCGTTCCAGTTCACTTTTTGCCCCAAGCGGGATAAGTTCTGGTCCCTGATCTTCGATGAGATCACCGGTAAAGGCTGCCAATTCGCGAAATCGTGAAGTGTTGGAAAAAGGCGTTTTTTGCAGTGTGCGAGCAAAAGAGCCAAGCCATGAAATATTGAATTTCTGAAAATCGTGTGTCCCGCTTAATGCCGTGGTGTATAAATATTGGTTGATGTTCCGATCTCGCAGATCATATTCGGTATATGCACTACCAATTCGATATCGTTTGCGCCGGCGGATCTCGTCTCTTTCTGTATATCCTGCAAAGTTATTCAACATGATGGTACCACGAGGCAGGTCATAGTCGAAAATCAAGCCCCCCGTGTATCGATCACGGGTTTCCAATCGATCTCCCAGATTAAGGCTATTGACAGAAATAATGCCGCCATCATCTGACTCTCTGGCAAAGATATAGCCGGCATCCAGCACATCTGAACTCCGATCAGCTCGCTGAAAACTACCAGTACCTACAATACCCAGTTTATCTCTAAAAATGCGGTTGCTGGCGCTGAACCCTCCTTTAAACTGACCATATTCTCCTTGATGATCGTTGTAACCTGTCTGTAGTCTTACATTACCCTGCAAGCCTGATTGCGCGCGCCTTGTTATGAGGTTAACCGTCCCTCCAATCGCATCAGCATCCATATTGGGCGTCAGTGCTTTAGAGACTTCAATGCCGGCCAGCACATCCGGTGAAATCATGGAAAGATCTACCGACCGATCATTGCCATCGGTAGATGGCATGCGTTCTCCATTTACCGTGATGGCATTAAATTTAGGAGACAGACCACGGATAATGACTTTTTGTCCTTCGCCGGCATCGCGCTCAATCGAAATCCCCGGCAAGCGCCCTACTGACTCTGCCGCATTCTGATCAGGAAGCTCCTGTATCCGCTCCGCAGATACCACATTCGTTATGGTATTAGAACCAAGCTGCTGATTAATCGCTGCAACCTGCCCTGCTGCCTGGGCCGTGACCAGAATCTCCTCCCCTTCGATTACACCAAACGCAAGTTGAACATTATGGACAACCGTTTCGCCGGCATTGATGTTAACCGTTGCCAGATTCTGTAGATACCCCAGATAGGATACACGAATTTCTACAGCGCCGGTTGCCATGTTCAGGAGTCGATAAAATCCATCTATATCAGCAGCTGTACCAATGGTTGTGCCGGCAATCTGTACATTCGCTCCGGGAAGGGGCTCCCCAGTCTGCTTATCAGTAATGCGGCCCTCCAGCGTACCCGCCGTCTGGGCAAACAGGTTATCTGGAAGCAAGAATAAGCCTAAGACAACGACAAGAATGGGGGTAATTTCTTTCGTTCGAATGAAATACATCTACCGAGGTGTTGTAGCAGAAATTAAAGTGGGGTGAGAGATTGATAAATTAAAGGCATTCCTCACTTGAATACAAACGGAATGGGCCAAGACGCCTCGTCTTCGTCATTCCTGCGTCGAAGGGAGTCTTGAACAAAGGCATTTCAGCTTGCATCCCTGGATTCCTCCTTGAGCACATAGGCGTCAAGCAAATCGTTTTATTTGCGATGAGAATCAGCTCTGCAGCCTTTATTAACCGCATCCGTCATCTCTGCGAAGGCAGAGATCCAGTATTATGGGGCATAATCGCTGGCTTCTCTGGATTCCTGCCTGCGCAGGAATAATGGCGAAAGGGAACGATTTCCTTCAAGCCAATGTGCCTGCGCCAGAATAAGAGAGGATACTTATTACACAAGATCCTTTTCTAAGTCGCTGTTTTTATTGAACATGCCCGCCTATACTTGATCCCTGTAGTTGTATATAACACCTCAGTCTTCCATTCTATCAAAAGACACAGTGATTAAACTTCCACCCGGCAGAGTAAAACGTATGCGCTGCCCTCTTTCCTTAATGTGTACTTCATGTTCTTCAAGGTTAGTTGCATCCCCTTGAATTGTAAACTTGTACATACCGGGTTCTAACTGCCAGATGCGGGCCTCTAATTCGTCTGCCTGCGTGGAAAAGGAATAGAGCTTTGCTTTCAAGTATGTTCGGCCTGCATCAGCAACCAGGACAGTGAATGTATCATCCGTATCCGACCACGTTACCGCAGGATAAGGCGACATATCCTCGATAACGCCATCTCCAGACACCATGGCTTTAAGATGCGAAGATCCGGACCCACTATTGGTTACGTAAATACGATCAGTATGAATGGCTTCATATGTCAGCAACGGCGTGTTGTAACTAACTTTATCCAGAATTTCCTGGAGCCCGGTAAGGAGGACCTCTTCATTGCCTGTGAGCCGGTAACGCAAATAAGGCGTGCCATATTGTTTTAACAATTCATCAAAACGTCTGTCACCTGTGTACAGTCGCCATTGAGATACAACACTCCAAAATCTTGGCATTTGGACGAGCAGATCAGCAGCCCACGCCGGCGACCCTGATTCGATGTTCTCGGTTGCTGTTTTCAGATTTGACTCAATAAGAGATAAAGCAGCAAACATGGGCTCCAGCAACGCCTCATCGTCCGTCCTTGTGTACGAAAAAAGCAACTGATCGAGCATCATGCTGGCCCCGTTATGCTCCCATTCGAAGTACCTCCAGAACATGCCGGCTTCATACCAAGAATCACCATCTCCATTAAATGCACCGTCAGGATATCGAACCGACGCCGGGAAAATGCCAGCCGGCTTCCCTTTATCTGTACGCATAGCCGCTGCGTGCCACGCATACGACCAATCATTCATCAGCTTGTTAACCGCAGGATCTCCCGTCTTCCATGCCAGGTACCGAATGGCCTTTGTCGCGCGGGTGTTATAGGAAACATCCCGATTCCTGGGCGGCGCAGTATCTATCTCGGAAGAACTGAACCAGGCAGTTTTGAAGTGCCGATGGCCGGCGTCATTTACACCGGTCCAGAGGTTTTCAAAGTGACGTGCAGAGGGACGTAACCGATCGGTATACACAGGATCGTCCGTAAACATCGCCATTACCGGGGCAGTATCAGACACAAACTCAGAAGCATGTTCTACATCGCTTACGTTTTTAGCATATCCGTCTTTAATTTTGCCGCTTAGCCACACCCCATCCGCGAGTTTCTTCCAGCCGGCCAGTACTGTTGTATCGCCGGCAAGAATCAATGCCGGCCACCAGCGGAGCAGCTCCACGTCATCACCAAATTTGCCTCCAAACTCCCCATTCGGTGCCTGTTGGTCATTCACCCACCAGTGGGCAATGTCTCGCAGTCGGCACAAGGTTTCAAGCTGCATTTGAGACCATGCAGGCGCCTCTTTCTGCTCAAGCGCCGCATCACAAATATCAGGTTGATCGATCAACGTACCATTGTACATGGCAAACAAGGAGTCAGCCGGAAACATGTTGTGGAGTTTCGCAAGATCAGGCATCCGTACGCCGGGAATTTCGCTCGGTGAACTGCCTTCCACCTTCAACCAGTATTTTAATCTGCCGCGACCAAACATCGCACGCTCATAAAAGGGATAGCTTGAGACATCCGGACGCCCCAGAATGCCATCAAAGATCATAATCGCCTGATAAATTCGCTCAAAAAGACTGTGGCCTGTTTCATCGTTAGCCCAATCCCATCCGCGCATGGCTAACAATCGCTCTGCTTTAATGAGCAAATCTAACTGATCAAGCCAGTATGCTTTGAAATGATCGTCACCTGATGACGCAGCAAGTTCATCACGTAGTTCTTCCAGTGCATCAGTGGCATTGCTAAGGGTTTCAAATACAGAACCTGTATGACGCGCCGGCTCATACAGCATGGTCTTGTATCCCCCTACTTCTCTAAATCTATTAAGCAGAGAAGCATCTTTTTTCGGCTCAGGATACAAGTTAAAACCGAGTACTCTGACAGAGTCTGCCTGACCGATCAATTCAAAATGCAAGCCATCTGACTTCACATCAACAGAAGTATGCAAGACTCTATATGGTTTCTGAATTTTAGCGCGGGGCTCTGCCGGCGCATCAAAGCTGTTCCAGCCAAGCGGTACAGGGGACTCATTTACAGACAAGCGCGCTGTATTGGTGTCTTCGAGGCCGGCTTCCATCCACAGACTCATCCACCACTGCCCTTCTGGAATGTCTGCGCGGAACGCGATACGCTCGCCTGCTACCCCATCTTGCAGTGGTGCGGCTCGGAAACGACTGAGGCTTTCACGAGAAAATGTAGCTTCTGGAGCTGTAATCCAGCCATACCCAGTGCCTTCACTGTATGTATCTGCCGGCGTGAGTTGTATGGTACCAGGCGTACTGGTTGCATCGCCGGCGTCAAATCGATAGACCTGATACGTGTTAAGAATTGAGGGCGCTTCTTGTGCCAGGCAGAGAGCCGGCGTATAAAAGCAAAGAATTAAAAGGCTTCGAAAAATGGTTCTCTCAAGCATACCTGGCCGTAAGTCTTTATTAAGTGTAAGATAATAAAGAAAATAAGCCCAAGTTGTACGCTTGTATCGGTTTAAGCATTGATGGTTAGGATGCGTTTTTCAATACACCAATTACAAAAACGCATTACTGATCGAAATATCGAGGAAAATAGTACTCACCGACATAGCGCTCATTATCGGCTGTTTGTGCCTGTGCAAGGACTTCCGGGTGCATTTTCTTTCGATGATGATACAAAACAAACTGCCCGATCACGCCGGCAACCACGCAGACAATCCCAAGGTCGTTATCTAGATGCATCCAAACAAAATAGCCGGCGGCAGCACCTGCCAGCAGCGGCCACCATGCTTTGATAACAAAATAAGAGACAAAAATACTTAATCCGAAGGCGATTACAGCCGCAGTTGCAACCACAACTACAACCAATCCGTGCAGTAATTCCATGACACGTAGGGACTAGGGGAAGTCTCAGAAACGCTGTCGCGTTACGGAGGACTTGTTCCGGGTTTTGAGTTCAAGGGTTAGGGTTTTTGTAGGCTAAAACCTGCAATACATAGGCAGAAACTCGAGCAAAAACTTCGGCCTGAAGATATCGTCTGTATGTAATTGTGAGACAAATCTATAGCGTCAAAAGCAATTCAACGCAGGTACTGTAGTGGATCTTGCAGGTAAGCAAACGCGAAAAACCAAGTGGGTCTTGCAGCGGGGGGAAGTGAGTACTGTGTAGTTGGTGTGTTAGCCTACTTAATCAATGGTCGTCACGCTTAACCCAAACCCAGAATCAAGCACTCCCCAAACACCCTCCAGCCCAATCCAGTCCAAAGCCTACAACCCTCTACCCACAAATCACAAGCAGCCCACAGCCGCCCTCCAACCCAATCAAAGACAGAGACTACAGCCCTACTACCCCCACAAATCACAAGCAGCCCCACAGCCGCCCCAAAGGGGCCCTCCATTCCAACATGGGGCATAGCCCCATGAGTACGCCCCAGCAGTAAGCCCCAGCCCCATGAGCTGCCCCCTCTCACACCTAATCCCAAACATACCGCTCATCGAAAGATGTCTCATACGCCCGTAGAAAGAATCGAAACTCTTGCTTAAAAGACCTCTTCGCATGATGCACTTCCTGCCGGGCAATGTATGCTCGTACCCTATCCAAATGCGCTGCACTCACAGAAAAAGCACCGTATCCCCGCTGCCAGGAAAACTGAAAGAACACAGGGTGCTGGGTTTTAATCCACTTTGACGATGACTTTTTGACATTCTCCACAACCTTGCTCAAAGCCATCGTTCTAGACAGACGAAACAGGATATGAATGTGATCTTCCACTGAATTGATTGACACAGGAGTGCACGCCATGTTTTTCAGTACAGCACCTATATAAGCATGCAACGAAGGGCGAACTGCTTTTACCAAAAATGGCCGGCGCCTCTTGGTACTGAACACGAGGTGAATATAGACAGGAGCAAGGGATTGCGGCATAATCAGGCTTCCCCTTTCAGGGCTAATTTATGGCGACCACGTCAGGCCCAAGGCATTCAGGATTATATCGCTGATGCCGTGAACGCTTATCAAATCATGAAAAGTCTTGAAATTTGTTACGCGCATAATGACAACCTGTTGAATGAAAAATGGACGCCTTAATTATAAACCTCCCAGCATGATTTAACACGCCCCCTCTGGGGCATCGAATTACAACTGCAATTCCATAAAGCCCCAAAGACGCGCCATCCTCCCAAAGAGCATCACCAAATCAGCAACACGCCTATTAAAGCCCCAAAGGGGCGCAACACCCGTCCCTGGGGCATCGCCCCAGGCATACCTTTATCCCCCCAGTCAATTCTAACCGCCAAGGCTTGATTTAAGATGTACTGCCGGCTACTTTCTAATGAACCACAAAGCACTCCCCCCCAGAATACAATGAATCGTCATACGCTACTGCTTACCTGTCTCTTCCTCGCTGGCTTCAGTCTATTGGTTTCGAACACAGCCAATGCGCAAAACGCAAAGAAAATGCTGGACCATGAAGTATACGATATTTGGAATCGCATCAATGAACGAGCCCTTGCTCCGGGAGGCAGGTGGATGTTATACACACAAGCTCCTGAAGACGGAGATGCAGCGCTCCATGTTAAACATCTAAGCGAATCCAAAAGCTACCTGGTGCATCGCGGCGGATCGGCAAAGTTCAGCAATGATAACCAATTTGTGGTTTCGATGATCAAGCCGGCGAAAGACAGCATCCGGCAAGCCAAGCGCGACAAAAAGAAAGACGACGAGATGCCCAAAGACTCGCTTGCGATCCTGAATCTGGAAGATGGGTCGGTTGTGCGGATTGCAGGCGTAAAATCGTTTAAGATGCCCGAAGAAGCAGCCGGCTGGGTGGCGTATCACCGGGAAAAAGAAGAAGACGCTGAATCAGATAAAGAGGAAGCAGGGGAAAAAGAAGAGGAAGACAAAAGGAAAAAGGCTAAAGATAAAAAGGAGGGCACGCCGCTCGTCTTGAGAAATCTTGCATCGGGAGAAGAGCGAGTGTTTGCAGCGGCAACGGGGTATATCTTCTCAGAGGATGGAAATTGGCTGGTTTATACGGCCTCAAGTAAAGACGGGGATGCAGACGGCATCTTTGCCGTAGAAACAGCGAGTGGCACGGTAAAAACGATTATGGACGGCGAGGGCGACTATAGACACCCTGTCTTTGACAAAGAGAGTACACAGTTGGCCTTTCTGTCAAATCAGGTGGAATACGCTGCCGACCAACCCCAATTCTCGCTCTATCACTGGGATTTAGCATCCAGCACCCCTTCACTATTGGCCCAACAAGGTACCTCTGGCATCCCCGCAGATTGGTGGGTGAGCGAGCACGATGCCCCTTCTTTTTCTGAGAAAGGTACGCGGCTGTTTTTCGGATCTGCACCAAGACCGGCACATGAAGCAGAAGACGATGAATCAATCGATGACGAAGAAGTGAAACTAGACGTCTGGCACTGGAAAGACCCCCTGCTCCAGCCCATGCAATTGGTCCAGTTAAAAAGAGAGAACGAGCGATCTTATAAAGCAGTTGTTCACCTGGCGGACAATCGCGTTGTACAGCTAGCAAACAAAAACATACCGGAAGTAAATCTCGGCATGAAAGGAGATGCTGATATAGCCCTTGGCGTCACAAACATGCCCTACCGAGATATGATCTCATGGGAATTCCCCCGCTTTAACGATATCTATACCATAAATGTACAGACCGGCGAACATCGGCTCCTGCAGCAATCGGTTCAATCAAGCGCATCTCTTTCGCCCAATGCACAATATATAACCTGGTGGGATCGCGATGCCTTACACTGGTTTGCACAATCGGTAACCGGCAGTGAACCAGTCAACTTATCGGCCAAGATACCGCATCGGTTGGATAATGAATTACACGACTGGCCGTATAAACCCAGCTCGTATGGCAACGCCGGCTGGACCGCTGATGATGCGTCTTTTTTGATTTACGACAAACACGACATCTGGGCGGTTGACCCCGTTGGTAGCAAGGCCCCCGTTAACGTCACCGAAGGCGTTGGGCGAGAGAAGAATCTTCGATTCCGTTATGTCCGCACCGATCAGGAAGAAACATCAGTTAATCCAACGGAGCCGATGTTATTGTCGGCGCTAAACATGGATACAAAAGCCGGCGGGTTCTATCGCGATCAGATATCGCGCAGCCGCAAACCAGAGCAACTCGTAATGATGGCCCATCGCTTCTCAAATCCAACAAAAGCAAAGGATGCGGAGGTCTTGATGTTCACCAGAGAGAACTTTCAGGAATTCCCAGACCTTTGGACCAGCAACACAAGCTTGCAGGATATGACGCGAATCAGCACGGCCAATCCGCAGCAGTCAGATTATCTGTGGGGTTCAGCTGAGCTTATCAACTGGGTCTCTCTGGACGGTATTCCGCTAACCGGGATTTTGTACAAACCAGAAGGCTTCGATCCAGCCAAAAAGTACCCGATGATGGTGTATTTTTACGAAAAGATGTCTGACAACCTGCACCGGCATGCCCCCCCGGCTACGGCCCGGTCCAGCATCAGCTATTCTTTCTATACAAGCCGCGGATACCTCGTGTTTGTGCCTGACATCCCCTACCGCATCGGTTACCCAGGCGAAAGTGCGCTGAATGCCGTAGTGCCTGGCGTCACAAGTCTTTCCGAAAAAGGCTTTGTTGATCAAGACAATATCGGTGTTCAAGGACACAGTTGGGGCGGTTATCAGATCGCTTACATGATTACAGAGACGGATATCTTCAAAGCCGCAGAGGCCGGCGCACCGGTATCCAATATGACAAGTGCCTATGGTGGTATTCGCTGGGGAACGGGTATGAGTCGCATGTTTCAGTACGAACGCAGCCAAAGCCGCATCGGCGGTACCTTGTGGGAATACCCGCTACGCTATATCGACAATTCTCCCCTCTTTCAGGCTGACAAGATTAAAACACCACTCTTGATGATGCATAATGATGACGACGGCGCTGTGCCCTGGTATCAAGGCATCGAGTTCTTCGTGGCGCTGCGCCGGCTGGGCAAGCCCGTCTGGATGCTCAACTACAACGGAGAAGCCCACGGGCTCGGGCAATATCATAACAAGAGAGACTGGGCCATACGCATGCAGCAATTCTTCGATCACTACCTGAAAGGTGCACCGGCACCGGTTTGGATGGAGCAAGGTGTGCCCGCTACGATGAAAGGAAAAACACTGGGGCTGGAGTTGGTAGAGCCGGCCGTAGCTCCGGCATCTTCGGATGAGGGGTGATTGGGGGACCTAGGAACCTGTCTACGATCTATGGCCGAGATTGCATTTGCAGCAATTTTTGTTCAAATCAAGGCGCTTTTTGTGTTCGATGCAGCGCATCGGGCGCAAAAAGGAACGCAGATATGGGCAAAAAGGGCGCACAATGCACCTCGGAA
>JBGCEN010000178.1:0-6242 GCA_045106435.1 Rhodothermales bacterium
ACGTGACTGCGCCGGCTAAAATCTATCCCATGCCAACCCGCCTCTTCCTGCTCAGCCGGCGTGGTAAAATGAAGTCCTTTTGCTCTTTTTAAACTTGGGCCATCCAAATACTGAAAGTACTTGCGCTTCATCCATGTGCGCCGGTGGTTAAACGTATATTTCGACAACGTCCCAAAGGGTCGCAAAACAACCGGCCAGTCCTGCTTAACACAGAGACGCAGTGCAAATGAGCTCACTGGGTTAAACAGGCCATGGACGTGCACGGCATCATATGTATGTCCTTCTTCTGCAAGCCACTTTTGCAAGGCTGGAGAAAACACCATGGCTCCTTTGCCGGTAGCAGGGAAAAAGGCATAGTTCACACCAGACGTTTTAGACGCCAGCCACTGTTCATCTATGCTATTCACTCTGGGTGCTGCAACCGCTATTTCAACACCCTGGGTACCAGCGGCACGAGCATATCCGATCCACGACTGCGTAGGACCGCCAAAAGAGCGTGCAAGTGACGGCATTACGTGTAAGATTTTCATTCGGTTTGGTGTTATTCAATGCGTGTTATTTCCAGTCCCATTTTTCAGACGCCGCTTTATGAATCCAGATTATTTTCGCACCAGGCGCCCAAAGCAATGAGCAACCATAGCCGGCTCCACGAAACAACCTTCCCATTATTCAAAAAGGCATTCCAATAGGTGGAAATAGTAGACTCATCGAATACAGATAAGTCTGCTAAAACTTGCAATTTCTCTTCACATAACGACTGGAGTGGTCCTTTCATCCATTGGTCAAATGGCAATGAAAAACCTTGTTTGGGGCGATGAATTACCTCATGGGGCAGCAATTCGCCCAGAGACTCTACCAACAGACGCTTGGGCACATTGCCCGGTGTTTTTATATCGTCGGTGACGCCCATCACATACTCCACAAGGTCATGATCAAGAAACGGCACACGCACCTCGAGACTGTTTGCCATACTCATCTGATCCGTATCTCTTAACAGCACATCGTGCATGTATGTACGGGCTTCAGCGAACGAGATTTGAGAGAGCAGGGCATTCTCGTTTCGGCTATCGAAAGACTGATTTAACATGGCCGTATATGGATCATCAAAACCTTGCCTCAACTGCAGCAAGGCCGTAACCTGATCTTCAGAAAAGCACTGCCGGCCCAAAGGGTATACTTCAGCAAGTGAACCATTGGAAGTAATCAGCCTTTTAAGTTTTTGTGTAGCAATTGAAGGACTTACCGCGTACATCGCACGACCAAACCGGGAGCGAAATAGCTGAGGAAACCATCTCCAGAAAAACAACGCCCGCTGCTGAAACATCAACCGTTTGAAGAGACTGTAGCCGGCAAACAATTCATCGCCGCCCAAGCCAGATAATGCAACGGTTAATCCCGCATCTTTCACAGCCTTGGAAACAACGTATGTATTTATCCCATCGCCAGACGGCTGATCCTGTACGGCCAAAGCATGAGGGATCTGATCCAGAATTTGCTGAAAGGACAGTTTTACTTCAGTATGCTGGGTATTAAAGCGTTTCGCTACGATCTGCGCATAGTATCCATCTTCAAAAGCAGGATCATCAAAAGCAACAGAGAACGAATGTACACGCTTATCTTGCAACTGACTCATCAAGCCAACAATAATCGAAGAATCAATTCCTCCGGAAAGGAAAGCTCCAATCGGTACATCACTCACAAGACGCCGTTCAACGGCTGCCTTTAACCGATTATTGATCTCTTTTTTAACGTTGGCTTCGTTGTGATATTTTGCTGCTGGATTTGCGTTTTCCAGCAGATGCCAATACCGCCGGCGCTGGATTGATTCACGGGTAACCATCATGGAATGGCCCGGCAACAACATCTGCACGCCTTCGATCAAGGTATCTGGCGCGGGCACGGTTTGATAGGTAAGGTAATACGGCAGTATTTGCTGGTTCAGCTTGCGCGGAATCATACCACTTTCGAGGATTGCACGTACTTCGGAGGCAAAGATTAATGCACCGTCTTCCGCTTGTGCGAAATATAGCGGCTTGATCCCCATGCGATCTCTTGCAATAAAGACCCGCTCCTCTTCTGCATCGTAAATCGCAAAAGCAAACATGCCATTAAACTGAAGCACACAGTTTTCGCCCCAGGCGAGGTATGCATTTAGAATCACCTCTGTATCTGTTTTAGAGCGAAAAGAATAGCCGGCGCTACGCAGTTGCTTTCTGAGAGAATCGAAGTTGTAGACCTCTCCATTATACACGATAGCAAAACGTCCATCTGCCGTCCAAATGGGTTGTCTACCTTCTGCAGTCAAGTCGAGAATACTGAGGCGGCGATGCCCAAAGGCAACCCATTCATCAGAATAATCGCCTTTGTCATCGGGTCCACGATGCTGCATTGTCTTCGTCATGCGACGAATGCCGGCCTTCAGTTGTGAAGGCTTACCACCTATAATTCCTGCTATTCCACACATGGTATCGCGCTGTTATAACAAAATCCTATGAGAAGCCAGTAGTACAATCCTGCCCCACCGAAAGAGAAGAAAACCATCTCGCCTGTATTTGCTAACAAGCAGGCAAGTATCATCGCAATTATCGGTAATTCACCTTTTTTCACGATCCTGCCTACCAGAGAGAAAAAAACAAAGATCAGGAGTGTGCTGCCTATAAGCCCAGTTTCTTCAAGTACGGCTGGCAATAAAAACCCTTTCTCTACAGGAAATCCCGTAGGTATCCCCAGAAAACCCGTTGACATTGAAACCCAACCATTCATGCTGGAAGGCACACCAAATCCAATTCCCGAGAGTGGTTGGCTGGCAAAATTTGCTATCTGTTGATTCATCATCGATTGTCGGACTTGAAATGACATCGATTCTGCGTTCTCTGCTCTTTTCAGCACGAAACCTTGTGCAGCCTCAACAATGTCCGTTCCTGAGAACAAGAGTAGCATGCAAACAAAAACAAATACAAGAGACTTTATCCCAACTGATACAAGCGGCCGGCTTTTCGTTCGAGCTACCCGCTCGCCTCGCATAATCATTGAAACGAACATAACAACCAAACTTATGCTGTACATGAGCAAGGCAGTTCGTGACTGCGAGGCATAGATTGAAAACAATCCAACCATAATCCCGGCTACAATCAGCGGAGACTTTTTTTCTTTTAAAAGTACCAGGGCTGTCAAATATGCCGTGACAGGTGCCGTAACCGGTCCGTACGTTTGTGGGTGAATCAATATGCCTTGAAAGCCATGTCCGTTGGTGAAGTATCCGGCAGCAGAAAAATACAAAGGCAGACCGATAAATAGCACAAACAAAAACAAAGAGTAGAACCACGAAAGCCAATATGCTTGCAGATGCCGAGTGCGGTAAAAGCTGGTAACAATGGTCGTGGTTCCAATTAGAAAAGCAATGATTTTGAAGATTGATATGGCTGGAATTCTGCTTGTCAAAACCGACAGAATAATGACAACCGCTGAATAGAGCGTGATCATCGAGATCATTCGGAAGGGCCACCGGGCATTGAGTAAAATACCGTCGGTAACCACTCTTCCAAAGGCACTAAACAGTACAAGCCACCGCAACGAGGCACCTTGCCCATAAAAAGGAAAGAGTCCAGGATTCAGATGTAACACCAGAAACAGTATCGTCAGGGCTTCGATACTCTCTTTTGCACCTCGCCATGCATGTAAAGCAAGACAAAGCATAACGAGAGATACGAGGCTTGGCATTACAAAAAGCACGCAAAGCATAAAACCTACCACAAGGCATGGTTTATACAATACCGCTGGCTCCTTCAATGTATCTATGCTGGTTGTTTCAGCCACCGAAATCATACAGACATGTGTTATCTACAAGGGTCAAACAAGTGCCTATGCTGGCACCAGATCCTTTGGCTTTTTAGTCAGCGTAGCAAAACCATTCATGAGCGTTTCGGCCCAGCGTTCGGGTGTAAATTGCTGTGAAAGCGCGTAGCTGCGTTGCCCCATGCGTTCACGTTTGTGCGGCTGCATTTCGCTGAGTTGCACCATCCGCTGCACGAGGTGGCCGACATCGTTGTCTTCAAAAAGAAATCCGTTGTAGCCATCTTGCAAGAGATGTACAGCACCTCCGCAAACCGACGAACAAATTAAGGGCAATCCACTTGCTGCGGCCTCTTGTATCACAACACCCCACGGCTCCCGCCGGCTGGGAAGAATAAAGGCGCCGGCTTCTGCCATGAGTGCCGGCAAATCATCTGGCTGCAAAAATCCTTTGTTCTCAAGACCTTCGATATTCTCCAGCAATGAACTCATTTTCCCTGTGCCTGCACAAACCAACGACCAGGGATTTGAGACCATGCTGCGGTATTGCTCATAGGCTTTAACGAGAAGATCTATCCCTTTCTCTTCACTGTACCTGCCTACATACAGGAAACTGGTATTGGAGGCCCTGGAAGCCCCACCCTCCTTTGCAAACTTTGCCCAATCACACGCATAAAGTCCACTCCAACACTTGTCGCTCGTATAGCCCAGATACTGTGCAAAGGTCCGTTGTTTTTCTCCTGCCACCCAAAGCACATCAATGGCCGGATGTAGATACCACGGCGCCAGGTACTTGCTTGCGCGCTGCCTCATGGTACCCATCCACTGGGTATCCGAGCCGGCTACTACTGGAATATTCCTTCTCTTCATTACGCGCGCTACCTTGAGATAGTCAAGATCAATCCAACCCGGCATAAAAATACCCTGTGGCTCAAAGTCGTTAAGAATATCAAGGATCTCTTCTGCCTTGAGGTCTTGTTTCTCATAAAGCCTGTCTATCCAGCCCAACATTTCCTCCTCATCAAATGGCGCATCGTTAACAACCGGCCATTTCATGACAAGCAATTCCACTTGATAGTTTTCTTTGAGTGCCCTAAGACAAGCCGCCATATAACCAGACAGCTCCGAGTACAACACCGCAATCCGCTTTATGTGAAAGGGGATATTCATTCGCTGCTTTATCCAATAATGAGTTGACGAAGAAGGGTACCAGGAGTTCGAAGGGTACAAGGAGTTCGAACACAGAACCTTGAACACAGAACCTTGAACACAAGCAATCTTATAGAACCGATTCAATCCCTTGAATTGTTTTTTCAGCGACACGGTGCCACAGATACTTATTGCGCACCCTGGAGAAGCTGGCGCTGCGCTTGCTGGATAGTTGATCTTCAGTCCCGGTAATGGCTGCTATCATGGCTGACTGCAAAGCGCCTTGATGGCCCGGTGGTATAATCCACCCATTTTCTTCAGAGACCAGATCCCCCACGGCGCCGACATCCGTTGCGATGACAGCCAATCCAGAAGCCATTGCTTCCAGGATGACGGTTGGCATGCCTTCAGCATAACTGGGGCATACCAGCACATCGCCAGTAGAAAGAATTTTGCGGACCCGTGCTTCGTCTTGTATCAGCCCCCAGTATTTCACCCGGTCAGATTTTATTCTCATACCAGCCGGTATGGGGCCTATAATATCAACGCTAAAATCATATTGCGGGAGCAGCCGGCCAATGGTCTCTTGCAATTCCTCGATGCCTTTTCGTCGCTCGTAGCGGCCCAGAAAAACAAACTTTATCGTTTTAGAGTTCGACGCCTCTCTTTCGACAAGCCAGTCTTCTGTAACACCGTTGGCAGACTCAATCGCCTTTTTCTGTCCTTTATGAACAACATCTGCCAGGGGTACCAACTTTTCACCCAACAGAAGTACAACGTCTGCTAATTCAAGATTTGCCTTTACAAACGGCCTTAACATCCATTGCTCCATCCGGACTTTCATAGATGCCGGCTTTTGCCACATCTCAAGCCCATGAAAATTAACACCCACAGGCGGCATCCCTTTCAGATCACGCTTGGCCAACATCGCTTTCCATCCAGAAAAACCCTGTGCATAGATAAAATCTACATCAAGCCGATCTTGCAGCACCTCCCATATGCGCTCACTGTTCAGAAATGACTCCCACACATAATGGCCGGGAAATCTGTATTTCGGAGACCAGCCAACGGATGTTATCTGGATATACCGTTGTTCTTCAGGCGTAAAAAGTTGATTCACATCGGGCTTTTCCTGCAATGCACGTGGATAAGTGAAGTATAAATCAACGCTTACTTTAGCCTGCGCTAGATGCTTTGCTAAATAGTAGGAGTGCTTCTGCATACCCCCAACTACAAACGGAAATACGCCGTCGGATAATAAAGCTATTTTCAACTTCTTGGGATTTGCTATTCAGGAGACC
>JBGCEN010000179.1:0-9502 GCA_045106435.1 Rhodothermales bacterium
ATAATGTGAAAAGCTTTATGGCAATGGTCTTGCCTAAATCACGAAAATGCAGTAAGATGCATGCAAGAACGAACAAGAACGCTCAAATAAAAAACAGTATCCATGCCTTTAAACAGGAAAGTCAGGTACGGAATGGTCGGTGGAGGCCCCGGCGCATTCATTGGTGGTGTGCATCGTAAAGCTGCGGCGCTTGATGGAGAGATTGAACTTATAGCCGGCGCTTTTTCATCCTCCCCCGAAAAATCAAAACAGCAGGGCGAAGAGCTTTTTCTGGACCCTTCACGCGTCTACGGTTCTTACGCCGAGATGGCTGAAAAAGAAAGCAAGTTGCCATTAGGGGAGCGTATTGATTTTGTGTCCATCGTGACGCCTAATAACTCACACTTTGCAATTGCCAAGACGTTTTTGGAAGCGGGCTTTCACGTGATCTGCGACAAGCCGATGACGATGACCGTTGAAGAATCGGAAGAGTTGTGCCGGCTGGTCAAGAAGCATGATGCCGTTTTTGCCCTCACGCATAACTATACGGGCTACCCGATGGTGAAGCAGGCAAAACAAATGGTTAAAGACGGAAAGCTGGGCGAGATCCGTAAAGTTGTTGTGGAATACCCCCAAGGCTGGCTAGCCACGTTCCTCGAAGCAGAAGGCGCGAAGCAAGCAGTTTGGCGCACCGACCCCAAGCAGGCCGGCGTTTCTTCTGCGATTGGTGATATTGGTTCGCATGCTGAAAACCTGGCGCGGTACATAACGGGGCTCGAGATTGAAGAGATTTTTGCAGACCTCACCACGTTTGTGCCGGGGCGCTTGTTGGAAGACGATGCCAATATGCTTGTGAAGTTTAAAGGCGGTGCAAAAGGTATTCTGTATTGCTCACAGATTTCAGTAGGGGAAGAGAACAACTTGCGGATCCGTGTTTATGGAACGGAGGCATCTATGGAGTGGCGGCAAGAGCATCCCAATTACTTGAATGTAAAACGCCCAGATGGCCCTGAGCAGGTTTTTAAGAGAGGAAATGACTACCTCTCGCCCGTAGCGCAGCACAATACTCGCTTGCCTGCCGGCCACCCTGAAGCATTCCTGGAGGCCTTCGCGAATATCTACCTGAACGCTTCGCGAACCATGGCTGCCAAGATCGCTGGCGAATCACCGGGTGAATTTGACACCGACTACCCAACGGTACAGGATGGGGCTGTAGGGGTGCATTTTATTCATACGGCTGTAAAGAGCGGCAAAGAAGGTGCATGGGTTGATGGAAGCTACACGCCACCCGCCTAGTAGTTTGTCAGCAATGTAATTGTCTTAAGGTTCATTCATGGGTACGAAAAGTACGACGCGTTCGAGAGGTACGAAATTAGCCTTGTTTTTCTTTGCTCGTACTTTTTGCACCCTTCGTACTTCTCGTACTTCTCGTACAACAATGTACCAATAAGTACATATCCATCAATATTTCTGATCATTCTTATCTACAATTTGAATCATAACTTTTGCTATGGCACGACCAGTTACTTTATTTACAGGACAGTGGGCTGATCTTCCTTTGGAAACGTTGGCGCAAAAAGCGAGCAACATGGGTTTCGACGGGTTGGAACTGGCCTGTTGGGGGGATCATTTTGACGTACAAAAAGCCCTGAGCGATGAAGGATACTGCCAGAGCCGGCACGACATCCTTGCGAAGCACAACCTCAAGGTGTTTTCTATCAGTAACCATCTGGTAGGGCAAGCCATTTGCGACAATATCGACGAGCGTCATAAGGCCATACTTTCTCCACAAATATGGGGAGATGGAGATCCTGAAGGTGTTCGCCAGCGTGCTGCCAAAGAAATGATGGACACCGCCCGGGCTGCTGCAAAACTGGGCGTTAAAGTAGTGAATGGATTTACCGGCAGCAGTATTTGGCATCTGTTGTATTCGTTTCCTCCAGTCAGTGCGGAAATGATTGATGCTGGGTACCAGGACTTTGCAGATCGATTTAACCCCATTCTGGATGTTTTTGACGAAGTTGGTGTTCGATTTGGCCTGGAAGTCCATCCCACTGAAATAGCCTTTGATATCTCTTCCTCAAAAAGAGCATTGGAAGCGCTAAATCACAGAAAGGCCTTTGGGTTCAATTATGACCCAAGTCATTTTGGCTATCAGGGTGTTGATTACGTGGCCTTTATCGAAGAATTTGGTGACCGGATTTATCATGCACACATGAAGGATGTGTGGTGGTCGGATGTGCCAACACACGCCGGCGTATTTGGTGGGCATATCAATTTTGGGCACCGTGATCGGTTCTGGGATTTCCGTTCTATCGGCCGGGGCAAGATCGATTTTGAAGAAATCATCAGAATGTTGAACAGGGTTGGGTACAATGGTCCGCTTTCTATCGAATGGGAAGACTCAGGTATGGACCGGGAAGAAGGTGCTGAAGAAGCATGCGATTACGTTAAAGCGGTTGACTTTACGCCGGCGCATGGCGCATTTGATGCTGCATTCGACAAGTCTAATCAGTAGCCAGTTTTCAGTAGTCAGTTTTCAGTTTTTAGTCACGTGAAAAAATCTGACGACCGAAAGCCGATAACTGGCTACTGAAACCCCAGCCAAATGAATCTCCTGTTGTTGAACGCATCGTCAATCAATGAATACTCTTATGAAATGGGTTAGCGGCGCGATGGCGCTTCTCTTTATTTTCTGGGCTGCATTTCAATACAATGACCCGGATCCTTTTTTATGGATTCTCGTCTATGGACTGGCTTCCCTTGCAAGTGTGCTTTTTCTTATTAAACGGTTGCCGCTGGCCTTTCCATTGGCCTTTTGCCTGATTGGTGTTTGTTGGGGTATATATCTCTCAACAGTTATCACCTACGAACCTCCGCTGATTGCGATAGAGGAATGGCGGGAAATGATGGGTTTGGTCGTGATATCAAGCTGGATGGGATTTCTGAGCTGGACGCTACATCGTTCGAAAAATGTCGAAGTAGAGGCGTCTAAAGTCAGTTAAATCGCCGGCTCTTTTCTGTGATTGGGCAATAAACGTTACGTCTTCTTATCAAATGCACCAAAATATATACACCATTTCCCGGTTGTATATAAGACTTCGTACTACTATTCGGATGAAGTCTGTAATGAATTGAAGCTACTGTACTTTATAGATAGCTAATTGACTCAAATAAGTCGTTAGTAAGCGGTTTATGACGACGCATTTTGTTCGTTTTTTTTCGATTTGGTTGATTGTTTTCCTGATCAGTGGAGCCATCCCTCTATCTGATGAGGATGGTCGTATGTCAAGACCTCGGGATCCCTGGGTTTTTGCCGGCTCGCTAGACGACCGGCCTCGCATTCTCTTTGTTGCTCTGCACCACGATCTGTGGATTGCATTTGATACCCAACTCGGTGATATCTATAAAGCCTGGCGCGGTGGCATACGGCCACCATCTGATGATCCTGACGCTTTTTCTCCCTGGCCGGCTACCATAGATGGGTTGACATACTTCGCGAAAGCAAACAAAAACAACTGGCGATTAATCAGAAAAGGCGAAATTACCACACCCAAAGTGGTCTACCGAGGGTACCGGTTGGCGGGGGACCGGCTCACGTTAAGCTATCAATTGATTTCAGAATACGGCCACCGGATTGATGTGGAGGAGAGCCCCGAAATTGTTCATTCGAATGACGATCGACCGGGACTGCAGCGCGAATTTTTTATTGACCAGATCCCCGATGACATCGAAGTGGCCCTTGATGTGGAAATGACCAAGTTAAAGGAGCGGACGGATGTCCAAACCGACGGGATTCTACAACGAACTGGGTCACGAACCCATTCATTTGTCTGGGGGAAAACGTATGACGTCGCCGGCCGGCTCAAGCTGAGCCCGGGTATTGTTACAACCCTTACCACGTTCTTTGCACCCAATCTGCTAAAGAACATGGAGAATGATGATGCGCTTGATCCACTAGAGCTTTTCAAGCATACAAATGTATACAAATCTCTGGATCTGGGAGATGAAGCAAGCGCTTCGTCAAGACTCATCAGGCGGCAAGGCCAGGTGCCGGGCGTTGCAGTGAAAGTGTATGGTATTGGTGAATCGATAGACAGTCTGATGCAACTGGCCCCGGGACAGTTACCAACTGCTCATACCGTTCAGCCAGCTGTTAATTTGACCTCCAGAGAGCATTTTGGGGGGTTAGATTTTTATTTCATTACCCACGTATCCGGTTATTTAAATATTGCATCTGAAGGCACGTACAGCTTCCAGGTTGTGGCTGATGATGGCGTGCGATTTTCGATAGGCAATGAGGTACTTTACGAGCACAACGGGTTGCAGGCAGCTGCTCCTTCTGAAGAAATCGATATTGAAATGAAGCCGGGGGTTTATCCGATTTCACTTGAGCATTTTCAATCGACTGGTCGCAAACAACTCACCTTAAACTGGCGGCCACCATGGCGTACACAGTTTGAAGTGCTGGAAGCGCCTACCATCTCCACAAGAAGAGAGGACCAGAGAAGGTTTTCGGCTGGTAAAAAGCACGTATTGAGGCAATTTCCAGATGCGTTAATCGATCTCGAACATATTGAAATTGATGGGGTACATCCAGGGATTGATATCGAAGCCGTTGATATTTCAGGCCTTGAAGGCAGTGTTGGAGGCATGGATGTTTTATCGGATGGCCGGCTGGTGTTATCGACGTGGGATGGCAGTGGGAGTGTATACGTTGTAGACGGCAGTAACGATTTTAGCGGGCGGCTGGAAGCCCGTGAAATAGCAAAAGGCCTGACTTTTCCTTTTGGTGTAAAAGCCGTGGATGATGAAGTGTTTGTATTGCAAAAACACGAGCTAACGCAGCTTATTGATCTGGATGGAGATCAGCTCATAGACGAGTATCGTGTTGTTGCAAACGATTGGTCGTTAACAAATGACTTTGATGAATTTGCCTTTGGCCTGGTTTACCGGGAAGGAAAGTTTTATGCCGGCTTGTCCATGCCTATCGATCCTGAAGGAGCCATATTAATCGAGGACCTGCCTGATCGGGGCCATCTTGTACGGCTCAGCTTTGATGGGAGTGTTGATCGCATCGCCAGTGGGTTTCAATTGACCAATGGTCTGCAACTGAATGATACCGGCGTGCTTGCTGTAATCGATCATAGAAATCCCTGGTTCTCAGATTCAAGATTGTTGCTGAGCGGAAAAAACAGCAAAGGTGTTTTCGAGCCGGCCGTGGCAAGCCTTGCCAGTCCTCTACACATGGCATCCATCTGGCTCCCCAGCGGCTCTGGAAGCGAAGCGCCCACGCAGCCTGTTCATTTGAAGAATGGTATCTTCGCCGGCCAGTGGATCTACGGAGATCTGGATGCGAGGCAGCTTAATCGTGTCTTTGTCGAACGGGTTAATAACACGTTACAGGGGGCAGTATTCAGGTTTACGAAGGGCCTAGCTATGTCTGTAAACAGGCTTGTTCTAGGGACTGATGGCTCCCTTATTGCCGGCGGAATGGGCTTCGCATCGCAGTGGAAAACACTGGCCCAAAACAAGCAGATGTTGCAACGGATCAGCTTTACGAATGAGCAGGCATTTGAGATGAAGGCGATACGTGTGCAGTCAAATGGATTTGAGGTAGAGTTTTCTGAACCTGTTAGTCGTTCTCAAGCTGCTGATTTGGCAAGCTATAGGGTTTACGAATGGCCCAATCATGAATCTGAACAACAAAGAAGAAGAGATCGAGGGCTCGTGCAGGAAAGTGAGATTGCTGCTGTCAGCGTTTCAGAAGATGGGCTCAAAGTAAATCTTGAATTGGCATCGCTGAAGGCCGGCACCATCTATTACATAAATCTGGCTCCTGCATTTGAAAGCGATGCCGGCGATGACCTGTGGAGTAATGAGGCGTGGTATTCTCTAAACGAATTGCCTGGTGTTGTCCTTGGTATGAATGAGCAGAGAAAATAGATCTTGGAGCATAAGAACCCAGGATTTGAGATAAGGAAGGTCAGTATTTTTGGCAAATGCAGCTTGCTTCGTTCAGGCGTTAAACCCGTTCTTCGATCCAGCTTGATAACAAATCAATGACCTCGTCCTTTTCCGGCTCATTGAGGATTTCGTGGTAGAGCCCATTCCAAAGCTTGAGTGTTTTGTCTTCGGCCGCGCAGCCTTTGTACAACATATTGCTGCCCTCTGGATTTGCCAACTCATCATCTTTGCCGTGGAGTATCAGGAGCGGGCAGGTAACCAGGGAAAGATTCCACTGGATGTAGCCAAAGACGCGGTTCAGTTCAGCACCGGTTCGGGCAGGTATCTTGCCATTGTATACCAACGGATCGTTGTGGTATCCCTGAACAATCGCCGGGTCTCTGGAAATTGTGCGACTGTTGAGTCGGACCGTCGGTAATTTGGGCAGCAGGGCACCGATAATTCCTGAAAGTGAAATGAGGATTGGTGAGATATCGCTGCCGGCCATGAGGGCGGTGCCGCTCAGGATCACACCCGACACCTGAGGCGCCTTGTCAATCAAGAAATTTAGCGAAACCGTAGTGCCCATACTGTGTGCCAATATAAAAAACGGCAGACTTGGATAGGACGCTTTAACTTTGGTGTACACCGCGGCCAGATCATCTACAAATTCAGAGAAATGATTGACGTAGATTCGTTTGCCTTCAGATTGTCCGTGCCCCCGAAAATCAAACCCGAAAACAGCATGCCCCTGTTTGATCAGGCGCGAAGCTACATGTTCATATCTACCACTATGTTCTGCAAGCCCATGAACAAGCAGGACCACAGATTTAGGCACTGAGGGCGGAAGCCACGACCTGAAGAACAGCTTGGGGCCACCGGGTGCATTTAGGTATTGTGGTGTACTATCTACCGATGGGGAGGGCATAGGTAATGTGTTTGAATGCAGCGTGTGATCAAAGATTTCTTGAGTCGAAGTAGATCAAGATTACTTAACACCAACCGTGATCCCCGGCCAGTCATCTGTCCGAAACGGAGATGCCGGCAGCCTTTCTGTATTGTACAGATTTACAATGGGGTTATTGGCCCAGCCATAGCGAACAGCTACAGGCGCAGCAACGCGCCGGCTCGATACGACGACTTCCGATGAATCTATTCGCGCATCGGCCCAGTGAAACACCTGATCATCGCCGGCGATTGCAAAACCAGTGAGCTTGGCTCCATCTGGCGTCATTAATCCATGTTCAGCGTGATCAAATTGAATCCGGATTTCGTTGCCTTCTGCTGCAAAGGATTTGTAAAGTGGCCCCGCGGCCGTGTTGCCTTTTGCATAGGTTACGTTCAGTGCTGAAAGCGCCAGCCGGCGGCCTACATCTTGTTTGTTTCTCGGGTGGATATCGTCTGCTTCTCCAATGTCGATAGTAACCGCCATGCCAGTATTGGTCAACTGTAACGCCATGGTTTGGGCTTCCCTCAACTCTGGCCAGGTTTCTTCTTCAGAAGGGTTTTCTTGCTGCTTCATGAAATTGGCGAGCTGTACAAAGTGGAATGAAAGGTCGCTATTCCACTGCATACGCCAGTCTGAAATAAGAGCCGGAAAGATCGATTGGTATTGATGTGCTCTGCCTGCATTGCTTTCGCCCTGGTACCATATCGCGCCTTGTATCGCATATGGAATGAGCGGGTGAATCATGGCGTTGTATAAAACAGTCGGTGTGTGATGCTGTCCTGAGGGTATGCGAGGGATATCTGGGTTCTTGAGATCCACAGCAACATTGTATTTCCAGCTTCCAGCGATGGAGAGGGGTGTCGCATTGTTGGCCGGCCGAACATACATATCAGCAGCATCACCCCAGATGCCACCACCACCTCCCGTATCTACGGCTCGCACTGTGACTACATTTGTGCCTTCAGAAAGCGCGGAGGCAGGTATCTGGTATTCCCTGAGCAGGTTATACTGATCTGTCTCACCAACTTTGATTCCATTCACCCAGGTTTGGTCGATGTCGTCGACTTTTGCCAAGGATAAAGTGATATCCTGTCCTACCCATGAAGCAGGGAGCTCAAATTCTTTTCTGAACCAGACAACCCCATCGTAATTCGGTAACGCGTCGTTTTCCCATAAGTCGGGCAACACCATGGTCGACCACGATGAATCGTCCAGGTCTCTGGCCGCCCACACCGGTTCTCCATCGCTCAATCCTCTGTCATTTTCTTCTATTGTACGTAGCCAATGACTCATGGAGGAGCTTGCTTCAAATCCTGCAGGATCCATTATTAGTGCCTGGACCTGCTCGATATAGTCCGGGTGTTCTAAAAGAGCCTCTGAAGAGGTCCACGCTTCAGATCTTGTACCACCCCAGGAACTATTGATAAGACCAACAGGGACCTCCAGGGAATCCCGTAGCGCACGCGCAAAGAAATAGGCGACCGCCGAAAATCCGGGAATTGTTTCTGGGCTATTTACTTCCCATCCATCGCTGGGAATGGTCGTAGCCGGCTCACCTGCCATTGTTTTTTTGACCGTGAATAAGCGGATCTGATCGTCTGTTGCGGCTGCAATCTCTGCTTCAGCATTATTAGAGGCTTGTAGCGGCCATTCCATGTTTGATTGCCCGGATGCCAACCAGACCTCTCCAACAAGTACATTTGAAATGGTGATGGTTTCTTCGCCGGCAACATAGAGTTCATAGGGGCCGCCGGCCGGCTCCGGGGCCAGGTGGACCATCCAACTACTGTCTGCTAAGGCATCAATCTCAGCTGATTGATTCTTAAACCTGACCTTGACCCTTTCATGCGGTGTTGCTTTACCCCAGACTTTAATGTTGGCGTCACGTTGCATCACCATATTATTTGAGAACAATACAGGAAGTTCGATAACTTCTGCAGGGGTGGCACGTTGACAGCCGGCTAGGGCAAAAAGGCAGTAAATGGAGACAAGCAGGTATTTCATATAGGCAAGGAGATTTTGACAATTTGCTAAAAATAGCATTCTTACATGCCAATCTGTACTTTTGCAGAAGAATAATTGTTATCGCAGTGAAGTTAATTTTATCTTGCCAAAGATATCCACATTAATTGGTATTTCTTGAGGAATTATTGAGAGCAGTAGCGCTATGATCATAAATACAAAAGCTTACGGCCGCGCCGGCCTTATTGGAAATCCATCCGATGGATATTTTGGTAAAACCATTTCGTTCATCGTTCGAAATTTTGCCGCCGAGGTTATTTGCTATGAATCTCCGCAGGTATCCATTATCCCGGGGCATCGGGACCACCTTGTTTTTGATAGCCGGGAAGCGCTTGTCGAGGACGTTAGTTTAAATGGGTACTATGGTGGCATACGCTTGATCAAAGCGACCATCAAGGCCTTCAGTGATTACTGCACGTCGACTGGCATTGAACTAGAGAAAAAGAACTTTACACTGCAATACAAAACGAATGTGCCTGTTCGTGTCGGACTTGCCGGCTCTAGTGCCATCATCACCGCGACCATGCGGGCCCTGATGGCTTTTTATGAAGTAGAGGTCTTTAAACCAGAACTGCCTAATCTGATATTAAGCGTCGAGAACAAAGA
>JBGCEN010000180.1:0-24032 GCA_045106435.1 Rhodothermales bacterium
TTCGCGATCCACCCCGGTTCCGCGTAATTGATATCCCAAACTTAAAAAGCCAAATGGCCAGCCTGCTGGGCCGTGAAGCAGACAACCCGCTATCCCCAGAAGAATTTGCCCTACAAATGATCGACGGCGCCCCCCTGGTCAGACTCAAACGAGAAAATCCGGCCTCACCTTAAGAGACGGAATCATAATCGTTGAACATTAAGAAACTGTTGAGATTTAGGGTTCACAATTGAGAGAGATGAGATTTTGGTGCTTATTTCAAGCCTCACTTCGAGCAGATCCCCCAATCAAGTTGAGGACAAGTTTTCGGGTACGTACAGGATGACATGATACGCTGTTTTTAATGTGCTTGTACTTCGTTCAGAGGCATTATCCTGTTATCCTTGCAGGATGTCTACTCATGCTTTTTCATTAACTTTTTCGCCGCAGGAGCGAGAATGTATATGCCCCCCTCAGCAGTATAACTACGTACAAACATTACGTTGTGCTCTATACTTACACGCATTTCAAAACATACCTTTCAAGCTTTTTCATTTTAGCGTAAGTTACTACGCAAGAAAGCCGCTAAATACTGTTCGACCTTATTTATCCCCCCCGATTATGAGCTTCAGCTTGAAAGCTACTGTGCACAGCATCCTGAGAATTTTTCTGGTGCTCTCCCTGTTTATCTTTCCCCAAACCGTTTTAGGTCAATCTTCTACAAACACGTTCCCCCATGAAGATCAAGCACCCACTAATTCTACAGATTGGCTTATAGATGCCCGGGCCTACGAGGCCGGCGTTTACAAAACAGCAAACCCGAACGAACTCACGCTTTCTAACGGACTCATTTCTCGTACTTTTCGACTGTCACCAAATGCTGCAACGGTCCGGTTATCAAATCATGTGACGGATGAATCGGTGATTCGCGGCGTCAAGCCCGAGGCTGTCTTGATGATCGATAGCGTTCGATATGAAATTGGCGGCATGAAAGGCCAACCCAATTACGCCTACCTGACTGACGAATGGATTGACAAACTGGAGCGTGATTCAATGGCGTTTCAATTTGCAAGCATCGAGACGGGTGAGCCGGCTGCCCGCATGGCCTGGAAGCAGAGCCGGCACCACGCGCCCGATGTTTCGTGGCCTCCCAAGGGGCAGTATTTAAAGATGAACTATCGTGCCCCGGAAGCCGCCATCCATCTGCGAGATGTTACGGTTTCGATACACTATATCATGTACGATGGCATACCTGCGTATAGCAAGTGGCTAACCGTTCATAATGCATCTTCAGCTTCTATAAATATCGACGCATTCACCAGCGAAATATTGGCAGCGGTTGAAGAAGTATCCTGGGTGGAATCGCGCGGTGTTCATATGCCGACGCCCAATATCCATGTAGAAACTGATTATTCCTTTGGCGGCATGCGACATGAAAACGCAAGCCGGCTGTCTGTCCACTGGAACGAAGACCCAGATTATGCCACGCAGGTAAATTACCTGCGCACTACACCGACACTGCTTGAGGTTTCTCCAACATACGGGCCAGACCAGACGGTGGCAGCCGGCGCCGCTTTTGAGTCCTTTCGTGCTTTTGTACTGATCTATGATTCAACAGAAAAAGAACGAAAAGGACTTGCGCAGCGAAAACTATACAGAACCATTGCACCATGGGCCACCGAAAACCCAATCATGATGCACGTACGATTTTCGGACTGGGAAAGTGTAAAAACAGCCATTGACCAGGCAGCAGAAGTAGGATTTGAGATGGTTATTCTGACCTTTGGCAGCGGGTTTGATATCGAAAATACATCCGAAGCATATCGGGCAGAAATGAAGCGGTACGCTGCTTATGCAAAGTCCAAAGAGGTGGAACTGGGTGGATACTCTCTGCTATCAAGCCGGCGCATCGAGCCGGATGAAGACAATAGCAGAAACCCGGAGACTGGTGAGCCAGGCGGCCAAACACACGGCTTTAGTCCTGCGCTGGCAAGCCCGTGGGGCCAGGCATACTTCGCAAACCTGTACGATTTCTACCAAAAATCAGGCTTTACCCTGCTCGAACACGACGGCTCGTATCCGGGAGACCTGGATGCCGCTGCACGACCGCCGCTACAAAAAGGCGTACACGACTCGCGCTGGGTGCAATGGCGTATTATTTCCGACTTCTACAAATGGAGTCTTGCCAATGGTATTTACCTGAATGTGCCAGACTGGTACTTCCTGGTCGGCTCTACCAAAGTGGCGATGGGCTATCGCGAAACCAACTGGTCACTGCCCCGCGCCCAGCAGGTGATCCATACGAGGCAAAACATATACGATGGGACCTGGGGCAAAGCGCCGTCTATGGGTTGGATGTTTGTGCCGCTTACTGAATATCATGGCGGCGGCGAAGCAGCTACAATCGAGCCACTGGACGAGCACCTTGATCATTATGAAAAGATGCTTTCCAGCAATATGGCTCTGGGCGTTCAATCGGCTTACCGTGGTCCCAGGCTGTACGACACCGATCGAACACGGCAGGTTGTTGTTAAGTGGGTAGACTGGTACAAACAATACCGGGACATTCTGGAAAGCGACATCATCCATGGCCGGCGAGCAGATGGTAAGGACATAGACTGGATGCTTCACGTCAATCCAAACCTTGAGTACAAAGGCATGCTCGTTGTTTTCAATCCGCTCAATCGGACAATCGACAAAACCCTCAATATACCACTGTACTACAGCGGACTGGACCAGCAAGCCACGATAAGCCACGAAGCCGGCACGCCTTTTAACATAGAACTGGAGCGCGACTATTCGATCAACCTGCAGGTGTCGGTACCGGCAAATGGTATGACCTGGTATCTCATCGAAGAATAACTCGATGCATGAGAGATCAATGCCTGTGGTATAAAATGCATTCAATAATCCTGCACATAGCAACCGTACGTGTCACAGAGAAAGCGACCAGACTAACAGTGACTGCAGATTTTGACGTCCTTTAGATCGAAATCCCAAGAGCAAAAATGATGGCAAACATGAGCGCATAAAAAGGAATCATTACAATAAGGGAAGCAACCATACTGTGTCCCAACACTGCAAAAGAGCGTTTCATAAAACTGTCATTCAGTAACATCGTATCAGGCACACTGCCTTTTCCACCCTGTTCTAACAAAGTAAGGCGCTGATGGAGTACTTGAATCTGCTTCTGAGCTTTTGTGAGTTCCTGGGTGTATTCTTGTTGCGTCATGGCGATAGGAGGAGGTTTGCTTAAAGTATCTTAGATACTTAATAGTCGTGGCTTATCGGTCATTATGCTGACCTATGGGATAACTCTGTGAGAAAATGGCTGATTCAAGCCATTATTTCTATATTTTCCAGCGGGATAGAATCTACTTTTTGTATCTCACAGGACCATGGTAAAACGCATCGACTGGAAACAGGACAACAAGACTTCTCTAAAGTGCAACCCAATGAGATACAACTTATGCTGCAGATTAGATTTGCCGGGAAATCAGACCTAAATCAGTTGGTAGACCTGTGTGAAGCACACGCAGCATATGAAAAGGCTGTCTATGATTCATCAGGGAAAGCGATACAGTTGGAAAAAGATCTCTTTGCTGTGCCCCCCAAACTGTATTGCCTTGTAGCAGCTTCAGATAATCAACTGTTAGGATTTGCAACGTACATGAAACAGTATGCTACCTGGGATGCGTGTGAGTATATCTATATGGATTGTCTTTTCTTAAAGGCAGATGCACGCGGCCAAAACATCGGCACCTTGTTGATAGACCGCATAAAACAGGAGGCTCAAAACCTGAAGTGTAGCCTGATCCAGTGGCAAACGCCCGCATTCAACGCCGGCGCTATCAGATTCTACAAACGCATCGGTGCCACGTCGAAATCCAAAGAGCGGTTCTTTCTGGAGGTATGACCCGATCGCTTCTGGCACAACTCCCCCGCCACAACCAGTTTTCACAGGTATACTGGTTTCTTTATTATCGTTTTGTGTGGATGACATCTGCGTGTACGATAATCACCGCGATGACTCTAAGACAGGTAATAGTTCTCTTAACTGTTAAAACAGAATGCCTCCAGATCTCCCCTAAAAAGCGAGATTTCAGCACATAAAAGAAAAGACTGCAAACCTGATCAGATATTTTTGGTAGAAGGATAATAATTCTATATTTCGCACGTTTTAAGCTTTACAAGACCCCGGTCTCGATAGGCTGACCAAATTTAATCCCGCCTCGCGGATGCATCCGAGCGACGAGCATTTAGTAACCGCATACCTAGAACGTAGCGACCAACGTGCATTTAGCACATTGGTCGAGCGTCATCAGGAACGCATATTAGGCTTCCTGCTGGGAATGGTACGCGATAAAAGCACCGCCAATGACCTTTTTCAGGAGACGTTCCTGCGGGTTATCAAGGCGATGCACAATCAGCGCGGATCATACGACCGGCAAGGCCGATGGCTCGCCTGGGTTATGCGAATCGCAAGAAATGCGGCGCTTGATCACTTGAGAAGCAGGAAAAAATGGCAAGACGTTTCTGACAACGGAGACGAAGAGTCTGCTTCTTACTGGGAGCGATTGCCGGCAGAAGACCTAAAGGCCGATGAAATACTACACAACAGCGAACAACGTGACTGGCTGACTGCTTGTATCGACCAGTTATCTCCTGATCAACGCGAAGTCCTGCTCTTACGGCACGAGGCTGACTTAACCTTCAGGGAAATTGCTGAAATGACAGATTGTTCAATCAATACAGCATTAGGACGCATGCGGTATGCTTTATTAAACCTTCGCGGCATGATGTCTGATAAAAAAAAACTTCAAACTGAACTTTCAGGGTCATAGTAAACGCTGAACCCCTAGCACATATGGACAAGAAGCTACAATTAATATTGCACTTGTATGGTGAGTCGGAAGACCGCGGTGAACTGCGGGATCTGCTCAAAGACGAGACTTTGAATCATGAGTATCAAGAACTCAGTGAGTCTAAGTTTTGGCTTGACCATTCAACCCACGAGCGCCCCGAGAAGGATGTGCTTGATACCATCCTTGCAGCCGCTGCTGAGGCCAGTGCCGCATCGGGTGTTCAACCAGTTCAGCAGGATTCGCCATCTACACTCAGATCACGTAACGCTGACAGAGCCCCGGCCGAACGTCCTGTAAAGCAGCGCCGGCGCCTCTTTGGCCCGATAACAGCCGTTTTCACCCTGTTGGTTACGGTTGGCATTGGTTATCAGTTTATGCAGTCGCCTGCAACGCTTAACGGAGTGCTCATGCAAGAATCGCTGAGTAGCACGGACGCGAACGCTCCGCAGAAATCTTCTGACGAAGGGTTCGCGGCATCAGCAAAGGAAGAAGAAGCAAGCTTTGCTGATCTGGATGCTGAACTTCAACCGCAAGCGCTTGTAGCTGACCTGGCTACAGAATCTGATGCATCAGGCGCCCGTAGTTCACTTGGCAATACAGCCGGCAGTGCAATGATTGCAGACACAAGTTTACCTGACTGGAATGACGACCTTGACGAGGTACTTCGCTTTCAGCGCCGGATCGATATGTTGCTAGAACAAAACAAAGATCTTGGATGGGATGAGGCCGCAGTGCCACTCGAATTGCTTCCCTCCTCACGATCTGCCAATCCTGCGCTTCTTCAGGCCGGCAGTAAAAAATCTAACCCAGGCAATAGATAATTCAATGTATATACTCCACCACGCAAAACTCTATCACGCAAAAATAAGTCAGTGGGCGATGGCCTTCCTTGCGGTGATATTGCTCGCAGGAGCCACTGCATCCTATGCCCAAACCTACACGCTCACCATTAGAAATGGAGATGTGTATGTGAATGGCAAACAATTGCCAAAAGACGAGATTCCTACAACACTCGACGCGGAATCTCTTGATGCCAACCTTTCGTTTTCAGGACCGTCTACCCCCACCTTTGAAATAGATGGCAACTACTACAAAATTGAAAACTACAAGCTTCTCGATGTCACCTCAGCCGCGAAGACAGATGATCGTACGACCGTGGTGTTCAGAAATGACGCGCCGGCGGCGGTAGTAACCCCGCAAAGCCGTACCGCCGCTAATGAGGAAAGAGCCGATGCCTATGGCCTTGCCAAAGAAAGAGCGAATGTCTACAAAAGTCGTGATGGTGACCCGAATGTGGTCATGCAGCAATATGTAATTGAGCTCAATCAAAATGCACAGCAATTGAATGAGATGGGCGCATCCTTGTCGCAAAGACAAGCACAGGACCTCATCCAACAGGTTCAGATGCAGGCCGAGCAAGCAGCTCAATTGGCACAAGACATGCCTTATCTCGAAATGCAGCGTTACTTTGCTGCTGTTCGATCTGAGGATGAATTGTTGTACCAGCGTCTGGTAAGTGAACTCGAACTGGAAAGAGAAACACAACGCCTCGCCGCTGAAGCGCGCCAACTTCCCAAAGGAGATGAGCGTAACTTCAAGATTGAAGAGTTGAGAGAAATGTTAGGCACCATTCTGGAATTGAAGCAGGTAAATCGCCGGCTTGAGATTTCGCAACTGGAAAAACAACTGTCAATTTTGAAACAACGGTTCGAGGAAAGAGAAGCCAAGAAGGACCGACTCATCGACCACCGAATCAAAGAATTGGTTGGAGACCCTCGATAGAAATCATCACGATCAAAAATTACCAGCGCCGACTAACACAAAATTAGCCGGCGCTTTTTTTATTCCTGTATCCTATTCGACCACGCATCGCCTATTCCCGCAATGCAGCCACAAGCGCCCTGGCCTTATCTAACGTCTCCTCATATTCCGCTGCCGGGTCCGAATCGCTCGTAACAGCTCCCCCAACATTGAAGTAACAGTGCCCTTTTGTTACTACGATGCTTCGAATGACAATATTGAGATCCAGCGTTCCGGAAAAATCTATATAGCCAATGGCACCTGAGTAAATGCCCCGTCTTGATTTTTCCAACGAAGCAATAATTTTCATTGCTTCAATTTTGGGTGCCCCGGTCATGGATCCGCCGGGAAAACAGGCTTTGATGAGATCAAACGCGTCGTATTCTTCTTTCAACACCCCTCGGATAACAGATACCAGTTGTAATACAGTCGCATATTTCTCCACGTTAAAAAACTCCGGTACGTGAACACTCCCTATTTCAGAGACGCGTCCCAGGTCGTTCCGCACAAGATCAACAATCATCAGATTTTCAGCCCGGTCTTTTTCTGACGATCGTAATTCATCTTCAAGTTTAAGATCGTGAAGCACACTCTCCCCTCTCCTTCTGGTCCCTTTAATCGGCCGGCTTTCGATCAAACGATCTTTATCTAAATGCAAGAACCGCTCAGGGGATGAACAGACTACTTGCACCTCAGGTAACTTCAGAAAACTGGAAAACGGCGCCGGGTTAATGCGTCTCAATGCCTGGTAGAGCGCCCAAGGCTCCTTCATTTGCGGAGCGGAGTACTCGTGTGTCAGGCATACCTCATATGCAGATCCTTCATGGATATATGTTTTGATCTGCTCAACCGCATCGCAATAGCTTGCTTTATCATGTTGCGAGGTAAAGGCAATGGTTGGAGAAGCTACGTTTCTGCTTTCCGTAGAAGACTCTGCATTTTTATCCATCTCCTCCTCTACCTTCCGCATCGCGTTTGCCAGCTCATTGCGACGATTCATCGCGGCCATCTCTGCTGCCGACTCATTGTCTCCCCTGCCAACAACGGATAGGTAAGTTTTTTCGCTGTTGTGGCAATAACAAAGCGTGAAATCAACCAACAAAAAACACGCTAAAGGAAGCCCGTTGTCTTCTTCCGTCGCAAAGGGTATGTGCTCAATTAATGCGCCGGCTTCATATCCAAGATATCCGACTCCGCCCGCATAAAAGGGAAGCACATGCGCTGCTGCTACTTCGTTTGTTTCTTGCGCATCAACTGAGTGCCGCTCTAATGTATGCGCATCCAGCTTATATGGCTCAAAAACGCCCCGAAGATCAGCAAAAAGATCTGCTGCTTGATAATCTACCCGATTCACTGCTGAACCAGCACTTAAATCGGTGCTCCCTCGCTTCAACAGCGTCACATCAATTGTTGAATCACCTTTACCTGTGCCTTCGGCTGCAAAGGCTTTGTAGACAAGAAAAGGATCTCCACCCATGAATGAATACATCCCCAGCGTATCTCCGGCCAGCGAGCTATCCAGAAAATAGGCATAGGGTTGGGCCCTGAAAATTTGGAAATACTTCCAGAAAGGTAGTTTCGCCTCTGTTTCTTCAAACAGATGAAAAACAGCCCGGCCTTTTTCTTGCTCTTGCACAATCTATGTTGATCTGTTTGCTGATCTACCAGTACGCAGTACCCAGCCAAAATTCGAAATTCAATCGGCTTTACCGCTCGATGGACATGTAGTTTCAGCATTTTTTAGGTAGTTTACCGGGGCGTTCAGATAATCTGTCATGGACACTTTTCAGAAAATGACGATAATTAATCCAACAAGTTGAGTAATTGATTTTTATTGGTTAGAGCACTTTTTCTTTATCTAACCAATAATTACTCTGTCAAGAATTTTTATGCCATGAGAAATGAAACGTCTGAGATAGCCCTAAAACGATCAATACATACAAGATAATGATACATACAGCACGTTTCTGCCGGCTTGTTTTCATGACAATCGCCTTCTGGGTTTTTCTTCAGTCACTTCCTGTTTTTGCACAAACCAGTACCATCCCAAAGCCTTCAGATGTATTTGGATTTGAGCCCGGAGATGATTACAAATTGGCCAACTACACCCAAATCACAGACTATTTCCAACAGCTGGATGCTGCTACTGATCGCGCAGAGATGATACAGATTGGCACATCTGTTTTGGGCAAACCCCTGTTTGTGATGTTCATTTCAGATCAAGCAAATCTGAAAAAGCTTGAGAACTACAGATCTATCAGCGAGAAATTGGCGCGGGCGCGGATAGACGACGAGACCGCGCAAAAGCTCGCGGCGGAAGGCAAAGCAATTGTATGGATTGACGGCGGCATGCACGCGTCAGAACGTGCGCACGGGCAGATGACGCCGGCGCTGGCCTACCGCCTCATTACGGAAGAATCAGCCGAAATGCGGGAAATAAGGGATAAGGTTATTGTGCTGCTCATGCCCAACATCAATCCTGATGGGCTGGATATTGTGACCAGCTGGTACAACAAATACCTCGGCACGCCCTTCGAAACCACGGGGCCGGCGTGGCTTTATCACCATTACGTTGGGCATGATAACAACAGAGACTGGTTCATGAACAACATGCCTGAATCAGAGGCTGTATCACAGGTGCTGTATAACGAATGGTACCCGCAAATCATCCACAATCATCACCAAACTTCGCCGGCGTGGGCCCGCATCTTTTTGCCGCCTTTTTCGGATCCGGTAAACCCCAACATTCACCCTGGAGTCACAACCGGTGTTAACCTCGTGGGCACAGCCATGGCCAATCGCTTTGCGATGAAAAGAATGCCGGGTGTCATTTCTGATTTTCAGTATAGCATGTGGTGGAATGGCGGCATGCGCACAGCACCCTATTTCCACAATATGATTGGCATCCTCACAGAAACAGCACACGCAACGCCTACACCACGCACCTACGACCCCAAAAGTAAACCCGCCACGCTGGGTTCGCGCAGAAGCAGCACACCAACCAACGGTACAGACGTGTTTTACCCCTATCCATGGGAAGGCGGAGAATCGCGATTCGGTGATGCGGTCGATTACATGATCACAGCATCTATGGGCATTTTGAGTATTGCCGCTGATCGAAAGGAAAAATGGCTCTACAACATTTATTCGATGGGACGCGATGCCATGGAGTCCTCCGACTACTATGCCTACATCGTCCCGAAAGAGCAATGGGATCACAGCGAAAGTTATCGCCTCATCGATGTGCTAAGAAAAACCGGCATTGAAGTACACCAAGCAAAGAAAGCATTTATAGCCGGCGGATCGGAGTACGCAGCCGGCTCTTTTGTCATCAAATCAGATCAGGCATTTGCCCCCATGCTTACCGATCTAATGGAGCCACAGTCTTACCCGGATCGCCGCTTTGAAGACGGCGCGCCCCAGGTACCTTATGACCTGGCTGGCTGGACGCTGCCTCTGCAGATGGGTGTAGAAGTGAAGCGAATCGTGGCGCCTTTCAAGGCATCACTGAATGAAGTTACTGAAACAGATGTGCCTAGAGCAGCCGGCACCATCACAAGCAGTGGTTCACCAGAAAGCAATTTTGGGTACATCCTGTCTCATAACCAAAATGCCAGCATTGAAGCCAGCAATCAGTTACTTGCATCTGGAGATCGCGTGTTCTGGACCAGTGAAGAGCTTTCAGTGCATGGTAAAACCTATCCCCCAGGATCTATTGTCATCGAGAAATCGGAGAATACAGCGCAACGTGTGCAACGCATCGCAGAAACACTGGGGCTGTCTTTCGATGGCATTTTGGAAGAGCCAAAAGATGTTCTCCATGAGTTACAAAGCCCGCGCATTGCCTTGTACAAATCGTGGGTTGCCAATATGGATGAAGGCTGGACCCGATGGCTCATGGAGAACTATGCTTTTCCTATAGACACGTTGCATGATGTCGATATTAACACGGCCTCCTTAGAGAAATATCATGCGATCATTTTGCCAAGCCAGCAAGCAAATCGTATGCTAAACGGACACCCGGAGCAGACCATGCCGGCGGAATACACAGGAGGACTCGGCCTTGAGGGCGCGCTGGCGTTAAAAAATTACGTCGCATCTGGTGGCACCCTCATCGCCCTGGATGCGGCAAGTGATTTTGCCATCGAGCAATTTGGTCTTCCCGTTCGTAATGTGGTGAAAGGGCAAGCCCCTGAGCAGTTTTTCATTCCAGGCTCCCTGATCCGAACATCTATCAATACCCAGCACCCGTTAGCCTTTGGTATGCAGGAAGAAACAGCTGTTTCGTTTCAGAGAAGTCGGGCCTTTGAAGTGGTTCAAATTGATCGCCGCGGCGAAGGAGGCGAGGAAGATATCGAAAAAGCGCAAATGCCTGATGTACAGGTGGTTGCATCTTACGCCGAAGAAGACCTTCTTATGAGCGGCTGGGCGCTTGGCGAAGAAAAGCATATTGGGGGCAAAGCTGCTATGTTGAATATCCCCATGGGCGATGGAAATGTTGTATTATTTGGTTTCAGACCGCAATTCCGTGGCCAGCCCGGCAGCACGTACAAATTACTTTTTAATGCATTACACGCGGCTACATTGGATCAATTGCCGGCGTTTAATGAAAAAGGGAATGCCTTGCCCACACCAAAATAGCGCGCGTAATATCCTCAGTTTTTAATCGTGCTAAAAATAGCACATCGTCTCTTTAATCGATAAGATCATGATTGACCGTCGCCAATTCCTCAAGTATTCTGGCTTACTAGGCGCTTCAGTTGCTTTTAATGAGTCTATTCTGCTGGATCCCTACGCTCCTCTCGGACTCCCGTCCAGGCAAAGCCCTGTAAGAATCAGAGGCATTGTCCGATCGGAAGGCCAGGGCCTTATCGATGTAGGTATATCCGATGGTCGCTCGATTCAGCGGACCGGGACGGACGGTACGTTCGAAATCATCTCGGATAGCCGGCAGGAGTTTGTACATCTAACGGTGCCAGGAGGCTTTCAGATAGAGAAAAACGAAACAGGCACCGCAAATTTTTATTCACGGATTACTCCAGACGCCAACGGAGAAGTAACCGTGGAATTTGATTTAAAGCCTGTTGAAAACAGAAGCGATGAACACGCATTTATCGTCTTTGCAGATACACAGACACAGAATGCGTTTGAAATGGGCTTGCTGCATCAGCAAACGGTACCCGATGCTGTAAAAACAGTGAGCCGGCTAGGAGACAAGCAGATCTTTGGTGTAGGCTGTGGTGATATCATGTTTGATGACCTCTCCCTTTACCCTGAATACGAACGCGCAGTCCGGGAGATCGGCGTCCCCTTCTTTCAGGTGGTTGGCAATCATGATTTGAATCTGGATGCTCATACAGATGAAGCCTCCACGGTGACCTTCTGCGAACGTTTTGGGCCCCGGTATTATTCGTTTGATAGAGGCTTTGTACACTACATCGTACTCGACGATGTGATGTTTCACTCGCAAGGCTATATCGGATATTTAGACGATCTACAACTGCAGTGGCTGGAGAATGATTTATCATTCATCGAACCAGGCCGGCCCGTCATCGTGTTTGCGCATATTCCAGGCTTGAGTACCAAAACAATGCGACACGGAGACGTGAATCCTTCGATCACACAATCTATTACCAACAGGGAGCGACTTTACAAACTGCTTGAGCCTTACCAGGCACATCTTATCTCAGGGCACACACATGAAAACGAGCATGTGTTTGAAGGCGGGATCCATGAGCATGTGCATGGTACCGTTTGCGGGGCGTGGTGGAGTGGCCCTATCTGTAGCGATGGGACACCGAATGGTTACGGCGTATATGAAATCAATGGCGAGAAAGTAACCTGGCGATATAAAAGCACGGGATACGATCAGGATTACCAAATGCGCGTGTATCCGGCCGGCTCAGATCCACTGGCTCCAAACGAAATCGTCGCCAATATATGGGATGCAGACCCCGAGTGGGATGTGCGATGGTTTGAAGATGGTATCCAGAAAGGACAGATGTCGCGCAGACTGGGAAAAGACCCAATGTCTACTGAACTCCACACGGGCCCCAACCTCCCGCCACGCCGTACCTGGGTTGAGCCTTCGTTGAATAACCACATGTTCTACGCCCCTGTCTCCCCAGGCACCAAAGAGGTTCGCGTTGTAGCAATGGACAGATTCGGCAGAAGCTACGCAACGGCTTTTGAGATTTAAAACTGGAGGATTCTTTTTCGCCCAGTTTTTCTTTCCTCCCTTCAACAACTCATCTTGCGAGAGTTGTTTGTCAAAGTACAAGTACTTTGTCTGTGACGATAATTGTGGGTATTTTTAAAACTGATTTCCGAATATCGATCAAGGTGTTGTGATTTTAGAAGTATTTTGGCTGGTTTCTTAAGCGCTGATAAAGATCACAAATCAAAAATCCTTGATCGATATTCGGAAATCATAAACAAGTATACGCTATTTGCTTTGCAGACAGGGTCCCAGTTATTCCATCGCATTAATCACTTTACCCAGAATATCATATGCCCTGGTGTGTGGATACCATTGACGATATCCACCGGAGGTCAATGCGATGACCATGTTTTCTTCTGGAACCACCACCAAATGATTGCCACCGTTTCCAGATGCCCAGAGGTAGTCTACTTCTTTGGTGCCAAAATTTCTTTGTGATTTGTACCACAACATTCCATAAGCATCCGCAAGCGGATTGTAATCAGAGAGATCAAAAACCCTTCGTTTCAGTAATTTCTCCACATAATCTGCCTGGACTATTTGCTCATCTCCCCATTTCCCTTTGTTCGAAACCAGCACACCTAGTTTGGCAAAGTCTAAAGTGGAAATATATAAATTCCCTGCAGCCACCGTTTGATTGGCGGCATTAGTAAACCAGTAATACTCTTTGATTTCCAAAGGGTCAAAGACCTTTTCTTTAGCAAAATCTTTGAGGCTCATTCCTGATTTTTCTTCTATGATGGCTCCAATCAATGCTGCGTTTATATCTGCATAAACCCATCTTTCACCTGGCTTGCCGGCCAATGGAATACTTAGCAAATATTCGACCCATTCATCCATTGCGATCCACTGACCGGCATTACCAGGTGTTTGCCCATCATCTGAATCTGCATCCAACCCTGAAGACATATCGAGCAGGTGCTTGATCTTTACTTTCTTATAGTCTTCGTGCACCGCAGGATACTTCTCTTGAGGGAAAAAAGCATAGACATCCTGATCTAGATTTTGGACCAAACCTTCTTTGATAGCAACACCTAACAATAAAGATGTAATACTCTTCCCGGCAGACCGGATATCATGAATATGATTCCGCCAAAAAGAATTGAAGTACCGTTCAATTACTATTTTATTGTTCTTGATCACAACCAATCCCCTAAAATCTCTTTGCTGGAAATTATTAATGCTTGTAATAAGCGCATCAATCGAATCTGCATTGAATCCAGCTTCTTCCAAGCTGGTCACGGGAAGATTAGTGATGGGTTTCCTTTGTCCATAAGAAGAGATAGAGAAGCAAAGTAGACATAACAATAGGAGAATTGATTTCATGTTTTATGTTTTGTTATTGCAGGCAACACACATGTATGTGGCACCATTAATAACGGCCTCCTTCAATACAAAAACAATTGGTCTGTCTATAGGTCTTCGTGACAGAACGCCATGCCATGGTTAGCTAGCAATGCGAATAAGGAGCTGAATCGGTTTTTGACTCGATTGAGCAAGCAAAATTCTATATTCTCAACGTCATCCTCAACTCGATTGGGGACGGCGAGCTTAAAAGTTGAATCAAAACAGAAAACATTATTGTCCCCAAAGTTCGCATATACAGTTTTTGTATAAGGTGGGTATTACCTTCTGAAAACTGATTACAGAAAACTTCAACATGATCCCTGGCTTTGACTTATCCAACTTCCTGCACGGGCGCCAATCGTACCCGCTTTACGCCAAAGGGCAAGGTCCCGGCGTGGTTGTCATTCATGAGTTGCCCGGATTAACAAAGGAATGCATAGCCCTGGCGAACAGGCTTGTAGATGCCGGCTACCGGGTCTATATGCCCTTGCTTTTTGGCAATCCTGGAGAAAAAGCAGTAACGCGTAATCTATTGCGCGTGTGCATCAGTAGAGAATTCAGCGTCTTTGCCATGAACAAATCAAGCCCTGTTGTTGAATGGCTGAAGGCGGTTTGCGCAAAAGCATTAGTTGAATGCGGCGGCCCAGGAGTAGGAGCCATTGGCATGTGTCTCACAGGAAATTTCGCGATCTCGTTGATGGCTGACCCAATCGTACTGGCCCCAGTATCTTGCCAACCCTCCCTGCCCTTTCCCGTCACAAAAAAACGTAAGGCCGCTTTGGCAATAAGTCCTGAAGAATTGCGCGCTGCCAAACAACGCGCTACAGAAGGGCAAGACCTGATGTGTTTCCGATTCTCTTGCGACAATACGTCGCCAGAAGAACGATTTAACAAGCTTGCAGAAGAATTCGGGACTGCATTCAAGGGTACACAAATTGATTCATCCAAAGGCAATCCCCACCGCATTCGTGCCAAAGCACACTCCGTATTAACAAGCGATTTTCTTAATAAAGCGGGGCATCCTACACGTGAAGCAATGGATCGTGTGCTTGCTTTTTTTGAGGAACGTTTGACACCTTAGACTTAATCAGACGCTTGCTGTATATTTGGTTCGTATCCTTTGCGGTCGGCAAACGTATCGAGCGCATACTTTCCATAACGTTCCACAGAATTATGTTTAAAACTTTACGCTCTATCTGTGTACTTTTCTTTGTTGTATCAACTGCTTCTGCACAAAATTACGAAGCGGATACAGAATCAGTTGATTCGATTATCGCGGCCGTTTATGAATCTATTTCAGGCGCGGCAAATGAAGAACGTGACTGGGATCGATTTCGGAATATGTTTGCCCCTGAAGCTCAGCTTATTCCCATCCGCGTGACGCCCGACACAACGCACGCAGTGTTTCATAGCGTGGAAGCTTATATAGAGCGTGTAACTCCATACTTCATGCAAAACGGATTCTTCGAAGTTGAAATAGCAAAAAAAACAGAGCGCTACGGCCATATGGTACACGCATTTAGTACATACGAGTCCAGGGCAAAAGCAGACGATGAAAAACCTTTTTCGCGCGGTATTAATAGCATTCAGCTTTTACATGATGGGAATCGCTGGTGGATCATAAATATCTTCTGGGATGCAGAGACCCCCGATCAGATTATTCCTGCTACATATTTACCTAACTAATCTGGTACTTTTGCAAACGCGTTTTACCGGATGAGCTTCGACGGGAGGACGGGAGGAAAAACAAAAAGAATCTTCCCATCCTCCGTTCTTACTTTCTTCTCGTCAAATACTACGCGGCGCTATCATCTCGACAAAGCATCAGCTTTTAGCGTCATTCTTTATATATAAATAAATTCAAAAAATCAGGCCATGGAGTTTAGGGAGCTGGGTAAAACCGGGATTGAAGTATCCACTATTGCTATGGGTTGCTGGGCAATTGTTGGTGGAATGAACTGGGGCCACCAGGACAAGAAGAATTCCTTAGCAGCATTACGCGCTGCATATGACGGCGGCATCACTTTTTTTGATACAGCAGAAATGTATGGTGATGGCTACTCCGAGCAATTGATTGCAGAAGCGTTGTCCGATAAGCGTTCGGAGTTGGTCATTGCTTCCAAAGTGAGCCCACAACATTTTGCGCCGGCAGATTTACGCGCAGCTTGTGAACGAAGCCTTACAAATTTAAAAACAGACTACATCGATCTGTATCAGTTGCACTGGCCCAATCGCGATGTGCCCCTCGATGATTCGATAGGTACATTGATTAAGCTGCAGGAAGAAGGAAAGATTCGCGCCTACGGAGTGTCGAATTTTGGTCCGAAAGATCTCAAGTCAAGCCTGCAATCGGCATACGAAATCAGCAGCAACCAGTTGGCCTACAGCATGTTATTCCGGGCCATAGAATTTGATATTGCGCCCATGTGCGCAGAAAACAATGTGTCGATTCTTTGCTACTCTCCCCTGCTCCACGGTTTATTAACGGGGAAATTCGGTACCATTTCAGACATCCCGACAGATCGAGCCAGAACCAGACATTTTAATTCCAATACCTGGCCTCTGGCGCGCCACGGGGAAGCCGGCGCTGAGGATGAAATGATGCTCGTTATAGAAGGTCTGCGTACAATTGCCAACAATCTGGAGATCTCGATGGCAAACGTAGCTCTTGTCTGGTTACAAAATCAACCAGGGGTCACCGCTGTAATTATGGGCGGACGCAATGCTGAACAAGTTGCACGTAACGCTGCCGCTGCCCATACATCACTTACATCAGAGACCATCAACCAGTTAAACATTCTGTCTGCTTCATTGAAAGAAAAGATGGGAAACAACGCTGATATGTGGCAGGCCGTGTCAAGGATTCAGTAACATTTTACGAACCAGTATGCACGTTGAGATAACTCCTTATCCAAACTTCAAGCCGGCGATATTCACAACGACGTATCCGACTCCAATAGCCGAAATCAATCCACCCGTCTGGCTGACTTCCATGTTAAACCTGGCATTTGAAGCGCCAGTCAGCAGAGCTGAGGAGAGGAGGACACAGGTACGCGATTTACTTCGTCATGAAGGATACAAACCAACGGGACGCGGCAAGCCGGCCGCTGAATATCTGGTCAAAGCAGCAGAAAACGACCGGCTTGGGTCAATCAACACACCTGTTGACGCGTGCAACGTGGTCTCTTTGCACAGCGGACTGCCCATCAGTGTAGTTGACCTCGATTTGCTGGATTCTCCGTTGATCATCAAGACGGGTTCATCGGATGATTCTTATGTGTTTAATCAGTCTGGACAAGAAATATCGATCGCCGGCTTGCTGTGCCTGCACGACGAAGCCGGCCCTTGCGCCAATGCTGTAAAGGATTCACAACGCACCAAAACCAGCGATTCTACTACACAAACGCTGTCCATCATCTGGGGACTTGAATCCCTCGCAGATCAGGTTGACGCTTCACTGGCGTGGTATCTCGAAATTATTCAAAAACTGGGCGCCACTACGAAGAGGGTTACTTAGCAGGTAGTTTTTAGTGGTTAGTGGTTAGTGGTTAGTTAAAAAGCTATTCTATAAGGTCTTTGCTTCGCATCAACCTTTTTACCAGTTTGTACTGAAGAACTAACCACTAAAGACTAACCACTAAAAACTAACCACTAAAAACTACCTTACCCCCTTGCGCTACTTCTCTTCATTGTTCGTCTGTATCTTTTTGCTTTCTTGTGAAGCGCCGGCTCCAGTTGATGGATGGCAGCTCGGTCCATTTACGAAGCATGAGAACAACCCCATTCTCCTCCCTCAAGGAGACACCTGGGAATCCAAAGATCTTTTCAATCCAACAGCATGGACGGATGGGGAAACGATCTACCTGTTTTACCGCGCTGAAGATTCAACTGGTATCGGCATCTGGAATGGTACTTCACGGATTGGCCTCGCGCGAAGCACAGACGGCATTAACTTCGACCGTGACCCAGACCCTATGTTTGAACCCTCGGAGGAATGGGAGCTACCCGGTGGTACCGAGGACCCGCGTATTACCAAGGTCGGAGACACATTTTACCTGACCTACACAGCGTATGATGGAAAACGTGCAAGACTCGGACTGGCCACATCTGAAAGTTTTTCTAATTGGGAGAAACACGGTCCTATATTTCCAGACATTGAGTGGACCAAATCTGGCGCAATACTGGACACCCCAATAAATGGCAAATACTGGATGTATTTCGGAGACACCGATGTCTGGGCCGCGCACTCAGAGGATTTACTGAATTGGACCTGGATAGAAGAACCCGTGCTACCACGCCGGCCAGGACAATTTGATAGCCGTGTCGTAGAACCGGGGCCCCAACCGATGATGACAGATGAAGGCATTTTACTGCTCTACAATGGAGCAGACGATGATCTGGTCTACAAAAGTGGTCAGGCCTTGTTTGACCCTAATGACCCTACCAAACTACTTAAACGATCGGACACACCTTTTCTTGAGCCCAACACCCTACTTGAGCAAGAAGGGCAAATTGCCAATGTCGTGTTCATTGAAGGCCTTGTAAAATTCAAAGGCACCTGGTTTTTGTATTTCGGCATGGGCGACTCAGGCATCGGCGTTGCCAGTATGAGTGCTGAGTGACGAGTTTCGAGTGACGAATGACGAGTTTTTGCCTTTTGAATTTTAACTTTTAACGTCCCATGGATCGATTACCCTATGCAGATCTTCTGCAGCTGAAACGTTGGAATACGCCCACCATCTATAACGGGTGGGAGCAGATCACAAAGCTGGATCATTCACGGCAAGGCATAAATCTTGAAGAGACCCAAGATTTTATGCCACAGATGGGGCCGATGGTTGGGTATGCCATTACACTGATCATAGAGCCGAGTAATCCGACTCACAAGAAAGCCATTCCGAACGGACGGAAAGACTATCTGACTTACGTAGCTTCCCAGCCGGGGCCTAAAATTGTAGTGGTACAAGATCTCGACGCCCCCAATATAAGAGGATCCATGTGGGGAGAGGTAAACGCTAACACACACAAAGCCCTTGGATGCGTGGGGACAATCACAGATGGTTCGATACGCGATGTAGATGAAATGACCAACGCCGGCTTCAAGGCCCTTGCGCGCCGGCTCAGCGTAGGTCATGCGTATGCCACTCCCGTCAGATGGAATTGTGAGGTAGAGGTTTTTGGACAAACCATCAGGCCCGGGCAGCTAATCCATGCAGATAAACATGGATTTCTTGCCATTCCCGAAGGTGAAGAAGCCGGCTTGCTGGAAGCTGCGGTTTTCATGGATCAGAATGAATGCAACACCGTGATCCCTGCCGCAAGAAATATCGAAGACCTGAGCACGGAGGCTATACTAAAGCAAATAACCAACGCCGGCGCCGCGTTCAAGAAAGCAACCCGTCAGAAATTCGGCAACCAAGGAGAATGGGGATAGGGCTTTGGAGTGACGAATTTCGAGTGTCGAATGTCGAGTGGAAAACTATTTTAATACTCGGCGTTCGTCATTCGAAATTCGAACTTCGCCACTCGGAACTCGGAATTCGGAACTCCAATTGCAGGAGGGCCATCTATGAAAAGAAAACGACGTAGATTCGCCCATATCAATTTTCAGTTCACCACGAGCAGAAGAAATGACATCATACGTTTCCTCGTTGCCGGCTTGATTTTTTTCTCGATGGTCACGGTCTACTGGAATCAATCTTCAACGCCATTAAAAAATCTGGCACAAGGATACCAGGGCTATATCTTCAACGGCATGCACGAGCAGAAAATGCTTGATGAGGAAGGCGTGGCCCTGATAAAATCATGGATCGAAGAACAAACGTCGCCAACCCTCAATCCAGTCACCATCTTACGTCAATATCAACACAGTAAGAAACCCACGGAGAACTACGAACTCGCTATTGGCATGTTACCCTTATCAGAAGATGGCATTCGGGAATACGCTATCTATCAAATAGGCCAAACCATTTATTTGCAAGTAGAGCCGATGGGTGTGGATCGCGTGCTCAGTGCATCTTTTTCGGCAAAGGATTTGGAATCTGCTTTATCGCCGTATATTAAGGGAGAATTCCGTTCTACCGCTAATACCTCACCATGATAAACACCAGAACCTACCCCGCGTACATAGCTTTAATTACCCTTTTAATTACTTCAAGCTGCCAACAACCTCCTCCTGAACCCACACCTCCACCCATTCCTGTAGCTACAGCCCAGTCAAGTTCAAGCGAAGCGTTGTTCATCGGCATTAGCATCGTGGATGATCAAACCGCCTGGATTAGTGGAACCGCCGGCTCCTATGGCATAACAACAGATGGTGGGCAGAACTGGCGCATAGGTACCGTTCCGGGGGCAGACTCGCTTCAGTTTAGAGATGTGCATGCCGTCAATGACCAAACGGCATACCTGCTAAGCATTGGGAATGGAGATCAGTCCAGAATCTACAAGACAACAGATGCCGGCGAAAACTGGACCCAGCAGTTTACCAACGCTGAGCCTGACGGTTTTTTTGATTGTATGGATTTCTGGGACCCACAAAACGGTATGGCTTTCAGCGATTCGTTTGAAGGATCGTTTTACATCATCCAGACAGAAGACGGCGGCGCAAACTGGACGCGAGTGTCTCCCGATGTACTGCCTGCTGCGCTCGAAGGAGAAGGTAGCTTTGCTGCAAGCGGTACCTGCGTAAAGGTTCATGGAGAAAACACGGTCCGTATTGTTACTGGGGCCGGCGGCAAAGCCCGCGTGCTCACCAGTCATGATCGTGGTACCTCCTGGGATGTTGTTGAGACACCTGTTGCACATGGCACACCTTCATCAGGATTAGCCTCGATATCATTTTTAAATGACATGCAGGGCGTGGTTGCCGGCGGTGAAATTGCCAAGCCAGATTCAGTAGCAAACACGATGGCCTTCACCAACGACGGTGGAGCGAGTTGGGAAACACCTACACACACCACATTCACTGGTGCCCTGTATGGTATTTCTTACGTACCCGGATTAGAGCATCCCTCAATTGTTGCTGTTGGTCCCAAAGGAGCAGACTATTCTACAGACAATGGCAAAACATGGAACTCTTTGTCGACAGATAATTATTGGAGCGTAGCTTTTGCTGACAACGGCAAAGGATGGGCAACAGGTACGGATGGCAAAATTCTGAGAATAGAGTTCTAGGGTGTCAAGTTAGTTATTATCTGGTATTCACTGTTTACAAAAGAGTGCATGAGAGAAAGAGGGGCAAGAGGATTTGTTTTTTCCACTTCCTCTCTTCTCATCAACCCTCTTCCTATACAGGCTGTTAAATAAAATTTGACACGACACCAGGTCGTGTGACAACCTATTGTCGTGGTATTTCGACCCGATTTTAGAAAGAATCACTTATATGATGGGTACCAAAGCTGTGCTGGATAGAGGAGATAAAATAAGGAGCACGCAACGTCGCGTACTTTTCCCTTGTGTGACTACACTGTACAAAGAACCCCTTGTTATTTCTGAAGCAAAAGGGGTCCGGGTTAAAGATGTAAACGGCGTAGAATATCTTGATTTCTTTGCCGGCATTCTTACTACATCTGTCGGCCATTGCAATCCAAATGTAGTGGCCAGTGTTCAGCATCAAGTTGCAAAGCTTGGGCACACCTCTACCCTTTACATCACAGAAAACCAGCTCAAAGTAGCCGAGCAATTGGAGGCCATCTCTCCAGGTCGATTATCAACATGCTACTTTACAAACAGCGGTAGCGAAGCCGTAGAAACGGCCATCATGCTCGCCCAGCAGTACACAGGACGGAATGAAATCATTGCGCTGCGTCATAGCTACTCGGGTAGAACTGCGCTCGCAGCCACGTTATCGGGCCATGCAGGCTGGCGGCCAAGCGCCGGGGGCATATCGCATATCCGTCACGCCATGGTCCCCTACCCTTACCGCGCACCAGACAGCCTTTCCGAAGAAGAAATGGCAGAGATGTTTGCAAGGGATCTGGAAGAAGTTATTCGTACCACAACCAATGGAAAGCCGGCTGCATTTTTTGCAGAGACGATTCAAGGCGTAGGCGGCGTTGTTGTCCCGCCTGCCGGCTATTTCCAGAAGGCAGCCGAGATCATCCATCGTTATGGCGGTCTGTTTATATGTGATGAGGTTCAGCCCGGATTTGGCAGAACTGGAAAGCACTGGTTTGGTATCGAACACTGGGACGTTGAGCCGGATATCATGGTTATGGCCAAAGGCATGGCCAACGGTTTCCCTGTAGGAGCAACCATTACACGACCTGAAATTGCGGCATCCTGGAAAGATAAAACCATTTCTACCTTCGGTGGAAACTCAGTAGCCATGGCAGCTGCACATGCGACACTTCAGGTTATGCAGGAGGAAGATGTGCCACAGCGATCAGAAAAACGAGGCCGGCAGCTTCGGGCAGGCCTCCAGACCTTGTATAACAAATACCAGTGGATCGGCCAGGTCCGCGGCAAGGGGTTGATGCAAGGCATGGAGTTGGTGCACGATCGTTCCACAAAAGAGCCGGCGCCGCAGAAAGTGAAGGCCCTGCTGGAAGCCACGAAAAAAGAAGGATTGCTCGTAGGCGTTGGCGGGCTTGATGGGCAGACGATCAGAATTGGCCCATCGATGCTCATTACAGAGGATGAAATGAACGAAGCCCTGCAACGTCTTGATCGTGCCTGTGCTTTGGTTGGCTGAGGGGTACGAGGGGTACGAGGGGTACGAGGGGTACGAGGGGTACGAGGGGTACGAGGGGTACGAAAATAACCTTCGAGATTTGGAATTCCTTGTTCGATGTCAACATTCCCCACCTGGTAAACGGGCAGTATCGAGCGTGTTTTCAGGATACAGGCTAGGCTCAATGATGTAAAGCCGCTCAACATTTCATACACCCTTTATCCTCTTCCCCTTTCAATCTGTCTTTTTTTGTGTAGATTTGCAGGTGCTTTTGACACACGGCCCTACTACGTCAAATTAGACTTTCTACCTTATGTTTGAATGGACTGCCACTCCAGAAGGCTGGATAGCACTATTAACGCTTACCCTTCTGGAGCTTGTGCTGGGAGTTGATAATATTATTTTTATCTCCATCCTGGTCGACAAATTACCCGATAAAGAGCGAAACAAGGCCCGCTTTATTGGGCTCGCTCTTGCCATGATTGCCCGCGTACTTTTGCTGTTTTCGCTTAGCTGGCTTATCCAACTCACCGCGCCCGTGTTTACGGCTCTTGGTAACGACATCTCTGGCCGTGATTTAATATTGATTATTGGCGGGTTGTTCTTGATAGGCAAGAGTACCCACGAAATACATCAAAAACTGGAAGGTGAAGAAGGCGGGCATACCGCGAGAGGCGCGCCTTCTTTTAGCAGTGTGCTCATTCAAATTGCCTTGCTGGACATCGTGTTCTCTCTGGATTCAGTTATCACCGCCATCGGCATGGCAGATGAGCTTTCCATCATGGTGCTGGCTGTTGTCATCGCGATTATTTTCATGATGATGTTTGCGAGGCCGCTTGGGGAATTTGTGGATCGCCGGCCTACGGTGAAAATGCTCGCGCTTTCCTTCCTGCTTCTAATTGGTACCGCTCTGGTAGCAGACGGACTAGACACACACATTCCGAAAGGCTACATCTACTCCGCAATGGGCTTCTCAGTATTTGTAGAAATGCTGAATCTCAAACTCCGGAAACGTAAATCGAAGGATCCTGTCAAGCTCAAAAAGAGGTTTGTGAAAGAGGATTAAACTGTAGAACAGCAGAATGTAAAACAGCAGAACCGCAGAAGTAATGACAAACAACTTCTGCGGTTCTGCTGTTTTACATTCTGC
>JBGCEN010000181.1:0-8584 GCA_045106435.1 Rhodothermales bacterium
GATCTATTGTTTTTACAGAGGGTATCATAACGGTTGTGAAACTGGTGTCTTAAGCCTGTTACTCTCAAAGACGAAAAATAAGCTGCAAACAGCAAACTATTCTCATCTTTCTATGCCGTCATGATAAAATCATAATTGTAAGAAAATCGATGTCATGCCCTTCATAAACTCGCAATTTTGCATCGTATGAAAGAATTATGCCACCATAATGGATTGAGGAAGACTTATTAAAAAATGTGATCCTTCGTTTTCCTCACTCTCTGCCGTGATTTTGCCGTGCAGTAAATCGATGAGCACCTTGGCCAACGCCAAACCAAGCCCGCTTCCTTCATGCGAACGTGTATTCCCAGTATAGGCTTGTTCAAAAGGTGTAAAGAGGTTGGGCATGTAGCCGGCGGGAATACCAATTCCCGTGTCAATTACTTCAATCACACATTCTTCAGTTGAAGCTTTCAACCGGATCGTTATTTCGCCTTTTTTGGTGTATTTAAATGCATTCCCGATGATCCGCCGCAAGATGGTCTCTATAAGAGATTGATCACTGGTAATCATCACAGACTTAGGTACATCGAGCGTTACCCGGATGTGTTGCGGACCGAAGACATGAACAATCCTTTCGATTTCTTGCGCAAGGTCAAAGGTGCTCGTGTTAAGTGTGATATTGCCGCTCTGAGCTTGGGCGAACAGTAACATCGTATCAAGTGTTGAGAGCAAACGCTCCCCACCTTGATGTATCATGTCGACAAATTCTTTTTGATCAGGCTCAACTTCTTCCTGAAGTAAGGCTGAGCAGCTCATTATAGCTGTTAATGGGGTCCGTACTTCATGGCTCATGTTACTGAGAAGTGCATCTTTGAGCCTTAGATGCCGCTCTGCTTCAATACGGGCTTCGTGTTCTGCTTCGACGCGGTAGCTGTCGGTAACATCGGTTATAACCCCGGTTAACGTGTATTCTCCTTGTTGTTTAATACGCATTTCGAGCCATCTCATGGCTCCTGTTTTTGAAATGAAATGCGTGGTATAGGCTGTTTGTGATGCGGCATGTGCCCGGAGCGCCTCAACAGGTTGACCGTAGATTTCATCTCTGGGCAGGAATTCGTTGATATGCCGGCCAATGGTTTGATTTAGCTCATAGCCTAAAACGGTTTTCCAGGCAGGATTGACAAACGCTACCCTGCCACTCGCGTCAAGCTTGAATACCACATCATGAATGCCCTCGACAACACTTCGATATCTGTTTTCACTTTCTTTAATGACTGCCTGAAGTGCAACTTGCTCCTGTAATTCGAGCCGCAGTGCTACTTCTGTCATGGCTATAGAAGCCAGGTCTTGCAAGGTATGGACTTCTTTTGATTCCCAGGGACGTGGCTCGTAGTCGAGCACGCAAAGCGTTCCGAGGGTCTGATTGCAGGAAGTTTTTAAGGGGATGCCAAGATAGGATAATATCCCAAAGTCCTGAATTGACTGTACTTCATTGACGAGTTCGTGTGTCCTTGTATCATCTGCCACAACGGCTTCACTTGTAGCAACAACATGCTGGCAAAAAGAATGCGAAAGCGGTGTCGTGCGTAAATCTGCAAGCGGCTCAGGCAGGCCATTGGTGCTTTTGAAAAATTGCCGATCGTCTGCTACAAGAGAAACGAGGGAAATAGGTGCTCCTATCAGGCGCGTAGCAAGGTTTGTAATACGATCAAAAGCCTCCTCCGACGGACTATCCAGGAGCTGTGTTTTGTCTAGCATTTTGAGGCGATCTGAATCTGAGATCGCCTCCTGAAGCCGCCGTTCGTAAGGGGACATAAAAAGATTGACCAATAGAGGATAGGTATCTTCTAGGTAATCGGCTTTTTTATGGAAAAATTAACCAGTTTGTTGATGTTTTATGGGTACCGAAGGCGAATGCATATCCGCCAAAGAATTGGAGGGCGGAGGTTATTTTGCTGCCATTGATATGATGGCTGTTATTCGGAAATTTAAAGGAGCAATCTTTATTGATATAACGCAAGGTGCGCGCTTCCCTTTTTGTCGTCCTGAACGAAGTGAAGGATCTGTTATTTATTGATCGTATAAAGCTATTTCAAGCGTTTCATTTCAAACAGATCCTTCACGTACGTTCAGTATGACATCATTTAGCCTCTGGGGTATTTCAACATACAATTGTCAAAGATGGTGCTCATAACACCTGTACCCTTCTTTAAAGCTAAACGGGCTTAAAAGAACGGGAGAACGTGCTCTGAAGCCTTATTCTGCACGAGTAGTTTGTTGAGGTTATGCGTGATGACTACTTCTTTGGTCGCTTCATCCATGGTAAATGCATCCATTTCTGTAGCCGGCAAGAAGTCAGGCACAAGTGACAGGGTTGCAGGATCTCCCTCATTGATGTTTACGTTACTCGTCACCTCATCTTTGGGCACCGGCCATTTAACGCCCAGGTCTGTCATGCGCCGGCCTTCTGCGATGAAGATTTCCTGCCGCATCAGGTAAATCAACTCCAGTACTTCATCTTGAGAGGCCACTGCATCGATGGTTGCATCAGAAACAGAGGTGCCCGAAATGATCGGCAGATTTACTTCATCAACCCGTGAGAGTACAAGCCCGTCAATCATCGGGTCTGCAGCGCTTGCGGATACAGCCCAGTCAGGCGTATTCGGCCGGCTTCCGGGTGCAGCATCTGTACGCCCTTCGTTGATGTCTGAAAGGCGTTCCATTGGGCGACTGTCTACAACTTCCAGCAACAGCTTTAATGTTGCCTGCGCGCCGGCGATGTCACTCTCAGCCGCCTGGACTTCGGCAAGTATCAAATACGCTTCTTCGCTTTTTACGTACGCGATATCAGAATCTTCGTCATCTCCGCGAAGGTTTGGTTTGGCGGTGTTGAAATATTTAGGATCGAGGAAGTCCAGTCTAGGCAGGGGTTGCAGGTCATCAAAAGTACCCCTGTCGAAGATTGCGTCCTGAATATCATTGTTTGGGCCATTCGTAAAGTCGTGAATGGTAAACCGAACATACGCTGTGTTGCCGGCAATCGCTGCTTCAGCATCTGCGCGCGCATTGGCTCGGTCACCAAGCATCCGATAGGCTCGTGCTCTGGCGATGAGGTAGCCCGTCCGATCATCTTCATTGGTCGTTTGGCTGATTGCATCGCTAAATGCGTTAACGGCGGTTTGAAATTGAACGTCTGATCCCACGACCGGCCCGGCTGAGTCTGCAGGCGCCAGGTGGAACAGCTCGCCTGTAAGCAGCGATGCCATGCCTCTGAAGAAGGAAATGCCGGCCACGTCGTCTGCATTTGCTTCAGGATCACTGGGTACAATGGTGGACAAGCCAAATTCTGCGCTTTCGCGTAGGTCAGCCAGCGAGAACAAGGCCCCCTCGATGTCATCATCGGTGAAATCAATGACGAGATTGTCCATGAACTGATTAAAGAACGTCTTTGTATTAACGTAATTGTCAGACGCAATCTCGGCTGCCGTGATGTAACCGTCTCCTGTATCCAGCGCGCTGTTGTTCAGGGAGATGGTCATCTGTCGTTCTAGCCCTTCTACCCACAGCTCCGCTGAGTTTTCCAGGTTTAAAAACCCATCGGTAGATACATTCGGGTTTTCCGCATTGCGAGGGTCAAACAAATCGCACGCTGCCAGACCAATCGAAAGGACCCCGGCCAGGAAGAGAGATAAATATAGGTTTGCTTTCATGTTTCTTAAGTCGTCAGTTATCAGTCGTCAGTTATCAGTCATCGGTTATCAGTTTAGCGTCAGGCCGTAAGAAGCAGTCTGATCACTGAAAACTGATAACCGATAACTAAGCGAGCGCTAGAAATTCACTTTCAGGTCAAACAGGAATTGACGAGGAGGAGACTCTGTGCCGAAGCCGAAAACGCCGAGGTTGAGTGCGTTTTGGGAAGTGAGTTCGGAGCGGTTGCTCAATCCATTGTCGCCCGTGATTTCAGGGTCGAAGCTTGACTTCACGAAGTTGAATGGATTAACCACTTTGAACCCTACGTCAATACGCTTGATCAGCTTGTTCTTGTAGAGTTTTTCCGGAATGGTATAGCCGAGAGAAATCAGGCGTACTTTAAAGAAATCGGTGTCCTCTACCCATACGCCGGCCAAATCAAAAAACGTTGCCTGCGTAAGCGATGGGATGGTGCCATCCGGAGCCTTGGGAAAACGGTCATCGTCCTGAGATCCGTTGAAGAAGCGAAGGACGTCATCAACAGCAATGCCCTGCGCACCCACCTGATAATCTGCCAACGCAAATACACGCAGTCGATTCCACAGGGTTAGGCTGAGGCTCAGGTTGCCAAATACATCTGGCAGCGGATCGCCGAGTACTGCATCACGCTCTGCAGAAACGAAGTTGCCCATTTCATCAAATGTTGGACGATCTCCTTCGAGATAGCCCAGGGGTTTACCCGCATCTACTTGCTGGCCGAGGAACGTAAATCCACCGACACTGAATGGCGGTGCACCGCCATTATTTGTTACTAGGTTGTCCAGCGTATTGACTGAAACATTGAACCGCAAATCAACATCTCTCTGGTTCAACAGGAAGAACTGTGTATTTACTTCCCATCCCTGGTTCTCAACTTCACCGATATTGGTTAGCTGACTCGCCTGGCCGGCGCTTTCAGGAAATGGAACGGTAAATAAAGCATCCTCGGTAACCGACTTGTAGTAAGTGACTTCTACAGATACGCGGTCGTTTAACAGGCCGATGTCGCCCCCTATTTCGAAGGTCTTAACCTTTTCTGGCTTCAAGTCGGCATCTCCCACCTGACCAAAGGTATACGCAATCTTGTTATCAAACGTGGCTGCGAGAACAGTACGTTCGTTTTGGAAAGGCGTAGGGAAGTTGCCGGCAAATCCAAGATTGGCTCTGAACTTCAGGTTAGAGATCAGGCTTTTTGAGATATTGTTCTCAAAGAATGGCTCAGATGAAAGCACATAAGCACCGCCTACTTTGGGGTAGGCAACGGCCCCAATCTGGTCACCAAATGCAGAGTTATAATCTACACGAAGCCCCCCTTCAATGAAGTAGCGGTCTTTGAATCCAATGTTTTCCTGACCATAGAATCCGTAGTTGGCAACGGTCAGCTCAAAATCCTGTGCGGACTGTTCAGCAGCATTATTGATCGATTTTGTACCCTGCGCAATATTCGATGCGAGCAGCAGCGCCTGATCATCTTCATTTCTAAAGATTTGGCCGCCAAGGGTGCTTATAAAAGAAAAATCACCAACATCCTTTTGATGTCTCAGGATACCTTCGAGTGTTAATCCTAAAAATCTTCGGTCTACACGAGAGATATCGCTGGAGGTAGGATCATTGCCAATTTGTAAGTTGAATGCCGGCGTTTCAGTTTCCTGCTCCACGTTGAACCGGTAGTCCAGTCCGAGGGTTAAGCGCGCCGTTAAATTCTTCACCGGCGCGAATTCCATGGATTGAGAGGTCTGAAATCGTTTTGTGTCGCCGGCGATATCCACCAGGTTTACGGACAGTCGCTCGTTGTCTCTCAGTACAGCATAGTCCTCATCTGACAGTGTATCGAGATCGCCGAATTGGCCGCCCTCAAGATTTCCGAAAGAAGAGAAACTGGTGTTGGCGTTATAATCCCTTGCATACACATTACTGGCGAAGCTAAACGAACCAGTGTACCGGGTGATTTCGCTTACCTTTGCACCAAGCGTGGTACGCAGACTGTATCGCGTATTCTCGTTGTTTAATCGAAAGCCGTTGTCATCGTGCATGCTTCCTGAGAAGCTGTACGTGAAGTTTTCTGAACCGCCATTGCCGGCAAGCCTGTACGTTTGAGACAAGCCGTCTTCAAACAAAACATCGGCTGTTCTGCCAAATCTCAGATAGTCTTCCGTACCAGACATGATGCCTAGCTCTGTCTGCAGGGAGAATTCACTGCGGCCAGGGAGTCCTTTTTTGGTAAATATCTGCAGTACACCATTTGCGGCATCAGAGCCATACAAGGTGGTTGCAGCCCCGCCTTTGATGAACTCGATACGCTCGATGTTTTCTGTTGGGATATCGGGTAAAGAGCTTGATTGCGCTCCGCCTGTATCCAGCGAAAGGCCCGAACTTGTATTCAGGTTGTCAACCCGTACACCATCAACATAGATAACCGGGGTTGTGGAAAAATTGGCTGATACGGGTCCTCGTGATCGAATCATAGACGACGTACCTGGTTGCCCCGATGAAAACCGGACCTGGACACCGGGTAGCTGCGCCTGAAGGATTTGATCCAATCTGTTTGACGGCGTAGCCTCTAACTGCTTAGGGGTAATGACGTCAATGGTTGTGGAGAGCCGGCGTTTTTCTATACCCGAACCCTGGCCTGTTACCACTATTTCTTCGAGGCCAATGAGATCCTCAATCAGGGGAATGTTTTCTGTAAGCTCCCCGCCGGCGGTTACCGTAATGGCCCTGCTGAATTGCTTGAAACCTATAAATGAAGCAATCAGGGTGTACTCCCCGGGCGCAACATCTGGAATCAAATACTGACCATCCAGGTCGGTTGCCGCACCGGTGAGTAATTCCTGGATAACCACGTTAACTCCAGGCAATGGTTGCCCGGATACTGCATCTGTTACTTGCCCGCTAATTTGCCCGTTTTGAGCAACAGCAAGGCCTGGTATTAAGAGTAAAATTATTAAAAGGCCAGATTTTAAACTGATCATATGTTTCTCCCTAAAGAATGTGTTTCGGGGAATGTGAGTTCTTCAGCTAAATACTAGCCACAGTAGGCAGGATCACGTTATGCTTTGTGATGAAAGGAGTCTTTCTGATGGGAAAGCGGTGAAATGAGCAGATGAATTGTTTGCCCCAAGAGCTCTGAAATGGCCCTTTTAAAGCCAGAAAGTTTAAGAGTCGTGCTTTTGGTTGTTGAGGGTTATATTAGGCTCTTTGTGCTCGTAATCGGTCAACGACCCTATGCGCGCAAGCTGTATGTCCGCCTTTAGATCACCGCGTAATTTTGCATGACAGAACTTCCAGCCACAGATAATTCCAGATTTACACGTTTTTTAAGCACGGTAGAACGTATTGGCAACGCGTTGCCTCATCCGGCTACCTTGTTTGCGCTTTTTGCATTCCTGGTCGTTTTGTTATCAGGACTCTTTAGCCTGTTCGATTTGCAGGCAACCAATCCAGCTTCTGGCGAAGTTGTGCGTCCGGTAAACTTGTTATCTGTAAGCGGATTGCATCGCATCTTAACCGAGATGCTGGATAATTTTACAGGATTTGCGCCGTTGGGGACCGTACTGGTTGCGATGCTGGGGATTGGTGTTGCTGAAGGGAGTGGTCTGATCGGAGCAGCGCTTCGTTTGCTTGTGATGTCGGCGCCGGCAAAATTACTGACTTTTGTGATTGTAGCTGCCGGTGTGTTGTCAAACACAGCCAGTGAAGTGGGCTATGTGTTGCTGGTGCCTTTGAGCGCGATCATTTTCCTGGCGGTTGGCAGGCATCCCATTGCGGGTTTGGCTGCTGCATTTGCCGGCGTTTCCGGTGGGTATAGTGCGAACCTGTTCTTAGGTACTGTAGATCCGCTGCTGGCTGGTCTTTCGGAAGAAGCTGCGCAGATCATCGATGTTGCGTACCTGGTGAATCCGGCGGCCAATTATTATTTCATGTTTGTGTCTACCTTTATGATTGCTGCGGCAGGTACGTGGGTTACCGAGGCGATTGTTGTACCGAGGCTGGGTAAATACAAGGGAGATGTAAAGGCAGAAGAGATTAAGCCGTTGAGTACGAAGGAAAAACGCGGCTTATGGTATGCTGCTATCAGTATGGTTGTATTGATGGGGCTGGTGTTGTGGGGATTGATTCCGGAAGATGGATTCCTTCGTGAAGCGGAGACAGGCAGCGTGCTGAGGTCACCTTTCATGCAAGGCATTGTTGCGTTTATTTTCATTAGCGCGAGCCTTGCCGGCATCGCGTATGGATTTGGTGCAGGCACCTTGAAGTCGGATGCGGATGTGATGAACGGCATGGGCAAAGCCATGTCAACGCTTGGTGTTTACATGGTGCTGGTGTTTTTCGCGGCGCAGTTTGTAGCGTACTTTAAATGGACCAATCTGGGTTTGATCTTCGCCATTAAAGGGGCCGAGGTCTTGCAAGCATCGGGGCTTGGGCCTATACCGCTGATGATTGCCTTTATCCTGCTCTCTGCAGTGATAAATCTTGCCATGGGGAGTGCCTCTGCCAAATGGGCGATTATGGCGCCGGTGTTTATTCCAATGTTTATGCTGCTGAATTATTCTCCTGAACTGGTACAGGCAGCCTACAGAATCGGGGACAGCACGACCAATATCATTTCTCCAATGATGTCTTACTTTGCGCTCATTGTAGCCTTTGTGGAGACGTATGATAAGAAGGCCGGCATAGGGACGGTGGTGGCTACCATGCTTCCCTATTCACTTGTATTCCTTGCCGGTTGGATTGTCTTGCTCGTCATCTGGCTGATCTTTGGTTGGCCGATTGGTCCAGGTGCTCCACTGTTTCTTGGGGGATGATTTTATTTGAGTTGTCAGTTTTCAGTGATCAGTTGTCAGATAAATTGGGTCTGACAACTGACAACTGA
>JBGCEN010000182.1:0-6532 GCA_045106435.1 Rhodothermales bacterium
ACGCATTTGATGGGATATCCCACACACATTATTGTCGATTTATCCAGGTCTGGCATAGATACCGAGACCTCTAAATATTACCACACCTTTCTATCTATGCAGATTAAACCTCTTTTGCGGGCTTCAAATGGATAAAGTCCAGCTAAGGCGAGACCTGTTAATTGTTTATAATCAGCACTATTTAAATGCAATTGCCCTGACCCTTCTAAAGAGACAAAAGTTCAGTCATTTGTGCCGGCGTTAAATCAAACTTGGCGATTTAGCTAAGTTGCACTTAATGTATTACGGTCTCTAAATCCTTTTAAATAGCCATTTTGAGCTATAATCATTGAAAGAAGCCTTGAAAAACTGAAAGGACCATTGGTAATGTAGAAACGATGGCTACTTTACTGCGCTCTGATTTTAATGTGTACACATATCAGGGGACAGTAGTTGAACCGGAGGCAGCGGGAATCTGCTCAGATGGTCAGAGTTACGATTATACCTTCGAAATCATTGATATAAGTATCATTTGGCGATTCGCGAAATCCCTAACCATGTTCTATATTTCTTTCTCGCGGACTCGCTATGCAATCCTGATTGCGAGCAAGATTGAGTTGATTGACGTACTCCTGGACTGTATATGAATCCTGGTCAACTGTTTTTTTCTCATCGCTTTGCCGGCGCGGTATTCACTATACTTGCACTCGTGCTTGTCGGTGTTTTTACAATAAGTATTGATTGGTGTATTCAGTTACACTGTTACTTGAGCTGGGATTACCTGATGGCATTCTGGCCACTTATGATCAGTATTGCACTTTTGTTTGGTGGGGTCTATCTATTTAGAAAGCTATCAAGCTCGAACTTTGCGTTGGCCCTATTTGGTCATACTGCATCAGAAGAGATTCTCTTTGATTGGTTCGGCCTCTCAACAACCAATTTGCCGGAATATGCAGTCTGGATTTTTTTCGTGTGCGCACTCATTGCCTTGTGGCTTGCGTATGCGAATCCATTTGATTTGAAGCCGGTCTCGTTCAAAGAAGCAGTCATCAGTTTGGTAATTGGTACCGGATTTAGTCTGATGCTATAGTCCAACTATTCTTTTAGTTCTCAGGGGCGCGATAATCGGAAATGGCCTGGCTACGAGAGCGTAGCGAAATGCGAACTTCTTCTGCTACGCATGAGGCGAAAAGGTATTGGTGGGGAGAATTTGGAAATACTACCTTTGTAGTATTATATTCATAGGAGACTTCCTTTATTCCTTTTGAATACCTTTGCAAATCCAATGAGAACTCTTTTTCTTGCGCTTATTCTTTGCGCTTTGTGTTTTTCTACTGCTTCGGCTCAGTCTTCAATTTCTGGATATGTATACAACTTACATGATGGAAAAACGCTCGAAGGGACGAGGGTATCATTGAAGAACCAGAGCGGGATTACAGTCCATTCTCGTGAAGCAAAGTACACCAATTCTGAAGGTTACTTTGTTTTTCGAAATCTCAAGGAAGGAGATTATCGACTAGAATTCACTCATGTCTACGAGACCAAAATAGGGGAGACCGGACTTCGTGTAGTCACTGATGAAGTAATCACCCTGGTGGATACGGATATTGAGTATGGCATCTCCCTCTCAAAAGCTATTTTAGAACTGCAAGTAGCATCATGGCTAGAAAACGAAAAGCGAATGAGCATGGTAACATCCCGCGAATCCGCTATTCTCGGTTCGCGCATGATTGATGAAAAAAGCAATAGCATACGGCTTCAAGATTTCATGGAGATAATCCCCACGGAAGAATTAGGGAATTGATAGCGTCTACAAGGATAATTATTAGCTGCTAACAATTTCCGTTTGTATCGCCACTTTCGAAATGCATTTGTCCTGATGGGGGTACTATATTCCAAGAGTATGATTCGCTTAGTTGGCCACACACAGTTAATACAATGAGCAATATTGAAACTGAACGCTTGGTGCTAAGGTTATGGAAAACAGAAGATTTTGATCAGTTTGCGGAATACTATGCTGATGAAAGCAACGCTAAGTATGTAGGTGGTGTAAAAAGTCTTGATGAAGCCTGGCGCCATTTTGCACTTCTAATCGGGCATTGGCAACTAAAGGGGTTTGGTTATTGGGCAGTGGATGAAAAAAGTACGGGTAATTTTGTTGGGTGTGTTGGGCTTTGGCAATCTGCCGGCTGGCCTGAGCTAGAGTTAGGTTATTGGCTGCTAAAAGAAAATCAGGGCAAGGGTTATGCAAGTGAAGCGGCCCTGAAAAGCAGGGAATATGCGCGTGAGACTTTAAAGGCAGAATCCTTGGTTAGCTACATTGATCCAAACAACACACCTTCGATAAAACTGGCTAAGTCAATAAATGCACGTTATGAACATGACATCCAACTATTAAAGCATGGACGCCATTGTGTTTATCGTCATTTTTAATCGGCCAAGTCATCAACCCAATTTTCGAATTCGCCAACAATATCTGAGCGAAAGACGAAACCGCAAGATTTGTACGATAAGTCAATTGATGCGTATCTTCTGAAAGGGCGTGGGTAATCACATCAATTCACGGTGCTCGACATGAAAATCATCTCAACAGTATTTCACGGTCTGATAATCATGGCTTCATTGCTGGCCTTTGTTATGCCGTCGTACGGCCATTCAGATGACCTCTTTTCATTTGGCAATGATCTCGACAGGTTAGAGGTGGGGTTAAGCTATGATGCGGTCATCAAATTGCTTGGAGAAGGAGAAGTGAGGCAAGAAGAGAATGCGCCAAGGTTCAGCCTCACCTATAACACAGGCATGTATGCAGGTGTACATATAGGATTCGCGATAGAGAAAGGGGAATCAAGGCTAGCCAGTATTTTGTTCTTCGATTCCTTTGAAATGCAAACGGAATCGGGTATTGGTTTAGGGATGCAGAGATCCCAGGTAAGAAGGCAAATCGGCAACCCATTAATACACGTAGATATAACAACGCGGAAGTGGGAGAGCTACTATGAAAACGGCTTTCTGGTTCATGTAGAATATGATTTAGACGGGATCGTGACAAACCTATACAAGATTGATCGTTCCCGCGTCGTTATGCCAGAAGATTAATGCGTACCGATAGCAAAAGATGAACTTCTTCTGTTGAGCGCAGTGTGAAGATGACGTCCAATCAACTGGTTGACACAGCGTTTAGTTAATCGTTTGGCTAACCCAATGCAACGTACATACCGCAGAGCTTTATTGTACATGGCGCATTTGGTGCTCCTCATTGCGTTGAGTCCAATTCTGGCATTCGGCCAAACACAATCGAGCGAATTCCTCGACGTATTTGTTGAGGATGGATACCGAGGCCTCTTAGATCCCCAGGGCATTGTTTTCGGACAGGATGGTCACTTGTATATTGCCAGTGAAGAGTCAAATCAGGTACTGAGATTTAATGGGTTAACGGGTGATTTTATTGATGTATTTGTTGGAACAGCCAATGGCGGACTAAAAGAACCCAAGGGAATTGCCTTTGGACCTGATGAAAATCTCTATGTTAGCAGTCTTTGGACCAATCAGGTGCTTCGCTATAACGGAATCACGGGACACTTCCTGGGTTCGTTCATAGACCTCGAAAACGAAGGACATGAGGGGCCTTATGATGTAGTTTTTGGTCCCGATGGAAACGCATATGTTAGCGCCGAGGATGCGGTCTTACGTTCGATGGAGAGACCGGCCAGTTTATGGGCAGGTTTGACTACGGCGGAACAGGCTTGAATAGGCCTCGGGAGTTAGCTTTTGGGCCCTATGGCCTTTATATGATCGACGCTGCGACCCAAAATATTGTGCGTCATAACCAAACAAGTGGCGCATATCTCGACACCTATATACGGGAGGGCAGCGGAGGCTTAAAAAGTGCAAGTGATCTGGCTTTTGACTCCTCTGGGCTGCTATACGTAAGCAGTTTCAGCACAAACCAGGTGCTGCGCTATGAGCCTTCTCCGGTCTTCAATGTTGAAGATGAGTTCTTTTTCGATGTGTTTGAAGTGGCACAGAATTATCCAAATCCATTCAAACATTCTACAGCGATCAACTACAATTTACTCAAAGGAGGTGTCGTGAAAATCGCGGTGTACGATATATTGGGCCGCGAAGTCGTTGAGTTGACAAACGAAATTCAACCAGCCGGCACCCACCTGGTAGCGTGGCTACCAGATGCAGGGGTGCCGGCAGGACTCTACATGCTTCGCATCATAGCGCCAGAAGGAGAATTAGTGCTTCGTATGTTGAAGATGCGGTAATTTCGATGACCTTCGTTTTTTCTAAAAAGACACGCGTATCTTACAAGACCATAATCCCATAGCCTTTCTGAAAATCAATCCTAAACGAAAGATGCTATCGATTGAATAGTATATGAGGCTATTCTATTATGGCTCGCGAAATCAAGAGCTGAGTCCTATATTCCAGGATAATTTTTTTGTGGTTCCTACACCAGACATAGTTAATTCACTTTAGTCTGGACAACTCTATAAGCGCCTGTGGCAAAACCATCTCGAAACAAAAAACGAGGATCAAATCGAGTAAGATCTAGAAGATCTGCCTCGAAAAAACAAAGCGGGTTCTTTTATAAGAATTGGAAATGGGCCTTTGTGCTAATTGTAGCTGGTACGATCGTTTATCTTTCCTTGCCTCGAACTCCTCAAAAACCTGTACCCGTTTTTAGGCCTCAGGCATTGGCAAAGTATCCTCATGACACGACAGCATTTACGCAAGGGCTGCTTATTGAGGGGGGAAAGCTTTATGAAAGCACAGGACATTACGGTAAATCACTTGTGCGGCGCGTTGATCTGAAGACTGGGGATACAGAACAAGCACATTCGCTTGGCAAGACGTTCTTTGGGGAAGGCCTTGCAGCACTCAATGGACGTCTCTATCAACTTACCTGGAAGGAGCGTAGTGCTTTTGTATACGATTTGCAATCCCTAACTCCGCTAGATACGCTTCCTATTCCTACGCAAGAGGGATGGGGCCTGACAGAAGACGGTGAACATCTCATACTAAGCGATGGCACTGATCGACTTCATTTTCTTGATCCGCAAAGCCTGGAGATACTACGAGAAGTTGAAGTTCGTGATGGAAACCGCTCGGTCTCCAAATTGAATGAACTGGAATATATTAACGGTCTTGTGTACGCAAACGTTTGGCAAGATTCGCACATTGCCATAATCAATCCAGATGACGGCACCGTTGTAGGCTGGCTTAATTTAGCCTGGCTCAATGTGGTTCATGCTCCGGTTGATGGGGCCGACGTTCTCAATGGTATTGCATATGATCCAGCCTCGAAACGGCTGTACATTACCGGCAAGCTATGGCCAGCAATCTATGCGTTTGCATTACCTGATCTTGAAGGTTGATAAACAATCGTTTTTGTATCAGGATTTGCGCAATGCCATACAGGGCGCAATGATCAGTTAAAGGTGATCTCTATAAATGATAGCAATATGAAGCAAGATGCCAAACTTCAGTTTAACCCGCCATATCAGCTCAATCTAACAGATGTAAAGGTAGTCGTAGAAAAATCCTAACCACGTCAAGTGTGTAGTGTTTTTGGGGAACTGTCATCGATGATATCAAAGAGCAATTAAATGAATTCAGCATAGAGATCATGCGCACAGTTTGCTTGAGAGGATGCAGACTACAAACTTGAGCCAATGACTTATAGATAAAAAATCAATCCGTCGTACTTTCCTCCCACATCTCTTATTCAATTCAACAACGAGTTACAGGATGAAACTGCGCGTTATTGCGATGACCTCATTGCTGGTTTTTTGCCTTGGTTGCAAAGGCACGACAACGATTGATATGTCGAAACAGCAAAAACAAATTGAACTATCGGAAGAAGCAAAACAGGAGATCGAGCAAATTGTTCGAAAGGTAGTGCGGGAGGAATTGGCAAATACAGGTCAGTCGGGAAGCCCGACGGTATCTGACGTGTTGCAAGATGTTAAGGCCAAGGGCGAGTTGGCTCAAGTGGAGGACAAGAAAAAAAACGCAGAGCAACTGGTGATGACTGGTCTGCGGATTGCATCTGATGCGCAAGCCTGGCTTCGTAAGCCGGCGCCCTTTGGTGGACCTGCTTTGGTAGATGGTCAGCGTCCCAAAAATTTTAACGGGATTTCACTTTCGCTGGATCGATTAGGGTATCCTCTCGAGCAGGATAGCTCCTATGCAACACTCAATGGTCGGTTCGAGATTGAATTGATAGAGGGGAGTGAGACCCTGACAATTTATGGTCGCAATGAATTACACAAAAACCTGGTAGTAATCAAAGTGGCAGGTCTCCAGGTTAGCAGCATAAATACGGAAATACAAAATTTACCTTAGGGCTTGTTTGACAGCCTTGCAAAAGGAGAACTACCTCTCGGGAATTGTTTATAAAGTTCATAACAAGTACCTGAAACACTGAAGGTTGTAAGAACCTGTCTACGATCTATTTCCGAGGCGCATTGTGCGCCCTTTTTGCCCATATCTGCGTTCCTTTTTGCGCCCGATGCGCTGCATCGAACACAAAAAGCGCCTTGAT
>JBGCEN010000183.1:0-9063 GCA_045106435.1 Rhodothermales bacterium
TCCTGGGTGAATGCCGGTGTCTCATCCAGTACATCAATCAGATGTTTTGTTTTTTTGTCGAGTTGACTTTCGGGTATGATCCCAACGATCATGCCTGTGAGGACGCGGCTGCCAAAGGGGACGAGTACACGACAGCCCGGTTGTGCATCGCGTTGCATCGCCGGCGGTATCGCATAAGAAAAGGCCTTGTCGATAGGAACGGGGAGTGCTACCTGAGCGAGGGGCAATGCTTCGTATTGCGCATCTTCACTCGAATCAGCTACGGTATTCGTAGTACGTGTATTTGATTGTATGGCTGATTCGCTGGGGTTCATGGAGGTGGTATTTTACTCTCAGTTTAGGTTCGTCAAAGGCCGTAATGCCCGTGATTTGTAGAGAAAAGGATGTCCTTGACACTCTCTTCCTTTGTCAGCGAAATAATTGCAGGTATTTTTTGTAACTGATTTCACAATATCGATCAAGGAGTTGTGATTTTAGAAGTATTTTCGCTGGCTTCATAAGCGCTGATAAAGATCGTAAATCAAAAATCCTTGATCGATCCCCAGTCAAGCCGAGGACAAGCACTCTGAAATCAAAAGAAGCAAACGCTATTAAGAAGCAAACGCTATTAAATTTACTGACAGAGTACAAGTCTATAGATCCTGGGGTGACGTCTCTGTGTCAGTGGTGATTGCTACGCCGGTTAATTTAGCGCTAATCTCGTATAAACGTTTTGCTGTTTCCTGATCAGACGCTGCTGCAGATGGTTTCTTTTCAGCAGAGCGATCAAAGTATTTTCCCGTAACACCCTCCACTTCTGGCGAAGTTGCGAGGTACAGAGACGTTTGGGCTCCTTTGGTAGAGGACAGGAAAAAAGGGCTGAACAATCTAAAGAAAAAAGTGAAGAAGCTGCTTTCGCCTTTTGCAAAATTAGTAGCGACAACACCAGGGTGAAGGCTATTGACTGTAGGCGATTGGCCTGTTAGTTGTCTGGCTAATTCTGAGGTGAAAAGGATATTTGCCAGCTTGGATCTTGCATAGATCTTGTAGCCGGCATAACCGTTTTCTGCTTGCAAATCAGCGAAGTCAATTTTAGCAGCGCGATGGGCATCGGAGCTTACATTTACGATGCGGGCTTTGGGTGTGGCCTTTAGAACATCAAGTAACAAGTGGGTGAGTAAGAAGTAGGCCAGATGATTTACAGCGAACGTTGCTTCGAATCCATCTACTGTGGTTTTTCGCCTGGGAATAATCACGCCGGCGTTGTTTACCAAAACATCCAATCTGTTAAAGTCTTTTTTAAAAGCTGATGCAAATGCTCTTATAGACGCCATTTCGTCAAGATTCACCAGCATCAAGTGAATGTTGGGATTGCCGGTGGTGGATGTAATGTCAGCGCGTGCTTCTTGCCCTTTTTGCTCATTCCTGCAAGCAAGCACAACTGTAGCGCCTGCTTGAGCAAGGCCTCGGGCCGTTTCCAAACCAATACCGGAATTTGCGCCGGTCACGATACAAACTTTTCCTTTCATGCTGTTTGAGAGATTTGCCATGGAGGTGTTTTGTTATAACGAAATGGCAACAGGCAAGCGTTCCGCGCTCTCTGCTGTGCTTTGTGTTGTTAGCGGATGATTAAGGAAAGGCACCGTTTGTAAATGCGTAATTAGAAAATCTGTAAGCGTATTAACTGCTTCCGATTTTGCATCCATGCCTCTGTATAGTGCGATTACCGCCGGCTCCAGCGCCGGCATTGCTGGTGCCTCCAAAGGGATAATGTCTGGTGTCAATGCGCTTTCTGGCAGAAACCCAACACCAATGCCGGCGCGGACTGCAGCTTGCATGGCTGTCAAGCTTATGCTGCTAAAGGACACATGCCAGCTTATTTTTTGTTTGTCTAAATACTGGATGGCTTGATCGCGCAAAGAGCACGGATAGTCGGTATCCATCACGATAGGTGTGGAGTCCAGGCTCAACAGGTCGTAACTCGGATTGTGCGCCCAGAGATATTTTTCTTGCCACAGCGGTGCTGTATGAGCCGTTGCATACTGATGGTTGGCTACTGCGAGGCACAGTTCATTTGATTTGATCAGGCGAGACAGCTCCCAGCTTGTTGATACCAATAACTCTAACCTGACTTTTGTACACAGGCGGCCGAACTTGGTGAGCAAATGCATCAGCGGCCCGATGGCGACCTCTTCCAATACGCCTATTCTCACAATGCCCTCGGTTTCAGTAACAGATAGCTTTGCCAGGGCTTCTTCATTCAGGTCCAGGATTCGTCTGGCATAATCTACCAAAACCTTACCGGCCTCGGTCACGCCAATGGTACGCCCGTTTCGCTCCAGCAAAGAAGTCCCGACACGTTCTTCCAGCTTCTTTATTTGAAGGCTTAGCGCCGGCTGCGTTCTGAATAACCGTGCAGCAGCCAGGGTGAAGCTATTCGTTTCTGATATAGTGACCAGGCTTCTGAGTTGATCTATCGGTAAATCGTTGAGCATTTGGTATAAGGTATTCTTATGGGATGCATAAGTATAATAAATGGATCTTATAACGGGATTTTCGTTTTATTGTTCATATTATTTTGAATCACGTCGGAAACGACAAATCAGGGAACGCGTGATGATCAGACAATTGACTAATTTCCTTTCTACAAAATCTACCATGATGGTCCTGGCTTTTATAGCCCTGTACTTTATTTGGGGATCAACCTATCTGGCCATTCAAATTGCAAGCGAGACGATGCCTCCGCTTACGATGCTGGGATTGCGCTTTGGTGTAGCCGGCTTTCTTATGCTGGGTTGGCTTAAATTGCGTGGAAAGAAAATGCCTTCTCTCAAGCAATGGTGGGCAGCATTTATAGTTGGTTCATTGATGCTTTGCCTTGGGACAGGCAGCGTAGCACTTGCCATGCAACACATTCCAACGGGGCTGACCGCGTTGTTGCTTACTACAGTACCTTTATGGATGGTGCTCATTGACTGGATTTGGAAAGGAGGTGCCCGGCCATCGATTATCTTTTTTGGCGGATTTGCGCTGGGTTTGTTGGGTGTGTTTTTATTGGTCGATCCCGCCACTTTTTCTGAAGGCCTTCAGGTAGATGCTATCGCCATGCTGGGCGTATTGGGTGGTGCCATTTTCTGGAGCGCCGGCTCCATCCAGGGGAAGTCGTGTAATTTACCCGATGACCCGTTTTTGGCAACTGCGATGCAGATGGCCGGCGGTGGGATTGCGTTGCTTATGGCCGGCTTTGCTATCGGTGAAGATGTAATGATCTCTTTTGATATACTTTCCGAAAGATCTGTTTTTGCATGGCTCTATCTACTCGTCTTTGGGTCTTTTATAGCTTTTAGCGCATATATCTGGCTCATGCGAAATACAACGCCGGCAAAAGTGTCAACCTATGCATACGTAAATCCTGTAGTGGCGATGTATCTCGGTTGGGCATTTGCGAATGAAGAGATTACAAGCCGCATTCTGTTGGCCTCCATGCTACTGATATCAGCCGTTGTCATTGTTATTCGTTTTGGGCCGGGGAAAAACACCAGGAAATCACTTGTGTCGAAGTCCCGCTTCCAGATCAAAAGGGCTGGTTGAGTACAGCCTGTATGTTATTAAACAGAAGAGTCCGGAAATAATCATTCCCGGACTCTTCTGTTTTTGTGGGCATTAGATAGGAAATCAAGTTGCTCGTGCAAGCTTTCTGTCGGGGGTGCATTCTAGCAATACGCCGAGGTAGCTCTGGGTGATGTGGGCATTTTCTCTGAAACTAGGCAGTTTATTGAGCTCCTTATGCAGCGCCGGCAGATTATAAAAGGGAATGCTTGGGTAAAGATGATGATCGATGTGAAACCAGACATTTTTTGATGCAATAAAGATTCGATCAAATAAAGAGGGATAGGTAGTTCGTGAACTGGAGAATACGTGGTCGTACTCGATACCAAAATGTTCAGCAATACTGCGAATCCGTAAAATCACCTGGAGCCAGGTAAAGATGGGTACGATCCAGAAGAGCAAGAATTGCATCCATAGGCCCAAATAGGTGAGGATAGCGACAAGTGCCACGTAATATGCGATACGGCCAGCAATAAACTGTTTGCTTGATATATTGGTTTTTGCTGCAGCTGTAGGCCGGCCGCCAGCGCTGATCATTTTGATCATCCACACGATGTTCATTCCCAGTGCTATCCTCGCAAGAACCAAAAAAAGCTTGGCGCGAGATTGAGGGAATTCCCACTCAGGTGTCTCTTTGCTCACCCAGTCTGGATCAAATTCCGTGTTTGTATTCCGATGATGGGCCATGTGACTCAGTCGATACCCTCGCATGGTCACAAATAGTGGGAACGCAAAAAAGAGTTCACCAACAAAGTCATTCACTGCTTTGTTTTTGAGAATACGATAGTGGGAGGCTTCATGCAGAAGAATCGCGAGCGCATGTGCCCGCGCGCCGATCCACATAACAGCAAGGATGTACACAAGCGGATTGCGGTACTGATTAGCCAGGAAAATGGCAGCAAATATTGCAATGTATTCGAATACGATGTGTCCTACCGAAAGCCATGGATTCAGCTTGGAGAGTTTCTTGACAACCGAGGGGTCAAGTCGTTCTTCGGCGGTAAGTGCTGGGGTGCTGTGATGATGATGTGTGTGGCTCATTTGAATACCTGGTTTGAACGTCTGGTATTCTTAACCACAAGGATTTGCCCGCAATGGGCTCATTTAATGCACCGTTTTTTCAAACGCAGGCCTGCCGGCTAATTGAGCTAATATTTCTACAGAATGGAAGGCAGGAAGAACCTTGAACGCAGAACATTGAACCCGAAACCATCTTTTCTCAAGCACGCTGTAGCAGCGCGTCTCTGAAGTCACCAATATTTTGTGCTACGGATTGTTCGCCGCCAAAGATGGCGCTGCCGGCAACTATGACGTCTGCGCCGGCTGAAACGGCCTCCATTACATTATTTACTTTGATACCACCATCTACCTGCACAAATGGCGTAAGGCCGCGTTCGTTTAGTTGTCTGCGAAGCCGTCTGATTTTTTGTGTGCTTGTAGGAATGTATTGCTGCCCGCCAAAGCCAGGGTTGACCGTCATGATAAGCACGAGATCTACGTAAGGCAGGATTTCTTCTATGGCGCTTAGCGGTGTGGCCGGGTTTAACGTTACGCCTGCATTTACCCCTGCTTCTCGAATCTGCTGGATGGTACGATGCAGGTGTGTGCAGGCTTCTGCATGAACGGTTATCCGATGTGAGCCTGCATCTGCAAAAGCCTTGATATACAATTCAGGATTTTCAATCATCAAATGCACATCCAGCGGTGCACCTGTTTCCTGAGAGAGCGGCTTCAGGGCATTAACAACCAGCGGGCCAATGGTAATGTTGGGTACAAAGTGACCATCCATTACATCCACATGAAGCCAGTCGGCGCCGGCTTCAATGGCTTCGCGGGCATGGGATTCCAGTCGCCCGAAATCAGCAGATAGTATGGAAGGCGCTATTTTTACCATGAGAATAAGCTGTGTTAAATACTTTGGTAGTATTTAGTTCTAAGTGGTTAGTCAATGTCGTTAAGTTAAGGATTTTCACAACCTGATCACTTGCGCCTTGACCTCGAAAATAGCCTAAAAACGGCGATCTTTGATTCAGCGCACGACTCTATTTCCCTTAACTTAATGACATTGAGTGGTTAGTAACAGGAAAACTAACCACTAACCACCAAAAACTAACCAATACATGTTATTTAGAAAGTAAACACAAGACGTGCCATTGCTAAACGGCCAATTTTAGGTGCCCCGGTAAACTCGCGGTGCATGGCGGTTTGTTTTCCATTTACAATAGTGAGCAGATTTTGTGCCGTCACATCAAAACGGAGTCCGGAGATTTGCCGGCCGAAGTCGAAGCCTACTCCTGCGTCAATTACCGCATAATCTTCAATAACACCAATGAATGGGCCGGATATTACCGGGAATTCGCTGATATATCTGCCAGACATTCTAAACGATAAACCAAACGGAAACTGGTAGTCAAAACCGCTGCTTAATTTGAAGGTCGGTGCATTTAATGCCACTGCAAGGCTCGTATCTTCCTCTTCCAGTTCTGTGCTGTCGAAGAAGTCGTCACTCACAAAAGAAGTATTTCCAAAGAGTCGGAGCCGTTCGGAATAGAGATATTCCAGCGCGATATCAACACCCCACAGCGTGACATTGCCGAAGTTACGATAGGTTAGCAATCCACCAATTGTAGTGTTCGCTGCATCTTCCGGTAGTACTTGTTGATCTGGTTGAACGATAGCTACGGGGGTGCTGGCAAATCCATTTACATTCCCGTATCCATTTGCAGCAAGATCTGCAATGAGTGTTGCTGCCTCGGATGCATTGATCCCCATGCTTTGTAGCAAGGCAGTCAAGTCAACGTCAGCTTCTGTAAAATCTTCAACAAGTGGGGTGATTCGGGTTTGGATGTCTTCCATTAAACCCGGTACAAACACGTAGGGGGATTCCAGCAGAAGTGGGCCGACAAAGTTTTTCTTTTGTGTAAAGTACACGTCGGTAGCCACAACGATTTTATTTCCAATGACACCTTTGTATCCGATTTCGATCGAACTGGTGGCGGATTGCTTCAAGGGCTCAATATCAACCGGGGCATCCACAAGGCGGTATCCTTCTTCGTTAAGCGCCGGCACACCCAGCGCGCCTTCGGCATTGCCGGCGATGAAAGGTGAAAGCTGATTCAGAAGCTGTGCAAAACTAGACCGCTCGGTTGCTGTCAGCCGATTCAAGGCATCTGGAAGCTGCCCGCCACCAATGAGGACGTCGCTTAGTTGATTGGCAAAGTTCTCATAGATGGGTGTAATCGGAATTTGATCAAGCGCCATCTGCGTACCGAAGAAGGCTGGATTCATTTGATTCTGAAGGTCGCCCAGGTCGGGTAGCAGGAATGTTACGTTTTGCTGATCTCTGAACGTATTAAATGTAAATCCTTCGCGTGCTCCGCGGCCTTGAAGCCTGACCCCGAACGAGGATGCGGTGAACAGCGTCGAGACATTCAGGTCGAGGAAATTTGGATTGAGTCCTGGCGCACCAAATGCTTTGTTTGCTGCAAACCTGAAGGTGTGACTCGGCGTGATTTTGAATACAAGACCTGCTCTCGGAGACAAGCGTACCTTTTCGTCGATGTTGCTATAATCTGCTCTGATCGCAGCTGTGATATTAACTTGATCAGTAACCAATGTGGAAGATTGCAGATAGGCGCCTATCTCTGCGATATCGTCTATGCTTTCATTTCTGCCGTGTAGCGTGCCTTGAGTTTCTGGCAAGGTAAGCTTGTAGTCGACCCCGACAAGTATTTGTTCTCTGCCTTCCAGTAGAGAAATGTTGTACTGCGTTTGGGCATTAAACAGCAGAGTTTTGTCGGTGATGTTGAGTGGCTCCTCTGTTAGCGAGGTGGGGCCATAATAAAACGAGTTGCCGCTATTGTTCTGGTTGACGTAAGCCTGCGCAAAGAAATTGCCGGCATGAAGCCTGACCTGTCCGTATGTGTAGGCAAAGTTATCGGTCTGCGCAGCGCCAATGCCTGTGAGTAAGGCCATCTTTTGTGAAAGATACCCACCGTTGGCGAGCAGACGGATGTTGTCGTTGGGGCGATACTCAATGGCACCGTTGATACCGTATTTCCAGTAATCAGGATCTCGGCCGGTGCCGCCTTCTGCGGTTATCAGGTTTAGATCAGCAGGGTCGCCCGGATCAAGCTCCCAGTCTTCGCCGCCAGCATATTCGCCGATGATCTTGTATCCAAATTTTCTGTTGATGGTGCCGGCATGACGCAATTCAACATCAAAAAGACCGCGCTCACCGCCTCCCAATGAAATACTGGTGCCAGGATAGGAGAAGGGGTTTTTTGTGACAAAGTGGATTAGCCCTTGATCGACACCTGATCCATATAATGCAGCGCCGGGACCGCGTACCACTTCAGTTCGGTCTACATCAAGTGAGGCAATCGGCATCAAGCCATAAGCATTGATCGCCATGCCAGGAACGGCTGATAGTCTGAAATCTGTAAGTACATAGGTTTCGCCACTAACAGAATTGTTGAAGCCGCGGAGGGCAATCTCTCTGCGGTCAATGCCAGTTTGCGCGAGATCCACACCAGTTACGAGGCGCAGTGTATTTGCTGATGTAGCAGTGACGTCGCTTTGGATTTCTTTGTCTGTTACAACCGAAATAGCTGTAATGGCATCGAGTACCTTCTCCTCGTTGCGTGACGCAGAAACAACAATGGTGTTCAGGTCAATGCTGCTTTGTTCAAGTCCGACGTCGTACGTGTAATTCTGTGAAGGATTGAGCACGACAACGCGCTGCTCTTCATCATAGCCTACGTAGCGTATGATCATGGTGTATCTGCCGGGCCTTACCTGATCAAAGTTGTATCGTCCCTGGCTATCTGTAGCTGTTCCATCGATAATACCTGGGATGCCACGCCGGCTAAGTGCAACGGTAGCTCCATGCAGCGGAAGCCCGTCCATTACATCAGAAACGATGCCTTGAACAGCCGAGAGATTTTGCTGGGCAAAACTGGTATCTGGCAGGGCAAACAGTAAACCAAGTAGACACAGGATGCCCCCATATCTTTTAGTACATATCATAAAAGGGTGCCGAGAGAAATGCTGGAGAAAAAAATACTGGAGAGAAAAATGCTGGAGAGAGAAATGGTGCCGGGAAGTCAGGCTTTCGAAGAGCGCAGTGCTTGAGGCAAAGTTTCTACTGAGAAACCTCCACGCATTGTGGAGGAAGGACGAGACTATACCATAACCGGAAGGGGGGCAATACATGGCACAAGAATAAAAAACAGAGTTGCGGACCGGGTGAGCTTACTGGTATTGTGACAAGTGGCTTTTGACAAGAAAACACGCATTGTGATTCCTGTTTATAGCAACTAGTACTCTGTCAGCAAAGTTAATAGAGTATTGAGGTTCATAGGTACGAGAAGTACAAAGGGTTCGATAAGTACGAAAGAAGAAAAGAAGACTTTTTCGTACCCATCGTACGCTCATACGCTTCGTACCCTGAAAATCTGATACTCCATTTATTTC
>JBGCEN010000184.1:0-4692 GCA_045106435.1 Rhodothermales bacterium
GAAATCATCGAATCCGGAAGCATTTGGTACAAGCAGGCGGATGTCCACGATGTTGTGGTAGAAATATTTGGCGACACGGCCATCCTTTGGAACCGTATTACGCTGCTGGCTGTGGTTCGGGACAATGAAGTGTCGAATCAATTTACAGTTACTGAAATCTATCAAAACCAAGAGAATGGTTGGAAATTGTTAGACTTGACGTTTAGCAATGTGCGAGATGCCCATAACATTGAACATTGATCGCAATTTTTTTTATTTCCTTGTGGCTTTTTTCGTTTCAGTGAAGCCCCAAGGCCATTAAGGGCTACTCTGTGCCCATTTGTATTTGATTTGTGCAATTACAATCATTCCTCAGTTGGACTTTATCCATTTGAAGCCCGCAAAAGAGGCATAATCTGCATAGATAGAAAGGTGTGGTAATATTTAGAGGTCTCGGTATCTATGCCAGAGCTGGATAAATCGACAATAATGTGTGTGGGATATCCCATCAAATGCGTGGCGTTGTGCGGGGGGCTTTTATCGCCAATCGCGCTATTGGTACCCAGGGCCACTTATTGCAGCGACACCTTTTAGAAGATCTGCCACAAAGCCCTGGCTAAACGCTTCGATAAAAGCCCCCGCACTACGCCGCGCATTTGCCGGGATATCCCCGCGCAAAAGTTTATTCGAAAGGGTATGCAAAATGGATAAAGTCGAGCTTAAAAACACTTCAAAATTGGATATTCCTTGATCAGTGCTCGATATTCATGACGTTGTCCATATGGACAACGTCGGCCCTAGGTTAAAATAGGCTTTACCACCTCACCACTCACATCTGTTAATCTGAATGGCCGGCCCTGAAAGGGGTAGGTTAACTCCTCATGGTCAAAGCCCAGTTGGTGTAATATGGTGGCCTGTAGATCGTGTACATGCACGCGTTGATTTACGCCGTAATACCCAAGCTCATCGGTTTCTCCGTAGGTAATGCCGGGTTTTACACCGCCGCCGGCCATCCACATCGTAAATGCCTCGCTGTGGTGGTCGCGACCGTTGAATGGTGCTATTTTGCCGCCCCTGTTTTCGCGCATGGGCGTCCGTCCAAATTCACCGCCCCATACAACGAGTGTTTCATCGAGCAAGCCTCTTTCCTTGAGGTCTGTGAGGAGCGCCGTCATGGGTTTGTCAACTTCTTTGCATCGTTCCAGAAAGCCTCCTTCCAATGCTTCAAACTCATTGCTGCCATGTGAATCCCAGCCTCTGTGGAATAGCTGAACAAAGCGTACGCCTCGTTCTACAAGCCGGCGTGCAAGCAGACAATTGTTTGCAAAGGACGTTGCCCCGGGCTCTGTGCCGTAAGCTTCATGCGTTTTCTCTGACTCTGATGCAATGTCCATGGCCTCAGGCACGGTCATCTGCATCCTGAATGCCATTTCGTATTGCGAAATTCTGGAGAGCGTTTCGGGGTCTCCGACATCCTGGTGTTCCAGCTTGTTCAGGGAGTTGATCGTGGCGATTGCGTCTTCGCGTACATCGCGGGTAATTCCTTTGGGATCTGAAACGTACAGCACAGGATCTCCTTGAGACCTGAACTGAACACCCTGATAAACCGATGGCAGAAATCCGCTGCCCCAAACGCTTTTGCCGGCACTGGGTGCTGAGTTGCCCGACACGAGTACAACAAAGCCCGGCAGATTCTGGTTTTCTGATCCCAGACCATACGTTAGCCAGGAGCCAATGGCCGGCCGGCCGTGACGCGGGCTTCCGGTATGCATAAATAACTGCGCCGGCGCATGGTTAAACTCATCTGTATGAACCGCCTTTAAGAAGGCAACCTCATCAACAACCTTCCTGAAATGAGGAAAGAGTTCGGATACCCAAGCGCCTGATTGTCCGTATTGTTCAAATTGCGTTTGCGGGCCAAGAAGTTTGGGCACGCCCTGAATAAAAGCAAAACGTTTGCCTTCCAGGAATTCCTCCGGACAATCGAGTCCGTTGTACTTTTTTAGCTCCGGTTTGAAATCAAAAAGTTCTAGTTGCGAAGGTGCGCCGGCCATGTGCAGGAAAATGACCTGCTTGGCTTTGGGGGCAAAATGACCTGAACGGGGAAGCAGTGGCCGGCTCATGTCGCGTTCTATACCCGTTGCTCCCTGGCCGGTGTTGCAACCCATCAATGAGCCTAGCGCAACAGATCCCAGACCAAGCGTTGCATCGCGCAGGAAATGCCGGCGCGTGAGATATTGCTGGTGCCGTTCGAAAATTTCTTCGAAGTAATTCATTATGGTTTGCTCAGGAATTCATCGAGGTTCAAAATGACATTGGCACTGTTGATCAAAGCAGCCATTTCTGGCTTTTGAGCGAGCGAGTCTGGCACAAGGCTAACCACATCGTCCGGATGGGCCAGGTAATGCTGCAAGGTGCTTTCGTAAAAAGTCGCAAGTGTCGCTTTTTGCGTTTCAGACGGAGGATGAGCCAGCGCCAGTTGCATCCCGTGTTTCAATTGTTCTGCTGGATCAGATCCAGCTTCTGCTTGCATTCTATGAGCCAAGCCGACTGCTGCTTCGACATATACAGGATCGTTTAATACAACGAGTGCCTGAAGCGGTGTGTTGGTCCTGATTCTTCTGGAAACGCAAAACTCCCTGCTCGGTGTATCAAAAGAAATCATGGATGGATAAGGGCTGGATCGCCTCCAGAACGTGTAAAGACCCCGGCGGTATCTGTTTTCATCCTCATCAGCTTTCCATTTCAATACATTACGGATCACTTGCCAGGTCCCCTCGGGCTGAGGAGGCATTACGCTGGGGCCATACATTTTCTCGCTCAGAAGGCCGCCTACGGCAAGTGCCTGGTCGCGGATTTGTTCAGCACTTAATCGGTAGCGCGGTCCGCGTGCAAGCAGCCGGTTGGCGGGGTCGATTTCCTGAAGGGCAGGGCTGATGACGTTCGATTGTCTGTATGTGGCAGACATCACCATAAGCTTAAGTAGCGACTTAATTTGCCATTCCTGCTCGAACTGGAATTCTATTGCAAGCCAGTCGAGTAATTCAGGATGACTGGGTGGTGCACCCTGCGATCCAAAATCTTCCAATGTTTCAATGATCCCTGTCCCAAAAATCTGCTCCCAGAACCTGTTGACTATAACACGCGAGGTAAGCGGGTTTTCTTCGTCAACAAGCCATTGGGCAAGCCCTAGTCTGTTGGGTGCTTGTGTCTCTCTCAATGCCGGCAAGGAGGCAGGCACGTTGGGTAGCAAGGTATCTCCCAAAACGAGCCAGTTCCCGCGTTCAAACATCTGTGTTGTCCGACTACTGTCGGGCGGCAACTCTTCCATAATGGGCGTACTGGGTGGCTTCATCGACTTAAGTTTATCAAGTCGCTTTTTCCAATTTGGTAACTCAAATGCTTTTTTGCACTGCGCATTCGGATCGTTGCTTATAGCAATGACCCGATCATACCGCTCAACGAGAGATTTAGCAGGTTGTGATGCCTCCATACGTGTGACATCAACGGCGCAGTTTTTCTCGAACCAAACAATTTGCTCTTCAATGTCGTCATTTCCTGCAGGACTAAAGGCACGCAGCAGGGGCCTTTCGTGGCCTTTGTCTGTATCAGCAGTATTATTGAAAAAGGCGTAGAGCGTATAATATTCTTCGTGTTTGAAAGGGTCGTATGGATGGCTGTGGCATTGCACGCAGCTCATGGTTATCCCTTGCCAAACTTCAAAGGTTGTGTTGAGTCGATCCAGGACAGCAGTTACCCGAAACTCTTCATCGTCGGTACCCCCTTCGTCGTTGCTCATTGTATTACGATGGTAGGCGGTTGCAAGGATTTGCTCCTGCGTTGGGTTGGGTAGCAGGTCGCCGGCCAGTTGCTCTATAGTAAACTGGTCGAATGTCATGCCATCATTCAATGCCATGATAAGCCAGTCGCGATACGGCCAAATGATGCGCTTGGGGTCCTTTTGATATCCTTGAGAATCGCCATACCGCGCAAGGTCGAGCCACATGCTGGCCCACTTTTCCCCGTAGCGCGGGGAGTCAAGCAGGCGATCAACCACTTTTTCGTATGCATCGGGCGATTCGTCTGCTACAAACAGCTCAACTTCTTCAATGGTAGGAGGCAGACCTATGAGGTCGAGGGAAACGCGTCGGATGAGTTTTTCTTTGCTTGCTGCCGGGGCGGGTTTAAAGCCGGCTTCCTTGATGCCTTCAAGTATAAATCCATCAATGCCATTAATGACCCAATCATTGCCGATATGCGGTGGTTCAATGGTGCGATCTGGTTTGATATAAGCCCAGTGGGTTTGCCATTCAGCACCGTCAGCAATCCACTGATCAAGTTTTGCAATGTCCTCCGGCGAAAGTGCGTCGTGCTCTGCCGGCATGCGCTCTTCTGGATCGTTGTGTTTAACCCGGCGAATTAATTCGCTCTGTTCGGGTTCACCCGGGATGATCGCCAGTTTACCCGATTCCGCAGGCCGAAATGCTTCCTCTTCAAAGAGCACGCTGAAGCCGCCCGACTGTTTTACACCACCATGGCAGGTGATGCAGTTATTGTTAAAGATTGGCCGGATATCCGCATTGTATTCGATAGGCGCTGGACGTGTCCAGAAAAAAGCCGTAAGTCCCAGCAAAGCTACTGGAGCGGCGATCAAAATGAGGCGACGAAAACGTGGATGAGAAAACATCAGAAGGCCGGCGAATCAATGAATAT
>JBGCEN010000185.1:0-3358 GCA_045106435.1 Rhodothermales bacterium
CGCCGGCGTTGCTTTCCGCAAGTGCCTGCAAGAAGCCTGATTCCACATCTCGATTTTCAAATCTGACTAAGTACGCCTTTTGATAAATTGATATAAGAAGTTATTAGTGGTTGGTTTTTAGTGGTTAGTAGAATTTGACTAACCACCAATAACTAAAGACCAACCACTCAGAGATTAGCACCCACTGATGTTTCCCTTGTGGAAAGTTTGTGCTATTGAAGTTCACTGATCATGCGGCCCGTAAGCCTCATGGTTGGTGAACTTTTTTTTGTTTATGGCTGAGATTGATGCCGGCAGGATTTTACGCTAGGGTCGGGTTGCGATCCGTCATCTATGGAGGCTACTACATGTCGTGTTCATTTCTTGAAAGGGAATCATTGTGTACCTTGTGGTGTCAAGAAAGTGACTACAAGACGAAGCCGATGAAAAAAATCAATCTAGGCCTATTGTTATTCTTTTTGATGAGTTGCGAAATAGTTGGGCCTAAAAATGAAGGTGTTTTGGTCTCGCTTGTTGACTCCCATGTTGTCCTGACCAATGTGTATGGTGCACCCGTATACTATACTGTGTTCGGCATACGAGCGGGTCTGCTGATCAGATAGAACAGATATTCTTCGTTTCTCATATTCGTGCCCCTAACGGAGACGTAGTCGTTGCAATCCAAAATGTAAATGTGGAGTTTCCTCGTGTACGGAGCAGTATTGGGATTTTCAGCCGGCGTATCGCCGGGGCCCTTGCTGGCGCTTGTGATTTCTCAAACGCTTCAGCATGGGGCGAAGGAAGGTGTGCGGATAGCCATCACCCCCTTACTCACAGATGCGCCGATTATCCTTCTGGGTCTGTTGCTGTTCACGCGCTTGGGAGACCCTGACTTTGTGCTTGGCCTGGTGTCTTTTGTCGGGGCTGTGTTTGTTGCTTATCTCGGTATAAAAAGTCTGCAGCAGCAGCCGGTTGAGCTAGATTTAACGCAGGAAGCGCCGAGATCTTATCTGAAAGGAATGCTCACCAATGCGTTAAGCCCGCATCCTTATCTGTTTTGGTTTTCTGTTGGCATTCCTACAACGCTAAAAGCCTACAGCACGTCACTGTTCTCTGCTGCGGGATTTATCGCATTGTTCTATGTGTTTATGGTGGGCGCTAAAGTGATGATTGCGCTGATGCTCGGGCGGTCGCGGCAATTCTTGACCGGGCCCAGATATCTTTGGATTATGCGGTCCCTGGGTGTCCTTTTGATAGGATTTGCGTTGATTCTGTTCTACGATGGGTTTTCTTTGACGGGGCTTATCGAATAGTCCTGCTACCGGTTTTGCCACAACGCTGAACCCAGCTTCATCGCCGGCGTTATGCGTATACATTACTCACCCTGCCACGTTCATTTTCACTTGTACCCACCTTGAAGCCCACTATGTTCTCTATGTGTACCCGATGCCTGTTTGCACTGACTTTTTTAATGCTATGTGCATCCTGTGATTCGCAGGAGCCTACTGTGGTAATACCTGACAGTGATTTTCAAGCAGCAGAAGATCTGTATTTGGCTCATTTCGACAGCAAAACGGACGTTGATGATATTCACTCAATAGCAGGTGTGGCAACCATGCTGGGCGATCCTCGGTTGGCCAGCGTTCGCTTTCACGCAGTCGCCGGCGCCTATGGCACGCAGGGCGGACTTTACGTTCCCGCCAACGAGCTCTTCAATGCTGCATTTGGGAGGAATTGGTCTGATGCACATACTGATTTTGATCGCGCGTTGGCAGAAGTAACAGTGCTGGTAGCCGGAATCCTGAAGGACGGCGGAAATATCTGGATTGCAGAAGCTGGTCAATCTGACTTTTCAGCGGCTCTGGTACAAAATATCAAGATGATACTTCCCGGTATTGATACCAGGAAACGTATCCACATCGTACAGCATAGTGAGTGGAATGAAGGCAGCACGAGTCCGGATAAGTTGGCTTATGTGAAGGAGCATACATCCTACAATAAGATTCCTGATGGAAATGCCATAGGCAATGGTTCGCCCGGCCTTAGGGTAAGTCAGCCTTTTAACTGGCAGAATTATATCACAAAACCTGCGTTGGTCGGTGTGTGGGAAATGGCGCTGGAGATTGCCAATCGCTACAATGGGAGTGAGAGTCGCTACACAAACGCCATGATAAAGAGCGGCGGCATGGATTTCTCCGACGTATCTGAAACGTGCTGGATCTTTGGCTTCAATGATTTGAGAAATGTAGAAGCGTTTTTTGAAGAGTTTGCTACAACGGGTGGTTGAGGTATATCGGCCTTTGTTAAGGCACTTGTCTGTGACCCTTCGTGCGTATTGTCAGGGCGTGTGGACATTAAGACAGCAAGTGGAGAGAGATCTGGTATAATAGCAAAGTTCAACCATTCCTTGCGGTTGGGCTTCGAGAAGATACTTCACTTCGTTCAGCATGACATACCTAAATGGTTGTGCCTAAATATATGGATCTCCCCAAATACGCGAAGCTGGAAAACGAACGGCGTTTCCGGGTTGAGCGCCCAACCGATCTTGATCTGGAAGGCCTGCGTTCTGCCTTGATTGAGGATCTCTACATCGATAATACACGCTTGCGGCTTCGGAAGGTAACGCCGGCCAGTGGAGAAGCTATCAGCTACAAGCTCTGCAAAAAATACCCGTGTACCGATCCTTACTCAGGTACAATTGTAAATACGTATTTAACAGCCGAAGAACATGCTGTTTTTTGTAAGCTGCCCGGCCGTCACATAGTCAAGCGCCGGCATTACACTACGTTTGAAAGCCACTCCTTTGGCATCGACATATTTCAGGGAAAACTGGCCGGCCTGATACTCTGTGAAGCCGAGGCATCAACAAGGCAGGCTGTGTGTGATATACAGTTCCCCTCCTGGGCCACCATTGAAGTAACCGAGGACCCATTCTTCTCCGGAGGCAACCTCAGTAGCCTTGACAGGCATGAACTCTTACGTAGGTTGTCAGGCGCCAGGTAAAAGGCCCCTTTGCTGTCATAATGGCAAGCGTGATCGGAGGAAAGGGAAACAGTTAGCTCTTCTATAATTAACCAATAGTCCGGACAGTTTTGAGTAACGCGGACGTAACTTCTGATCTTTTATCCGCAAGTAGGCCTAAAATTTACTCTTTTGCTATGGCGTTAGACCAACTCAGCTAAATACAATACTCTGGACAATCTTACAAGGCTGAATTTGGATTCCTCAGCTTGGCTGGGGAATCCCCCCCCCCCTTATCGTCAGTGTGCTTCAGGTAAAACTGTCCGGACTATTAGTTAATTATTATGAATGTCGGCTGAGAAATAGCGTGACGATTCCAGTCAAAATCCACCAAAAATAAAAAAGGGGTATCTGCATG
>JBGCEN010000186.1:0-7282 GCA_045106435.1 Rhodothermales bacterium
GATTGCATTTGCAGCAATTTTTGTTCAAATCAAGGCGCTTTTTGTGTTCGATGCAGCGCATCGGGCGCAAAAAGGAACGCAGATATGGGCAAAAAGGGCGCACAATGCACCTCGGAAATAGATCGTAGACAGGTTCTAAGAGACTAGCCAGGACCGAGTTGATAAAGATAAACTAACTACCAAAAACTAACCACGACAAACTCATCAAATATATGTGTAGCCTATGTAATTATAAAAGGTACGAAAGTGAATTTCAAATAACCAGTCAAAAAATATCGACAAGCCGAAGTGCCCGCATGTACTTGACCGGGTTCTCTTTCAGATCCACCAGTAACGCATTCATGTTTGTTACCGTGGAGTCAATTTTGTGGTAAAGCGCATCATCATTGATCAATAATCCAACCGTGCCTTCTCCTCTATCAATCTTGCCTACAATTGAATCCAGGCTTTGCATTGTCGAATCCAGTGAGACAAGGCTGAGCTCTACCTTATCCATGAGTTCGTTGATATTGCCTGTAAGCTGCGCAAGGGAATCGCCGGCAGAACCCGACAACGTACTGAGTTCACCGGTAAGTGTATCTACATTTGCCAGCACATGACTGAGCCGGCGACGCTCTTGTTTGAGCAGGCTTTCTACAGAAACGGCACTGTTCTTAAGAGACGTCAGCAAAAGGTTCAGGTCTCCCCCTGGCTGCAGCATTACATCGGTATAACTCAGCGTTTGATCGAGTCCGACCAGCACACTATCAACCTGGTCGATCAGGGCAGGTGCTTTCTCTGTAAGGCTTGCAAAAATATCGCCATCCTCTACACCGGGCACAAAGCCGCCTTCTTGAATAGCTGGATTTTCTATAGGTCCTGGAGTAATCACCAGTTGTACAGCACCAAGCGCATCAATACCTGTGATTTCTGTTGTCGAACCTTCAGGCACAATGTAGCTTGAATTGAGTCGCATTTGAATCTTGACAAGGGTTGTCTCAGGATCAAGTTCAACCCCGAGAACACTGCCTATCTTCACCCCGCTAATACGGACAGCATTTCCAGGAATCATGCCGCGCGCATCGCTAAACTGGGTATTGAGTACGTAGGTCCCTTTGAATAATGGAATATCTTCAAAGAACCTCGTTCCCAAAAAGAAAATGAGTACGGAGACAACGATTGCGATGCCTACTTTTAATTCATTCGAGTAGTTCACAGACTAATCTATTAGTATGATGATGAATTTGAATTCGAACGTCCACTGTTCATTCCAATCTGGTATTCATTCGCTTTCACGAAATTCAGGACTGTGGAATCGTCACTTTTATGGAGTTCTTCTACGGTGCCAACCCAGCGCAGATTGCCCTGATGTATAAAGCCGGCACGGTCTGCAATGGTTAATACCGAGTGCATATCGTGCGTAACTACAATACTTGTAATATTCAGGCGCTTTCTCAAGCCATTGATCAAGTCATCGATGGTATTCGACGTTTCAGGATCCAGTCCGGTATTTGGTTCATCGTAAAAGATGTACCGTGGCCGTAAGGCAATCGCTCTCGCAAGTGCTACACGTTTCTTCATCCCACCAGAAAGTTCAGGCGGCATAAGGGGACCAACATCAGGAAGCTCAACCATTTCCAGACATTCCAACACTTCTCTTTTAATCTCTGCCTCCGTATTTTTCGTAAAGGTACGCAATGGAAATGCGACATTATCAAACGAAGACATTGAATCGAACAACGCACTGCCCTGAAACAGTACGCCAAACTGCTGCCGAATTTTGCGAAGCTCTTTGTAGGCCAAATTATTGATATCGATGCCATCGATAAGCACACGCCCCTCATCCGGCTTCAACAAGCCAATCAGGTGTTTTAGGAGCACACTTTTGCCAGACCCAGATCGCCCGATAATGGCGAAGGTTTCTCCGTCTTTTATTTCAAGATCCACGCCTTTAAGCACGTGATTCCCGTGAAAGCTTTTATGGAGTTGCTCTGTTTGGATCATGGCTATAGTAACGCAACGGCCAGCAGCAAATCTGCCAGCAAAATATATACACAACTGGTAACAGCTGCCTGCGTGGTGCTACGCCCTACGCCCTCTGCACCACCCGATGTATAATATCCTTTGTAACATGAAATAGAGGTGATAACAAACCCAAAAACAAGCGATTTAATTACACCAAACACAGGATCAAAGGGATTAAAAAACTCACGGGCACCATCGATAAATTCGCCGGCAGCAAGCCATCCACCCAGATCAGCAACAAGAATGCCCCCGCCTACACCAACAAATACTGCCGCCATATAAAGTACAGGAAACATCAGGACGCCGGCCAAAACGCGTGGGATGATCAAGTAACCAATAGAATTCAGCCCCATCGCTTCCAGGGCATCAATTTGCTCAGTTACGCGCATGGTACCCAGTTCGGCGGCAATGCGTGCGCCTACCCTCCCGGTGAGGATAAATCCTGTCACAACGGCCCCCAACTCAAGGATCATCGAAGGCGCAACAATGGCACCGATTATCGACTTGGGGTATAAGGGGGATGTAAGCTGATAGGCAGTTTGTACGGTCGTTACAGCACCGGAGAATGCAGCAGCTAGAATAACAATGGGAATAGACTCAACGCCTATCTTAACCATCTGGTCAAACAGGTTCTTCCGGTAAACGTTTAACTCGTTGAGTGAACCAAACGCTTGCGTCATGAGCAAGCTATATCTCCCCAGAGCCCGGATGGGGTTAAGCATGTACGCTTCAACTGCTGACATATATCACACGCTTCAGCCGGATTTCTCAGTTGCTCCTTCTAGTGACCAGGTTTTATAATAAGGTAGGATAAAACCAGAGAAAGCCGATATGTTCTTCCTGACATATAGTTCCACATCAGGGATGACTACGGGCTGTCATAGGCAGCAATTAAGTTTGTTAAAAGTGGTTAGTTTTGGTGGTTAGTGGTTAGTTTTTTATATACTTCGCTAACGCGCCAATCATTCGGAGACGCCTATCTCCTTACTAACCACTAAAAACCAACCACTAACCACTTAAGTAGTCCATGGCCAAAACCAAATCCCAGTATGTTTGCCAGATTTGCGGCAATACCTCTTTCAAGTGGATGGGTAAGTGTAATAATTGTGATGGGTGGAATTCTTACGTCGAAGAATTGCTGCCAACAAAGGTAAAGGCCAAAGTTGCACCTACATCCCGCCGGCAAAAAGTAAGTAGACCGCTCCCGTTGCGAGATATTAAGCTGACTACTGAAAGCAGGTTGGTGACTGGCGTAAACGAGTTTGATCGCGTGATGGGTGGCGGCATCATGAGTGGTTCGTTTGTTTTGATTGCCGGCGATCCGGGTATTGGCAAAAGTACTCTGATGACAGAAATGGCCAAATTTCTGCCAAACAAAAAAATACTATATGTGACCGGGGAAGAATCTCCTCGCCAGGTTAAAATCAGGGCAGGACGTTTAGGTGTAAATAGTGAAAACCTGTACCTGTATTCTGAAACCAATGTAGAACGCATTATAGACGCAGCACAGGAAATTGAGCCAGACATACTCATTGTAGATTCTATTCAGACAACCTTTCGGCCCGATATTCAAAGTGCTCCAGGTTCTGTAAGTCAGGTACGTGAATCAGCCGCTGCGCTGCTTCAGTTTTCCAAGTCTTTTGAAACACCAACTTTTCTTGTGGGCCATGTGACCAAAGAAGGGTCTATAGCCGGCCCGCGTGTTCTTGAGCACATGGTAGATACAGTGCTGTATTTTGAGGGCGATCGCCATCATGCTTTTCGCATACTCCGTGCTGTCAAAAACCGGTTTGGGTCTACCAACGAAATTGGCGTATTTGAAATGCGCGCCAATGGGTTGCTCGAAGTCACAAACCCGAGTGAGATTTTTCTTTCAGAACGAAGCTATGGGGCCAGTGGATCAACTGTTGTATGTTCACTGGAAGGCACGCGGCCTATCCTGGTTGAGATCCAAGGCTTGGTCACATCAACATCGTACAGCACCCCGCAACGCAATGCAACCGGCCTGGATTCTCGACGCATACAGATGCTCCTCGCCGTTCTGGAAAAACGCGAGGGATTACGCCTCTCCGGTCAAGATGTCTTTGTGAATGTAGCCGGCGGTGTCCGGCTTGAAGAGCCGGCCGTTGATCTCGGCGTAATCATGGCGATCGCTTCTTCTTTTCGCGATATCCCTACAGATACAGGCACCGTACTAATCGGCGAGGTGGGACTTGGCGGCGAGATCCGTACGGTTAGCCAAATAGAACCCCGCCTGAATGAAGCAGCAAAGTTAGGATTTGAACGCGCCATCATTCCAGCCAACAACTTGAAGGGCATTACCATTCCCAAAGGCCTGGAAGTCACTGGCGTAGAACGTTTAAACAACGTGCTGGATCTGGTGCTTTAATAAATGATACCCCACATTAATTCAAACTATGAAGCTCTCACGCATGCCTTAAAACATCGGAAGGATTTACTCTGACAAGTCTTCTCATTTGCAGGGCAAGAGACAATGCAGCCATTGAAAAGACGATGGCGTTTGCAAGAATAAAGGGCAAGGCATTGAGCGGGATTTCTGTTGGCGCAAAACTCAGTGCTGTCTTAATGCCAAAGTAACACAAGGGTGTTGCTATAAGCGTAGCGATACCTAGAATTATCAGAAAACTCCAATTCACCAGCAAAATCACGTGGGATGCGGTGGCACCTAACACTTTTCGCACACCTATTTCTTTCATGTGCCGCGCTGCCTTTTGAGAGGCCATACCAAAAAGACCCATGCAAGACACCAGCAGTGAGAACAACGCAAGGTACCCGATATTGCGCGTAAGATTCCGCAAGCTGTTGTAAAAATCTTCGAACACGTCATTTTGAAGAAAAAACTCAAAAGGAACTTCGGGGAATTCTTTTTGCCACGTGCGCTCTAGCATGCCGGCCACTACTGCTTCAGTCCCTGGTTCAATTCTAAATGTGATATACTGATATGCTTCCTCGCTTGTTAGATTGAAAAACACCGGCATCTCTTCTCCAAGAAAAGGAAACACCAGGAAGTCTTTAGCTACACCCACTACAGTGTACTGTTGCTCGTCGTATCGAAAACTTTGCCCTACCGGATGCTGCCAATTGTACTGCATCGCAAAGGTCTCATTAATGACAACCTCAGACACCCCGTCTTGATACCTTTTACCCTCAAAACCAGTGCCTTCATGAAGAGCTATGTTCATTGAAGAAAGGTAATCTGGCCCGACACCATAAACGATCGCTTCCTCATCCTGGCCGGCTAGCTGAATTACTTGTCGGTTACTTCCAACGCCGATTTGATCTTGTGTGCCAGAGACTTCAAGTACCTGCGGCATCTGCATTCCTGCATCACGGAGCTCAAGGTATTGCGTGTGATTTATTATCGGCACGACGATCGTCTGATCAGCTGTATATCCCCAGTCCTGACCAGTGAGGTATCCGTTAAAAGAAAAGAAAAATGTACAGACGCTTATTGAGATAAATGTCAGTACAAATTGTACGGTCATGAGTGAGTGTGTGAGACGCTTCTTGTTGCCCAGCTTTTGCTTACCCCGCAAGATCGCAATGGGCTGGAAGGAGGAAATATAAAAGGCCGGATATGCACCAGAGACCAGCCCAAGAAATCCTAACAAACCCACTAAAAACGCCCAGAATCCCAAATTCTTTACAAAATCCAATGGTATTTCTCCAACGAACAATTCGTTGAACAACGGAATCACAACAAGCCATGCAAAAGCCAATCCAATGACAAGCGCAACAAAACAAAGAATAATGTTCTCTGTCAATAATTGAAAAACAAGCTGTTTCTTTTCAGCGCCGGCGGTTTTTCTGATGCCTATTTCTGTCAACCTGCTACTCGCAAAACCCAGTGATATGTTTATATAGTTAAAGCAAGCAACGAGTAACGTAAGCAGCGCAATAGCACCCATGACCAAGGTAGCCCACGGGTCGGGTGCACGCATGGCCCGACGAGTAATTTCCCATGCATCCCACGATGGACTTTTGATATTGTCTACAAAAAAAGAACCGATCAGCCAGGATGCGTTGGCTTCATTTTGCGGGGCGATATATTGCCCAAGCTGATCCTGGATAAAGCCAATGTCCTCTGCACGGTTCATCATCACAAAGGTCGCATCTGTAAATAAAGACCAGTCAACAAGGCTGTTTATGCTTGTATGCAACAGACTTTCATAGTTGAGCAGGAAATCAAATTTGAAGCTGGGGTTTCCCGGGAATGCTTCAGCCACTCCACCGACCGTAAAAGGAAGTTCAATGTCATGCTGGACCACTCCTTCGACTGTATCTTCGGAGCTTGTATCCTCCGTACTTGTATCTTCGGAGCTGTTTTGTGCGCCGGCCTCAAAAGTCAAAAAGATCTCTTGACCAATAGGATTTTCATCGCGAAAGTACTTCGCTGCCATTTCAGCGCTGATGATTACTGCCTTGGGGTCGTCCAGTGCACGTGTATTTCCTTTCTGTAGTGGAAAAGTCAACACCTCAAAGAAGCCGGCATCTGCAAAAGAAACCGTTTCCTGAAAACCAATACCCGTAGTTCGCACCATCGCCCCGCGGCCGGCATATCGAACCACGCGCTCTATCTGCGGGAAATCTGCCGCCAAAGCAGGCCCTAGAGGAATGGGCGTCGTACCCCACCGCTCCTCTTCACCAAATTGTTCAACAGTATGACCAATTAAGAAAACACGGTTACCATGTTCATGAAAGGTGTCTGTTTCATTGATGACTTTCAAGAAAAGGAAGACGGCAATTGTACATGCAATACCGCCAGACAGGCCAAGAATATTGATAAATGAAACAGTCTTGTGTTTCTTCAGATTTCGAAATCCGAGTGTAAAATAATTTCTGATCATTTCTCGACCCCAGTACAATTTTTCAAAAAGGCGATCGGGAAGCAGCCGGAGCACTTGCCCACGGTACCACCAACGCGCCCGTTGTTTTCCTTCCGTTTCAACCAATTCATTGAAGTACTCCTCGTAATCACCCAAAGGGGTGCCCCAGACATCTTTTAGTAACCAGCCAAGTAGTGCAGCGGCTAGTCGCGGTGGACTGTGATGTTGTTCTTCCTTCATTGCTATCCTGCCATAATCAAATTTACCACATCCGCCCACATCGCTTGTTCGATACTTCGAATGTGAATCAATGCCTTTCGTCCTTCGGGCGTCACTTGATAGATGCGCTTGTGCCGGCCGCCCCGCTTGCTGGTTGGTGCTGTTAGCGTTGAAGTAATGTATCCCCGGCGTGTTAGTCGCTCCAATGGTGT
>JBGCEN010000187.1:0-24397 GCA_045106435.1 Rhodothermales bacterium
ATTGCATTTGCAGCAATTTTTGTTCAAATCAAGGCGCTTTTTGTGTTCGATGCAGCGCATCGGGCGCAAAAAGGAACGCAGATATGGGCAAAAAGGGCGCACAATGCACCTCGGAAATAGATCGTAGACAGGTTCTTAAAGGTGTCGCTGCAATAAGTGTCCCTGGGTACGGATAGCGCGATTGGCGATAAAAGGGCGCCCGCCAAATAAAGGTACCCTTTTATCCCCGTCGCACTAATCCGTACCCAGGGACATTAAATACAGTGATGAAAAGAAACGCACCAGCCTCAGTCCCTGGCTAAACGCTTCGATAAAAGGCCCCACGCACAACGCCGCGCATTTGGCGGGATATCCCCGCGCAAAAGTTTATTCAAAAGGGTGTGCAAAATAGATAAAGTCGAGCTTAGAAACTGTTGAGATTTAATCTTCACATTGAGTGAGCGATCTTTTGGTGCTTTTGAATCCGCTTTTTTATTTGCATCAGCCGGGCTGCGCCCTCATGTCGCACGTAACGCTGCTATGCGCTCAAAAAGTCGTATCCAAAATCACTCAAAATCTCATCTCTCTCAATTGCGAACCTCAAATCTCAACAGTTTCTTAATGCAGCGGTGTGGGACTGCATGCTTGCAGATCGTATTAAGGGATTTAATATACGTTGTTCGAGGTGAGATAAAATTACCAGCAGGTCAGTGTAGCAGTAAGCTATGTCTGAAAATCGCTTACAGACTTGGTGCTGATTTTGTTTAATGCCTATGGATCCTGAATCGGGTTCGGGATACGGCATTATCTTGATATTCAGACAATGCCTAGTTTGGCTGAACGTCAAAAAGATGTGCCATCATCACGGAGTTGAGGCGGTCGATTAGTGTGTTGCCGGCGACGACCCATTCGCTTGAGAAGCATAAAAGGCTTTTCAGGGCGTTCAATTTGTATGTATGCCGGATTGATTTTTTAACCCCCTTAAGATAAACGGCAGACAACCCATCGTTTATTGGCTTTTATAGATCCTCCGATATCATTTATCCAGCAAAAGCTTTTACTTAGACCAGGATGTCGTATTGCTTATCTTCCGAGATTCAGCCCATTACATCCGTTTTCTAGCACTTGAAGTTTGCTTGATAGGTTTTATAGTATTCCGTTGAAAGGGAAGAGAAGGTGTGATCTATACCCGGTACGTTAATCGTAAATACTATGCGCTTTAAATTGCTCGTCGTGCTTTTATTACTAACAGGGTCTGTTGGGTTGAGTTGTAAATCTTCGAATAGTACAGCCCAGCTTGCAGAAAGTGTTCAGACAGCTATTCCTGAAGGTCTTAAAATTGTATGTGGTGAAGGCGGAGGATTTACAGGGCGCTGGGGAGGGTTTACCGTCTATGGTGGAGGAGACGTTTGGGCATGGCACGGGATGTTTTCGGAAGATAAGGCAAGTAAAGCCGGCAGTATACCCGAAGATTCAGTCAGATACCTGTGGCATAAACTGGAAGCAATGGATTTCTTTGCACTGGAAAAGGAAGAGTACGCAAACATGACAGCCGTTGTAGCTGTAGAGGCCGGCGATAGCATCCATCGCGTATCGTGGCCACCTAAAGTACAAGATTTTGAAGCGTTTGAAACGCCGCTAGATTCATTTTATGTGCATTGTTTAAGGGTTGCAGGCCAGGTAGTGGACCGTGATTAATGTCAGTATTACAATTTATAGAAGACACGACATGAGATTAACTTACAGACAGATTAAGGGATTGATGCGTATCGTTTATTGTCTGGCACTTGTTGCGATGACCATTACTGGTTCTGCATACGGACAAGCGTTGCATCCTCCAGTTCGTCTTTTTGAGGGAGCACCGAAGGTAGATTTGCCTAGATATCCATCAATTGATGCTTATATGCGGGCGCATCCTGCCAAAGCAGGAGGTCTTGAAGCATTTGTAACGCCCAATGATAAAGCAACCCGTACAATGGAACGCATTTCAGTGAAATCGCAAGCGGGGCGTCTTGCTAAGGCATTTATTCCGGATGCTCAATTAAAACATGTCTCCCGAACTAAAAACGGAACAGTCCGCTGGTTTGAAGGCCGTTTACAGTCTGAAGCCGGCTTTTCTATGCCATCAAAGCGGGCATCCAATGCCAATTTTCAAGGTGCAGTTTTTGAAGAAGCTGCCCGATCCGTATTACGCCACAATAAAAAATGGCTGGGTATTGATAATCCAGACGAGGAATTAAATCCGATTGATATCCATCGTGATGCGCTGGGATTTGTGCATGCGAGGTTTGAGCAAGTGGTTGATGGAATACCTGTATGGGGCCGCGATTTGTATGTACATTTCAATGATCAAGGCGAAGTGTACGCGCTAAATGGCATGTACGAACCGTCGCAAAAAGGATTAGACGCAATACCATTGGTCACTGCAGCGGGTGCAAATGATCGGGTGATTGCTGAACTCAAAGCACTGGATCGCTGGGCGCCGTTGGAAGCTGAGGTCATGAGCATGCTGGACATCGAATTAATATCGAACAGCCTTGTCTGGTACCCAGACGAAAATGGTGGGCTTGCACTCGCTTATCAGGTAGACGTACATCCAACGGTCATTGAGTGGTACAGCTACATCGTTGACGCCAAAACAGGTCAAGTGCTAAACAAGATCTCTCAGCATTGCAGCATAGATCATCAGAAACCCCTGCCACCGGCAACCTCGCTCTCGCTAAATACCTCTGGATGGGGCAGTAGAGATACATTTATAGATGCGCAAGGTGTTGATCTTGCCGGCCAAACACGCGCATTCAGGGCGCTTTCATTGGATAGCGGCGGGTTTCTATTGATGTCTGATTTAGACAATATTCCAGCCGGCGCGCAACTCAAATTGATTCCAGACGAAGGGGGCTCGGTTGTGCTTACCACCAACAACAAAGACCTGACTGCCGAAACTTCGCTCGATGGCATTTTTGCTAATGGTGCTACATCCTGGACAGACCCCAGCAGTGTATCTGCGCACGTAAATGCAGAGTTGATATATGATTATTACAAAACCGTCCATAATCGAAATGCTATAGATGACAAAAATCAGTCACTCGTCTCAATTATTCATGTAACCAACGATGGCCAGCCAATGGATAACGCATCCTGGAATGGTCGTTTTATGATTTATGGAGATGGTAATACTGGCTTTACGCCATTAGCTGAAGCACTGGATGTAGCCGGCCACGAGATCACCCATGGCGTCATTCAACATACAGCTGGGTTGGTGTATCAATTCCAGCCGGGTGCCTTGAATGAGTCTTTTGCAGATGTTTTTGGCGTATTGGTGGAGTCTGAAGATTTTCTATTGGGGGAAGATATATCCATACAGAGCCAAGGCATTGCGCTAAGAGATTTGCTTAACCCAGATAATCCGCAAGTGCAGGCCACACAGCCGGCGAGTATGGCTGACTTCTACAACCTGACCGCCGATCAGGACAATGGAGGCGTTCACATAAATAGCGGCATACCCAATCGTGCGGCCGCCCTAATCATTCAGGGCATTGGAGGAGATAAAACGGGGCAGATTTATTACCGTGCACTAACGAGCTATCTGAATAGAAACAGCCAGTTTGGAGATGCGCGTATGGCCATCGAACAAGCAACCAAAGACCTGCATGGTGACAATAGTGAAGAGCTTCAGATTGTCAGGCAATCGTTTGATGCAGTAGGCATTGCAGGTTCTTCTGGATCTGGTGGAGATGAAGGCAACGACGTGCCAATCCAGACGGGGGGGCAGTCGCTGATTGCCTTTATGATTGAAGATGGCAGCCTGGGGATTGTCGACGTAACAAACCCGGAGAATGTCACAACGGGCCTTTTTCAAGGCGCCGGCACTACAGCCAGGACAAATCCTGAGCTGAATGATTTTTCCCAGTTATCTACAACAAGGGATGGGGAGACCATCTGGTTTATCAATGATCAGCTGAAGCTCGCGGTTCTCAACGTTACATCTGGAGAAGTTAGCGTGTTTGATGACTTGTCGATACAGGAGGAAGGAGACCTGTGGAATGCGTCTATCTCACCCGATGGGAATTTTGTTGCGCTTGTATCAGCGTATACCGAGGATCCTAATCTGTATATTTTTGATGGCCAACAATTAGCAACCATTGAACTCAAGCCAGAAGGGACACAGGAAGATATCAAGATCGAATCGATTCAGTACCCCGATGTGGTCACCTGGTCGCCAAATCCCCAGATACCACGCATTGCTTTTGATGCGTTTAATGTTCAGGCATTGGCCGGCGGGGAAAGCGAGGAGTACTGGAATATTTACGAATTGAATTTTGAGTCGAGCCGCATCTATGAGCTGTTGCCTCCGCAAGGAAACGGAGTAAATGTTGGGAATATCACATACAGCAATTCAGATCCTGATTTAGTCGCCTTCAACCTGCTTGAGGCTGACAAAACAGAAATCGCCATAGGCAACTTTGCTACAGGCGAAATTACCATTCTCAATCTTGTTGATCAGGGGGTGAACAATGCGCTGCGTCCAAGTTTTGCACCAGACGATAAACAACTCGTCTTTTCAAATCCCACGACGAATCAGTTGATGTTCACCGATGGAAATGCGTTGAGTTCGTTGACTTTTGATATCTCACTGTACAATCCCAAGTGGTTTGTCACAGGAGGCTCCGGTGGCGTACAGAATCAAGCGCCGCAAGCCAGCTTTTTTGTGTCAGAAATCTCAGGAGTTGCTCCTCTGGAGCTAACTTTTAACGCATCAGATTCATCGGATCCTGAAGGGGGAGCGCTAACATATAACTGGGACTTTGGTAATGGGTCAACTGGAGGCGGGGAGACGATTACGCATACCTTTTCACAGGGCGGGGCTTTTGACGTTGTGTTATCTGTCCTTGATAGCGGCGGTCTCAGCAGTAGTGCTTCTATTACAATTACTGTTGAAGACCCGAATGGCGTTTCTGTTGAGTCGTCTGGCGAGCTTCCAACCCGTGTGGCACTACATCAAAACTATCCCAATCCGTTCAACCCTACAACAAACATTCGCTTTGATCTGCCTGTAACGAGCGAGGTACAGGTTGAAGTGCTAGATTTGTTAGGACGTTCAGTTTCGAAGCTACTGGATGGTAGCTTGTCAGCCGGCACCCATGAAGTATCTTTTGATGCCGGCGATTTGCCTTCTGGGGTCTACATGATTCTACTCAGCACCAGTGATATCACTGAAACGCGTAAGATGGTGCTGATGCGTTAGATTGGTACGCTGAAACTCTTCATACCTTTTCAAAAACCATTAACCCTCGGTTTTTTTGCCCTTCAGGGTTAGTTCATCCCCACCGTTGAACATGCCATAGCCGTTGCGCTTGATCGTAACATCATTCCCATCAAAGTGCGTGGTGAAAACGAAATAGTCAGGAGCTTCTACAAAACGGAGTGTTGTTTTGAATGTCTGCGCGTCTATCCAGCGGCCGCTGGCAGCTACGGGGAGCGCGGTTGTTGAGTCGGCTGTAATCCACCCGCCAGGCAAGAACGACCCCATGGCAGAACCCGGCATCCAATGGTCGAGTCCACAGGTGATACGCTCTTCCTTATCATTGCGTGTAAATGAAAACTGACACATGTTGCCCATGAACGTCAACGAAAATCCGTCGAGTTCGTGTATGTTTTCTTCCAGCGCGTATTGCGCAGATGACACAGATGCAGCCATTTCAGGTGCATCTACTGTTGATGCAGGAAGGAGTGAAAGCGAAGCCAGCTTTTCGTTAAGCGCTGCGTGCGCTTGTTTATTCGCTGGCAACGGATCCGCTTTAAAAGCGGGGTAGAGGTGCGTCCACATCAGGTTCAACATCCGTTGCATGTCCGTTGAGCCGGCAGTTGCTGCAATGACAACATTCAGTTCCGGAATCACAATGCTGTATTGCCCAAATGCGCCATCTCCTCTGTATGCATTGTTTCTCGTTTGCCAGAACTGATACCCATACCCTTGCGCCCAATCACTCGTTCTTAAGGCTTCTTCAGATCCACTCGCATTGTTGTCTATTTGAGAAGAAGTTGCTTGCTCAATCCATGATTCAGGCAACAGCTGTTCTCCCTTCCAGTTGCCTTTTTGCAAGTAAAATTGTCCGAGTTTGGCGATGTCTTCTGTTTTAACACTGAGTCCATATCCGCCGGTGTTGTATCCTTGCGGACTCGTCAACCATGCCGCGTCTTCAATGCCCAGTGGTTCAAAGAACCGTGGTGCCAGATACTCCATGAGGGTGCTGCCGGAGGTGCGTTGCACAATGGCTGAGAGCATAAACGTAGCCGACGTATTGTATAGAAATACGGAGCCGGGGTCATGCACTACCGGAATAGAAAGAAAGGTCTTGGCCCAGTCATCAGATTGCCTGTCTTCTGATTCTTGTCCTGTTGACATGATGAGCAGGTCATGAACGGTCATTGCGGCCAGTTTGTCGCTTACTTGTTCTGGAAGTTCATTCGGAAAGAAAGAAATGACTGGATCATCGACGCTGAACAACCCTTCGTTGACGGCAAAACCAACGGCTGTAGACGTGAAGCTTTTGCTCAGCGAATACAATCTGTGTTTCCGTTCTGCTTCGTACGGCGCCCACCAGCCCTCAGCCAATACGTGACCATTTCTTAAAATCATGATGCTGTGAAAACCCGTTTCATCCCGCGCATTACCATCAAAAGCGGCTGCGTTTTGTGCGTCCAATTCATCGAGGAAAGCCAGGATCTGTTCGGAGGAGACACCTTGCGCTTCAGGTGTACTGCGGGGAAGGTCTTTGTTGTCTGGAGGGAGGTCAGCCGGCGCACTGCATGCGCTGAGCAAGAGGGCTAGAATCACAAAAGGCAAGATCAAAAAGGGCAATGGGTTAACTAACAGGCGGAATCGATTCATCAAGGTGGGGACAGATAAGCGAAAGATGTTGGGCCGATTGAAGATAGGCGTTCCCGTGCTTATTTGCGACGTCAGCTCTTTACTGTTTGTATATACGAACAAACGATCACACGCTGAGGCATGTGATCGTTTGCAGGGACAAGCGGTAAAAAGTACGATGGGTACGTGGAGTGCGAAAAAGTACGAGGTCGCTAATTATGCGAGTCAGGAGTTGAAATGCTGTTTTCTATTTAATTTCAACTTTTACGAACGTCATCCCAAACTTAATTTGGGATCCATCCGTGTCTTTAGAAAAGACAGCATGATCAGAAGTCATCTGAACTGCGCAGTGCTACAAGCAAGTCAGTCAATACACTAACTATCTTCTCATTGTAACGCTCATGGATCCCCAATCAAGTTGAGGATGACGTTGAAGAAAGAATTATGCTTGATCAATCGTGTCAAAAACGAATTCAACCCCTGATTCGCATTAATTGTAAGCAGCACGGCTTACTTTAGAGTGCTTGTGTTTTTCGTTCTCCTGGAGTTTCTGGATCCTGAATCGATACTCAATCAAGTTGAGCACAAGGTTCAGGATAGGTTATGTTTGAATAGAATTCAGGCTTTGAGCTTTATTTTCTGGATCCTGAATCGAGTTCAGGATAGGTTATGTCTGAATCGAATTCAGACATAACCTAATTCTTCTGTTGTGTTTTTGCTTTGTAGTGATCCGATCGGAGGGCCTTGCGTTGGGCGTTCCAGTCTTGACCACTCAGGTTGGAAGCAGCGCCTCGGCTTCTTTCTGCATCCTTTGCAAGTTTGTCTGAATCAAACTTGCTGGCATTGTCATCCAGGAAGGCAGCGTTTTGTTGTAGCATTTCCTGGGCTTCGGATTCGAGACCCTGATCGCGTAACTCGATGGCTTTTTCTTCCATGACCACGGCTTGTTGTTCAATGGCAGAGACCATTGTTTCGGCGTCTATGTTTTCGTCAACTTCTGCGTGTGAGTTGGTGAAATTAGCCGAAATCGCGTTTCTAAGATGATCTGTGGTTTGTGTGAGCATATTGGAATACGACAGATCAACCTGGGCTATTTCAACTTCGCCGCTTCTTTCTTCGGATGAAGTCTCTACTTCGAGCATGATGTACTTTTCCTGCTCGCTATATACCTGATTTAGCGAAACCTCTACAATTTGTCCATCGATCTGTGCATTGCGTCCCATGACGCTAATCGGGCGAATACCATCTTCCAACTCAATGGTTACTTTTACATCCTGAGCTACAACGGAAAGCACATCACCAAATTCCTGGTTAAACATGCCGGCCAATAAATCGGGGTGCTCAACAAAATGATGGTTGCCGTCACTACGCATCGCAAGCTGAACCATCAGGTCTTCGTTGTACCCGAGGCCAAGGCCAATGGTTGATACAGAAATACCGTCCTTTATGAGCGAGTTGCCCAAAGCACCCAGTTCTTCGGGGGTTTCGGGGCCCTGATTGGCTTGTCCATCAGAGAGTAGAATGACGCGGTTTACACGGTTTTCTGAAAGATATTCGCGCAGTTGGTTGGCGCCTTCTACCACGCCGGCATAAAGGGCTGTGCCACCTCCGGCTTCAAGGTTTTGTAATTTCTGTCTGATGATTCTCTTGTCGGACACTTCGGTCGCCGGCAATAACACCTGGGCTGTATTGTCATAGGTGATGATCGTGACTATGTCTCCGTCTCCAAGTCTGTCAACGGCCTCCATAGCTGCAGCTTTTGCCTGCATCATCTTTTCGCCATTCATCGAGCCGGATTTGTCGAGTACCAGGGCTACGTTAACCGGCGTTTTTTGCGTTTCTTTATCCAGTTTGAAGCCCGTCAGGTCCACTTTAATGTAGGTCCGCTGGGTCGTGCCACCTAAAAGAGAAGGGTGGCTCATGCTGGTGCGTAAGGTTATTCGTTGATCGTCATCATTCGTTCTCCGATGATCGATGTATTGAAGCGTTGAATAAGAAAGGAAAAGTGCGCCGACAGTAAGTAGCAGCGTATTAAAGGAAATGCGTAACATAATACCCTCTTGAATTAGGCAATCAATGAAATGCTGGAGAGGGGCCCGCCCAGTGTGATATGGAGGTATAACGGGAGGGGAGATTGGAATATTGTGTGGGGGGAGGAAGTTTTTAGTGGTTGGTTTTTAGTGGGTAGTAAAAATGGAAGGGAAAACTAACCGTCTCGGCTAACGGGACTCCTCCTTGAAAAAGAGGCGATTCTGATTGATGAGTATTGGCTGTGACCCGGCCTAATTACGGGAAAACGCAGTGACGCGTAACATTCGTTAGTGATTGGTAAAACCAAAACTAACCACTAATGCGAATCAGGGGTTGAAATGCTGTTTTTTATTCGGATTCAACTTTTATGAACGTTATCCCAAACTTGATTTGGGATCCATCCGCGTCTTCAGAAAAGACAGCATGATCAGAAATATCTGGACTGTGCTGTGCTTCAAGCAAGTCAGTCAATACAATAAGCTTTCTTCTCATTGTAGCTCTCATGGATCCCCAATCAATACCCAATCAAGTTTAGCACATGGTTGAGGATGACGTTGAATATAGAATTATGCTTGTTCAATCGTGTCAAAGACCGATTCACATCACTAATAACCAACCACTAACCACTCAGCTCGACTTTGTCCAATAAGAAAATGTCAAAGCCTCTTTTTAGCGCCACCAGGGTCTTTTTCGATTATTTATACGTCTCGGTTTACCAATTAGACATGGATAACTTAAACGGCGAAGACTCAAAAGGGATGTCTAACATCGATATAGCGCTTAAAAACCCTTCAAAATTGGACATTCCTTGATCGGTGTTCGATATTCGAGACTTTATCCAAAATGGATAAAGTCGAGCTAAGTGGTTGATGCTTGGTTGGGCTGTTCTTGAACGCTTGGGCGCTTCCAAGGTGCAGGTTTCGCAGGTATTTAACTGCTGTCTCTTGTCAAATCAATCCTTATTCTAAGCAGACTACATCACGGGGATCTCCGGCTCACGCGCTTCGATTTTCAACGTTGTATCCTCGTGATCCGGATCTATAGCCGGCATGATCAATCGGGCACTTCGGTCGTAGGTGAAGTAATTCCACGCCCAGTTTAGCAATACATTGAGTCGGTTACGGAAGCCTACCAATTGCATCAAATGCAGTACAAGCCACATAATCCAGGCGATAAACCCTGTGTTTCTAATACCGATGTCGAGCTGTGATACCGCTGCATTTCTACCAATGGTCGCCATGATACCTCTGCTCTGATAGCTAAAGGAAGAAGAGGTGCTTCCTTTGAGGTGTCGGGCAATTTGGTCAGCCACATGTTTACCTCCCTGCATGGCTACAGGTGCGAGCTGCGGATCAATCTGATCTGCTTTGTTTTTACTCGCCGCCATATCACCAATCGCATACGTCTGTTCAAAACCAGGTACGCTCAAATCATGATCAACAATAATTCTGCCGCCGCGCGTTGTGGGGATGCCAAGTGTTTCTGCCAGAGGATTTGCGCGTATGCCGGCAGCCCAGATCATGGTTTGTGTAGGAATGGTTTGTCCTGAACCCAAATGAACGGCATCAGCCGTTACTTTAACGACCTGAGTGTCCAGCATGACGTTTACGCCGCGTCTTTTTAACTGATTGACAGCGTAAGGTTGTAGTTTAGGGTGATAGGCATTGAGTAAATTTGATGATGCTTCAATAAGATAAACCTGGGCTTTATCGACAGGCAGATTTGGGAAATCTCTCGCCAGTACCTTTTGAAAAAGCTCACAAATTGCGCCGGCCATTTCAACACCCGTTGGCCCGCCACCCACCACAACTACATTGAGTGCGTCTAAATCAAGGTTGGCCAGATTCCGATTGGCTTCCTCAAAGCACGAGATGATATGAGATCTGAGATTTACTGCTTCTGCAAGGTTTTTTAGACCATATCCATGCGCTTCTGCACCTTCTACACCAAAGAAGTTGGTTGTTGCTCCGGCAGCCAGGACCAGATAATCAAAATCGATTTGCGTGCCGTCTTTGACGATAACGTGTTTGCGTCCCCAGTCTACTCCTGTTACTTCGCCAAGGAAAAAGTCAAAATTATTTTGTTTATGGAAAATTCCCCGGACAGCGTGCGCGATTTCTTCAGCTTCGAGGCCGGCGGTGGCTACCTGATAGAGCAGCGGCTGGAACGTGTGGTAATTGTGCTTATCGATGAGGAGTACGTCTACAGGTGCTTTTCTCAAGTGCCTGGCTAAGTTAATACCTCCAAATCCTGCGCCAACAATAACAACTTTGGGTTTCATAGGGCTCCTGCTTTTTAGCTGAGGGTAGTCGTCGTCAGTTGTCAGATAATGTCACAAGCGTATCAGCATACGGTCGTCTTGCATTGGCCTCAGATCCTGAGGCGCCGGGCCAGTCTCTCTGCTTTATCTGCGGCTTCATCTTCTTCAGGGGGCAACGTGATTTTGGGCTTGATAGACTCAATTTCGAGCTTTTTAGTTTGGATACTTTTGTCCTCATCAAGTAGTACGTCCCAGACTTGACTTGTTACAATGGTTTCCAGGTTTTGAACTCTGCTGAGCAAGCCTGTCTTTTCTGTTTCCGAGTCTTTGAGTGCCTTCATCAGCTCATCAACTTTTGCTTCGAGATGCTCGGTAGACTCACCAAGCTGAAGCTGCTTCTCTTTGAAGCTTAGCCATTCTTTAAATGCGCCAAATAAAATGCCGGCGATGGGAATGAGAATCCAGCTAAAAGCCCAGAAAGCCATGGATGTATTTGTTTGATGATGGGTACTTGCTATGCCTTAAGATACGGTATAATGAGGGTCTGATGTTTCAATTGCCATGAATCAGTTGTCAGTCTGCAGGAGGATGAAAAATAACCCCTGAAAACAGCCAATTGACAACAGATTATTTGTCACAAAATAACCACCCTGTGAGCAAAGCGGAGCCTTTTTGTAAATCTGTGGTAATAAATAGATTAAGTTACACTAATCGACGCTTTTTTTGTGTTTCAGGAGCGCAACATATTCTCATTTTCCGTTCGTGGTTTCCTGAGTGGGTTACTTGGCCGGCCATCCAAAGCAACGCGCAAATATCGACTTTCTCGAAAAGCGATAGAGGCATTGGTAGGATTCCGTGTGGGCGATATGGCGATGTATGAACGGGCGATGCGGCACCGTTCGTTATTGCGTGGAGAGCAAGAAACAGCATCCAAGTCTAATGAGCGGCTGGAGTTTTTGGGAGATGCCGTTCTTGGTTTTATTACCGCTGAGCATTTGTTTGCACATTTCCCTGATAAAGATGAAGGTTTTCTCACCCGTTTGCGCGCAAAGCTGGTCAATGGGAAAGCCCTTGCCATATGCGCAGAAGAAATAAATCTGGGCTCATTGATCTTGATGAGCAAGAATATGGTACAGGAGCAAGGCCGGCAAAACCGCACCATCCTGGCCGACGCTTTTGAAGCGCTTATTGGCGCGATCTACCTCGATCAAGGACTCGACTCTGCCAGGCAATTCATCGAGCGTACCATGCTCGACCAGGTAGATCTTTCTGAACTGTCTCAGCAATACGATAACTTCAAAAGCCTGCTGCTTGAATACGCGCAGGCCAGAAGCTGGGCGCAACCCATCTATCGCGTAGCCTCCGAAGAAGGCCCCAGCCACGCAAAGATTTTTACTGTTGATGTCATTCTGAAGGGGGAGTCACATGGCAGCGGGCAAGGCGGAAGCAAGAAACTTGCAGAGCAAAGAGCGGCGAAGGAAGCGCTGAGGCAATTAAAGAAGCGTTCCGCTTCTTTGTAGTGGTTCGTTGGTAGTTTTTAGTGGTTAGTTAACTCAGGTTGTTTCGTTTAGCTTTTGGTGTTAACTGAAGCAATGCAGCACCTTGTAGTACGGTCGACAGCTTCTTTGACTAACCACTATTGTGAATCATGAGTTGAGTCGGTTCTTGACACGATTGAACAAGCATAATTCTATCTTCAACGTCATCCTCAACTTGATTGGGGATCCATGAGAGTTACAATGAGAAGATAGCTTATTGGATTGGTTGACCAGCTTGTAGTATTGCACGGTTCAGATGATTTCTGGTCATGCTGTTTTTCTGAAGACTCCCATGGATCCCACATCAAGTGTGGGAAGACTGTAAAAGAGATGCTTCTGGAAAAACTGTCTGTTTCAACCCCTGATTCGCATGAGTGGCTAGTAGGTAAGTTTTTAGAGGTTGGTTAGCTCAGTCTGTTTTGCATGGCCCTTGTGTCACCTGAAGCAATGGAGCAATAGCAGTACAGGCGAGAGCCTGTTTTACTAAGTACTAACCACTACCAACTAAAAACTAGCGATTAGCTTTCGCTAATCGCGCCCTCATTTCGTGAAGAAAACAAGGTGGTGGCACATCGTGGAAACTTCCTTTATATTTTGGCCTAACAGGGGCAACTACGAAGCGCTTCCCACCACGCCTCAACTACTACCGAAAACATAACAAGGGAATGGCCATAAATCTGTCCTCAACCGACCTTTTTTCCCGCCGTCATAACGGATCTTCAGCAGAAGAAACCCAGGCAATGCTTGACCTGATTGGCGTTTCATCGCTCGACGAATTAGCCCGTGCAACCGTGCCGGCGTCTATCCTGCGAAGCGAAGATCTTGATTTGCCGGAGGCCCTTTCGGAGTATGCGTTGCTTCAGCGCGTGCAGGAGATTGCCTCGCAAAATGAAATTTACCGCTCCTTCATCGGGATGGGGTACAACGATACCGTTACGCCTCCTGCGATTCAGCGGAATGTGCTCGAGAATCCAGCATGGTACACGCAGTACACACCCTATCAGGCAGAGATTGCACAGGGCCGGCTTGAGGCGTTGCTGAATTTCCAGACAATGGTCATCGACCTCACGGGGCTTGAAATTGCCAACTCATCCTTGCTGGATGAAGGGACTGCTGCGGCCGAAGCCATGATGATGTTCAGCCGGCTTTCGCGGCGTTCTGGCAAAAAGGCGTTCTTCATTGATCATCGGTGCCACCCGCAAACCATCGATGTGGTATCTACCCGTGCCGAGCCGTTGGGTATCGACATCCGTATCGGCGATTACGCATCTTACGAAATAGAAGAAGACGTTTTTGGTGTCCTGCTTCAGTATCCCACAACAGATGGTGAAGTTGTTGATTATGCACCATTCTGCCAGGCTGCACACGATACAGATGCGTATGTAGTTGTCGCGGCAGATTTAATGAGCCTCACGTTACTTACACCTCCAGGAGAATTTGGCGCCGATACAGTGGTGGGCAACTCGCAACGATTTGGTGTGCCACTTGGTTATGGCGGGCCGCATGCTGCATTTTTTGCCACGCGCGAAGCCTTCAAAAGACAGGTGCCCGGTCGTATCATCGGTGTTTCGGTAGATGCTGATGGAAAGCCGGCGTTGCGTATGGCCTTGCAAACACGCGAGCAACATATTCGTCGGGATAAAGCAACATCGAACATTTGTACTGCACAGGTCTTGCTGGCGGTAATCGCAAGTATGTACGGCGTATATCATGGCCCCAAAGGGTTGAAGGCAATTGCGGAGCGCATACACAATGCGACCCGTGTGCTGGTAGCCGGCTTGCAGACTTTAGGATACTCGGTCAAGTTTGAGCACTTCTTTGATACGATCCGCGTAGAGCTTGAAGAATCAGACCTTGATCAGATTTTATTGGCAGCTGAGCAAAACAGAGTGAACTTGCGCCCATTTGCTGATGGATCTGTTGGTATTTCTCTTGATGAAACAGTTACGCCTGATGATTTGGATACGCTGTTTGCCATTTTTGATAAAGAGGCAACTGTAGACGCAGATGCATTTGAAATAGCATCGTCGCTTTCACCCGGTTATACAGGTATGCTGGCGCGGGAGTCTGCTTACATGGAGCATCCTGTATTTAATAGCTATCATTCAGAGAGCGAGTTGATGCGGTATATCCATCATCTTGCTTCGCTTGATCTGTCGCTGACAACGAGCATGATTCCATTGGGATCTTGCACGATGAAGCTGAATGCTGCGGCGGAATTAATGCCGATCACAATGGCCGGCTTCAACAAGATTCACCCCTTTGCGCCAACCACGCAAACGCAGGGCTATCAGGTAATCATTGAAGAACTGGAGGCATGGCTGGCTGAAATTACTGGTTTTACCGCTGTATCGTTGCAGCCTAACTCTGGTGCTTCAGGGGAGTACACTGGACTGTTGACCATTCGTGCCTACCACGAAAGCAGAAACGAAAGTTACCGCAATGTTTGTATCGTACCCCAATCAGCGCATGGTACAAATCCGGCGAGCGCCATTATGGCGGGCATGCGGGTGGTGATTGTCGGATGTGATGAGGCCGGCAACATCGACATGGAAGACCTCCGCTCAAAAGCTGCGGAGCATGCGGATACACTGGCTGCGGTCATGGTGACCTATCCTTCCACACATGGCGTGTTTGAGGAGGGTATTCGGGAGATTTGCCAGGTGATTCATGACAACGGCGGTATGGTGTATCTGGATGGTGCAAACATGAACGCACAGGTTGGATTGTGCCGGCCCGGTGATTACGGCGCAGATGTTTGCCATCTTAATTTGCACAAAACATTTAGTATTCCACATGGCGGCGGTGGTCCGGGTATGGGCCCCATTTGCGTAAACGATCACCTCGCGCCTTTCCTGCCGGGTCATGCTATTGTCTCTACAGGCGGACCAAAGGCAATCGGTGCCGTTTCTGCTGCGCCGTACGGAAGCGCAAGCATTCTACTTATTTCCTGGGCGTACATTGCGATGATGGGGCCGGATGGTCTCAAAGCCGCTTCCCAGATGGCCATCCTGAATGCAAACTACATCGCCCGGAGAATTGAAGGACATTACCCGATTGTTTACCGTGGTGAAAATGGGTTTGTAGCGCACGAATTTATAATGGATCTCCGTCCATACCGACAAGCCTCTGGCATCACCGAGCAGGATGTTGCAAAGCGTTTGATGGACTACGGGTATCACGCACCTACGATGTCATGGCCGGTCGTTGGTACCATGATGATAGAGCCCACCGAGAGTGAGGCTAAAGCGGAGCTGGATCGGTTCTGTGAAGCGATGATTTCAATTCGCAGCGAAATCCAGGAAGTTGAGCTGGGTGTTGCGGATCGCGAAATGAATGTCCTGAAGCAAGCGCCGCACACAGCAGCGATGGTTGTGGCTGACAACTGGGAAATGCCCTATGGCAGAGAAAAAGCAGCCTTCCCGCTGGCATGGGTCCGCTCGCATAAATTCTGGCCGTCTGTGCGCCGGCTCAACGACGCCCACGGTGACCGCAATCTCATCTGCAGCTGCCCGCCGATTGAGGCGTATGCCGAGGTTTGATAAGGGCGGCTTTTTTGATGAGCTGCGATTTAACAGGCGTGCCTCATCCCTGTATGCCTTCGCCAGGATAACAGCAGAAGTCGTCGGATCGTTCATTGTTCATCTTTTTTTATGATTTTCTCATCAAGCCGGCCCACATTTCACGGATTACTTACCAATTGTGACGAATCAATTTTTGCAACAGAAACAATGTTTGCATGGCTGGGTGTGAGATGTCTTTCTTTTTAATTTAGACGGTTACATTTCAGAGCGACGTTGGCATAAATGCATGAGTCCTCATGCTTTTAAAGCCCCAGGTTTCATGTTGCGGTTGCAGGGTTTTCTCCAAGTATCTTTTTCTTTCAGATCTACCTGCGGCAAAATCATCGTGTTAGTGTTTTAATTGCCCTCCTTGGCATATCTCGGGCTACGTTCCTTGTGGTTGCCGGATTAACACGATGCAACAAGAGACGCTTAAGTTCTATCAGGGTATGTATTTCCCTTTGCAGGTTTATTGCTCAATAGCCTGGAAGTGATTTTTGCAACCTGAAACCTAACAAAGCACGCTCGTTCTTCTAACCCCTCAAGCAAGGACGCAGGGCTTTTTTCTTCTCTGGCCCCCTGCGAGCCTGATTATCATATATGTCTGGAATGCAGCGAATTCAAATCCGTTGCATGGAAGCACTGTTGACTCTAATCCGGTGTCATTTCTATTTCCGTGCAACGCTCATCTGTCTGTTGATCATACCTGTGCTTGCTATTTCTACAAGCATGGCGGATGGAAGCAAAGATCTTATTAACAAGGGCGGCTATCGTCCATTTCTGGAGGCCGGCAACGGCAAAACCATAGCCGGCATAGATCGATTAAATCGATTTTTTATCTACGCCCGTGCGGGGGAAACCCTGCAGCTTGGCTCAAGTGCGCTCGGCATCTACGGCGGAGATATCCTCTTTACCAGGCCCGATGGCACAAGCGGATCCTGTCTTGCACTCAGGCCCGACAATGCGCCGGCCCATTGGGGTGTCATTCGATCTGCTGAAGAGGAAGAAGCTGGTCCACAGCCCAGTGCTGGCGGTTATACTGCGTGTGAACTCGCAGCTGATGCATCGAATGAAGGCATCTGGGAAGTTGTATTTCTCGGGCCGGCGCCCGGTAGTTGGAAGTTTTCCAGCCCAGTACCAGCCGGCGCACCCTGGGTGCAGGAGACGGATGTGTACACCATTGCAGCCTGGGATTTAACGGTTCGCGATGAGGGAGGTGCTATTGTTTCTGGTCGTGTATACGCACAGCATTTGCCTTTGAATATGGGAGGGCGCGATGAATCACTCGCTTCCGAAATATTTGTATTGACAAAGGATGGCTATCGGTATCATGTAGACTTGAATGGCATGACCGGGCATACGATGATGCTGTTTGCCAACGCTTCAGGATTCGAGCATCGCGCCACTGAAACACCGCTGTACAAATCTGTATCGCATGATGCAGGAGGCCTGGAGAATAATGGATTGCCAGCAGATACTAAGCTGCATAGCCCCCTCCTGCCAGATACTGAGTATACTGCAACCCACAAACTTTTCTTTACGTCACCCAACAATGATCTGCCAGTTGCTGTAATGCACGGCGATGAACCCGTTTGGTTGGCCAATCCTGTTGTTGAGCCGGCGCCTTTTGAGCAGTTGACCTATTCGGGCAGCGTAGGCAAAACAGGCAGCTTTTCTTTCCAGTCAACCACTGCTGGAAGATACCTGCTCGCGATTGATTTGAATGAAAATGGCATTTGGGGAGATGAAACAGACACCTTCCTCGCCGGCGCTGCCCGGGTGGGAGAAAATGTTGTCCCCTGGAACGGGCTGGATGCCGATGGCTTTGTTGTTTCTGGATCGGAGACGGGCTATCAGGCGCGTATCGTTGCCCTTGCAGGTGAACTCCATTTGCCGGCGCTGGATCTGGAAAACAGAACCCAGGGATTCACCATTGAGCGACTCAATGGCCCCGGTAGTCCGGATTATACAGTTTATTATAACGACAAGATATTTACGGAAAGAGATGGTCAGCCCGAGCCTGTGAATGGCGCCGGCGGCGTGGACAGCAGGGCGGGCGCGCACGCGTTCTCAAGGGATTTCGGAAACGAGGTAGGCATCGATACCTGGACGTATGTGATATCATCGCCTGCATATCTCGCTACGCCATTATTTGCGTTGGAAAATGACCTGCGGTTATCAATTTCGGTTGACAAACAAACGCCGGCTGCTAATCAAACATTTGTATCCACCATCCGTGTTGCCAACGACGGTCCTGACGATGCAAAAGGTATCCGTGTCGCACTGACTGTACCAGCTGATTTTACGGTGCAGGGAAATAGTGGCGAAACGGGTGTCTTCTCGCAGGCAGACAATACATGGCGTATCGATGAACTCGCCAATGGCAGTGAAGCTGTGCTGAATGTGACGATGCAGGCGCCTGTCAAAGGGGCTTATGTTGTTTTTGCGGAGATCGTTGAGCACAGAGGCAAGGATCCTGACTCAGAGCCTAATAACTTTGATGAGCGGATTCCTGATGAACAGGCAGAGGATGATGTAGCGCAGTCAAGCGTTTATGTAGCTGCTGAGCCGGCGCTCGGCATCGCTGCGCATATTCCTACGCTATCCGGCGACTTGACAGGCTTCACCGCACAGTTTGAACTGTTGGTCGAAAACCTTGGGAATACGCCTTTGTCTAGTTTGCAAGTGACCGACAATCTCACTGCACGCTTTCAAGGCACAGACTTTCAGGTGGTACATACCGAAGCCGTTTTTCCGTTGGTCATCAATCCATCCTTTGACGGCGATAATGATATCAACTTGCTTGATACCACGCAAAGCCGGTTGGACGTTGGTGAGCAAGCCACCATCTCATTTACCGTAAATGTTACGCCTTTCGGTAATCTGGGCCCTTATACAGGAAATGCCAGCGGGTTTGCTGAAGGACTTGATGGTACACGCGTGGCCGATTTGTCTGACGCCGGCCTGGTGACAGATTATAACCAGGATGGTGTTGCTGACGGTGAAGGAGAAGACGATCCAACGGTATTGTCTTTTGATTATGCCCCGGCCATTGGTTTAGCGATGCAGGCTACCAATGTGTCAGGTACAGCGTCTTCTTTTTCAGCAGATTATAAACTTGTTGTTGAAAACCTGGGCAATGTACCGCTAACAAGTGTGCAAGTCATCAATGATCTGGGTGGACTTTTTGGATCGGGGAATACCACGGTAACTGGATTCAATGCAAGTGCACCACTGGTGGCAAACACGGGTTTCGATGGGCAGAGTGATGATGGTATGCTCAATGCTTCCAGTACACTGGGCGTTGGCGAAAAGGCGACCATCATCTTCAAGCTTCAGGCAACACCCTCATTCAATTTGGGATTCTTCAATCATCTGGCAAGGGCCTCGGCTGTTGTGCCTGGTGGCGCCTCTGTATCGGATATGTCGGATGACGGGGAGGAGCCTGACGGTAATGCGAATGGCTCGGCCAATGATCCGGGAGAAAATGACGTTACCGTCATTACATTTGGCGAAGAGCCGGCTATTGGGGCCTCTTTGTTTGCAACGCAGGTTACCGGAGATCTGGGTGGTTTTACTGCCTATTACGAGTTGACCGTAAAAAACTTGAGCGACATCTCTCTGAGTGGCGTGCAGGTACTTGAAGATCTGGGTCGTGTATTTGCCGGCACCAATTTCACCGTGTCCGATCTTTCTTCAACACAGCCCTTAACGGTAAACCCTGACTTTGATGGAGTATCTGATAAAAACTTGTTGTCCCGATCTGGCAATACACTTGCAGCACGGTCATCTGCAAAAATAACTTTTGCCGTGCAAGTTGAGCCAGTTTCGAGCTTTGGGCCTTTCAGGAATTCAGTTGTTGTTTATGCTGACAGTCCTGAAGGGATTACGATTACAGATACGTCAGACAGTGGATCAAGTATAGATCCTGATAATGACGGGAATGCAAATGAAGCGGGAGAAAACGATCCGACAGTCACTGCTTTTGCACCCACTGGACATTTAGGTACGGCTTTATCCGTTAGCAGCATCACGGGTGATTTGAATAACTTTAAGGTTATCTACAAGATTATCGCAGAAAACCTGGGAGATGTACCTTTGTCTTCGCTCTCTCTTGTTCAGGATTTACAGACGGCTCTCGCCGGCACCCGATTTACGGTGCTTCGCGTTAACACGGCTGCTCCGTTTGAGGCAAATCCATTATTCGATGGCCAGGAATACAAGGAATTACTTGCTCCTTCTGCTGCCCAGCTAGGCGTTGGCGAACAAGTAGACGTGGAGATTGAATTGAGTGTTGTGCCAGTTGAAGATTTTGGGCCGTACGAGATCTTTAATACAGTCGCTGCATCAACACCCTTTGGTACCACTCTTACAGACGTGAGTACGGATGGATTAAACCCGGATCCCAACAACAATGGAAATCCAACCGAAGCGAGCGAAAATGTACCCAGTACGGTTTCGTTAAATGAGCGCCCTGTTATTGGTCTTTCAATGGCGGCAAGCTCTGTTGAAGGAGACATGAAAGGCTTCACGGTGCAGTATGTGGTGCGCCTTGAAAACCTGGGCGATGTGCCACTTGAAAATGTGGGTGTTGCCAGTGATTTTGCCTCCGTTTTTGAAGGCACTGAAATTGAAGTACTACAGAAAACTGTACGGGGTTCGCTTGCTTTAAATAAAGGCTTTGATGGGACTGAAGATGTTGCGCTGTTGGATGCCGGCGCAAGCACACTGGCACCAGGAGATACAGCACGCATAACGATGGATATACGTGTTGTGCCCATATCTAACTTTGGGCCTTTTGCCCATGTCGTTACGGCAGTTGCGCTTGGGCCCAATGGAACGAGTTCAAGCGATATCTCCAATGAAGGATTTGAGCCTGATGTAAATGAAAACGGCATCGCGAACGAAGAGAACGAAAATCGCCCGACCCTGATTTCGATTGCCTCGAGGCCGGCGATCGGTGTGGCAAAGTTACTCTCCAGTCTGCATGAGCAAACAGACGGATTTGAAGCGACATTTAACCTCACCGTGAAAAATACGGGCGATGTACGGTTGGATGATATTCAGGTTGTCGAAGATCTTGAGGCAGCATTTCCAGTTTCGTCCATTACCGTACGCTCTGTTGATGTGGCGGGCGAACATACCGCCAAGGTGAATCCTGATTATGATGGATTGAGCGATACAAATTTATTCAAGGACGGTACTCTTTCTTTGTCGCCCGGTGAAGACGTGGTGATATCTTATCGCGTTGCCATTGCGCCAATTGGAAGTGTTTCGATATTTGAAACACAGGCCTTGGCAAAAGCAATCGGGCCGGATGGTAGTGAAGTTACAGATCTCTCGGATGATGGAATTGATCCTGATCCAAACGGAAACGGAACAGCATCGGATGAAGGAGAGGATACGCCTACACAAGTTGATCCGTCGTTTAAGCCGGCGTTTGAGTTGCGTGCAAATGTTCAGGAAGTTACAGGGGATACAACACGGTTTGAGGTGTTGCTCTCGGTAAAACTGGCAAATACAGGAGGGGTAGCGCTGGACTCATTAAACATGTCTCTCGATCTGGATCAAATGTTCTCTGGAAGTAGCGTCACCGTATTGGATTTAAAGACCGTATCTGGAGATCAAATGCCCGTTGACCCGGCGTATGATGGTCGTAGTTCAGTAAAGATGTTGGTACCACGGGGGGCTTCGTTAAAGCCCGGCGAGGCAGGACACCTGAAGTTGCTTGTAGCGGTCGTGCCAGGTACAAGTTTTGGTCCTTATAGAGGAGCAGTTGACGCTGTGGCCATGACTTTGAAGCAGGATGCTGTATACGTTTCGGCGCCGCTTTCACCTGTTCGTGTAGCAACCAGCACGGGGGAAGAAGCCGGCCTTGAGTCCAATGGCGATCTTGCTACGCTGGTATCCGTACGAAACTACAAACAGCAGCATGTTGCATGGGGTGCCGGGGCTGCCAAGTATGAAGTGTCTCCGTTGTTGCGTACAGCCGGCGCATTGGGTGTTGATGGAACAGGAAGTCTCACAAGACAAGATGTGCTGGAACTGGTACCAACCGAAGGGCCGGAGACATCCGTAGGAATTATAACAACACCTGGTGACTTGTTTGGTATTACAAATGCAACCAGTGTGCTGGCAGTGGATTATGTAGCGCAGGATGAGCGCTTAGCCGCCCTGTTTGCTACCTCGTCTCCGTTCGATGAGCTTTATGATCATACTAAAAATATTTGTGATCGGCTTAAGGGGGGCTCTCTGGAATCTGTTGAGCTCATTTCGATTAAAGGGCATCCCTTTGTCTTGTCAGTGCTTGTGCATGACAATGGTGAGGTAGATTATGCCATCAGTTTTATCGGCTACAGAAGCGGGCCAAATTATTTGGTAGATAGCCGTTTTGTCAGAGATGCCTACGAGCCTCGCGTTGGTATCGCGGGTGAGATATTAAACTTTCAGGTCTGGTCGTACAATCCGGCGTATACGATTGCAGTCGTCGAAGAGGTCTTGAATCGGATGGAAGATGAAGGAGGGCTGAACTACGTTAGTCGTGAAGATGATATCCCTCAGATTCCAGAAGTGTTTGTACAGAGCGGAAGTTATCAGGCCGGCCAAATGGTTTTCCATCTGCGAAAGCCAGAAGGAGTGACCGAGTTTAAATTCCAGGGCGAAGTTTCCAACGTGGAAGGCGGCGATAAGTCTGTCTTTGAACGGGTCGTTCCTGTGTCGGGTATCAGTAACGATCAAGATGAAGTGGTGGTTGTACTGCCGTCCGGGTTGTTGTTTGATGCGTTGCTGACAGTCACAAACGATGCAAACGATAACGTCGACCAGGTTTATATTGCTGACGGGCCCTGGGGGAAAATCGAGGACCAGCAAGAAGGCACAAACATCGAAACGTTCGAGGTATTGCAACAAGTCAATTTCGAGCAGAATGAGAACCAGTTTGTGGTTGAAAGAGGCATTGCTGTTGAGGGCTCTATTGCTGATAGCCTGGTGCTGTTCAGGCATTTTAGACCTGGTGGCCGGTCGATCGATATAAGCGAATACTCGTATGTATCCTTTACAGCATCGGGTATCGGGAATGCGCAACTGCGCCTGGAAGAAGCCAATGAAAACGGTGACTTCTTCATGAAAGATATCGTGCTAAAAGATGTACCAACAAGGCAGACCATTTTCCTCGAGGACTTTTCAAAACGAGATGGCCAATCTGGCTTCAAAGGACTTTCCACGTCAGCCCTGAGTTTTGTGCTACAAAGTGCCGGCGCAGATCCTTCTGAAATATCGCTACGTGTAGAAGACATTGTATTCGGTAAAGGTTTGCCAACACATGTAGATGATGGTTCGCTGATTCCTGCAGTTTATTCGCTTTCGCAGAATTACCCGAATCCATTTAATCCGTCCACAACCATCCAGTTTGGTTTACCAGAGCCGGCGAGTGTAACGTTGGAAGTATTCGATATGCTAGGGCGTCGGGTTATGACCGCTGCCAAAGAAGAGTACGTCGCCGGCCGCCACAAAGTAGTACTAGACGCCAGCCGGCTGGCAAGCGGCGCATACATCTACCGCCTCAGCGCAAACGAGGAAGTGTTCACCAAGATTATGCATGTGGTTAAGTAAATTGGAAATTGAAAAGGTGTAAATGAAAATTCGAAAGTATTAAGAGCTGCCCGAAAGCCACATACTCTCAATTTGAATTTTCAACTTACCAATTTTCAATTTCCAATTTTATAAAGCTTCCCCGGTAACTCTCGGCCCAGGAAACTGGCGACTTGCTTGGTGACATCACTTACTGCATGTCTATTGATGTTGGTTTCGATGCCCAGGGATTCCAGTAGGTAAACGGTATCCTCGGTTGCGATATTTCCGGTGGCGCCCGGGATGAAGGGGCAGCCGCCCAGGCCGCCGAGGGAGGTGTCGAAGTGAGAGACGCCGCACGCAAGGGCAGCGACCACATTGGCAAGTCCGAGTCCGCGGGTGTCGTGCAGGTGCAAGACAATCGGGATGTCGCCGGCCACTTCTGCAACCGCTGTTACTGTTTCTTTGATCAACAACGGATTGGCCATGCCAGTAGAATCAGCCAGTGACAGAGAGGAGATGCCTTGTGATACAAACTGCGCTGTCATTTCCAGGATTAATTCCAAAGGCGTATCGCCTGTAGCAG
>JBGCEN010000188.1:0-8449 GCA_045106435.1 Rhodothermales bacterium
TTAATGCAGTTGGTGAAGAGAACCTTGATTTGAAGGTTGTCATGCATGGCAAGGGGCTTTCATTGCTGCTGACGCCGGATCAGCTTGAAAATACGAAGTTGAAACTGGGGAACGCCACCGATGAGATGCAGACAAAGATCATTGGTCTGAAGAATCAGGGGGTGGGCTTTCAAGTCTGTGCAAATACGCTGAAAGGAAAAAAGATCAGTTATGAGGATGATCTGTACGATGTGGAGCAAGCTGACATTGTCCCAAGCGGCGTGGCAGAGGTGGCGAAGCTGCAGGCGATGGGATACAGCTATATCAAACCATAACCCGGCCTTGTTCTCATTATCGGGACAAAGCCAGGTGGGAAATGACCTGATGATCGAGCAGGGAAGGAATCTCTGGGGCACCATCTGAACTATTTGTGACATAGTCCATGATAGTCTATGCTCATTAGACAGCATAGGGAGAGATAATGAAGAGATCACTAATAAAAGTGGGTTTGACTTTTTATCTTAGCATACCGCATATTGCCAATGCTGTCGCAGTCACAGATGTTGAACTGATTGCTTTTGAGTGTAATGGATGTCATGGGACAAATGGCGTTAGCATAGGAGAAAGCATTCCATCTATAGCTGGTCTTGAGAAACGCTTTTTCATGAGGATCATGATGGAATTCAAAAAGAATGAGCGGAGTTCTACCATTATGGACCGCATTGCAAAAGGATATAAAGCTTCTGTTATAAGAAGAATAGCAGGATACTATTCCGACCTTGAATGGGTTAATGCCAGTATTGCCCCAGACAGTGAAAAGGTGCGTTTAGGGAAGGAAATTCATGATGAATTATGTGAAGAATGCCACTCAGAGAATGGCCAGCATCAAGATCATGAGATTCCGAGAATCTCGGGGCAGGTGAGAAATTACCTCTACATGCAGATGCTCACCTATTATCTCGGCAAGGAGAACATGCCACAGCCGGAAAAGATGGAAGAGCGGATTAAAAAGCTGGAGATTGAAGAACTGGATGCCTTAAGCCATTATTACGCCAGCGGACAATAACAAAAGTAAAATAGTGGATTTATCTGCATGCACATACATTGGTTCTGCAAGCAGTCATAAAAAAACCCGGTTAAACAGCAACCGGGCCTCTTCATCTACGGGATATATCAACTTTTGAGTTCAGATAACCATGTCGTGATCGCCTGGAGTTCCTCGTCAGTGGGGGGTGAATCACACTGCGAAGGCGAATAAAACGCAGCGTGCATGATCTGAGATTCCTTGGTGCCGCCCTCTCCACTAAGAATTTTCTTGGCTTTTGGCAACAGCTCGTCAGCAGGTTTTCCAGCAAGTTTCGGTACAACTTTACTTACGGGGCTCTTGGCATCGGCTCCGTGGCAATTCACGCATCCGTGGAATTTGAAGAGGTCCTCGCCACTTGTCTTGCCCTCAGCATAAACTGGGCTTGCTAACAGACAGCCGATAATTAACGAACTTGAAAGATATGTTTTTTTCATCGTATTCTCCAATGATTATAAAATATTAATATTGTTAGTTATGATTTCGCATTCTGAATGTTATGTTAAATCTGTTTTGCGCCTAGCACCTCCTTTCAGCTGAATCGAGTGTATATCATATATGTACGCAATAAAATCACACTGACTAATAACTGGGCAGGTTCGTTTTGACTAATTCTTCACGATATGATTTTGCTATTTCTATAGCTTGATTTATCTCCCTTTCGAATACCTCGTAAGATTGAGCTCCCTGAATTTTTCGAACCATCTGAATTTTATCGCCTTTGTTGATCCCAAGGAAAAAAGTTGGTGTCCCTTTAATACCAAGAATTTTACCAACAACCTGGTCTTCTCTTATCGCTGATACATATCTTCCGGACTCTAGACAATCATTAAATTGAACATCATCCATCCCAGCATTTTTCGCATGCTCCACCAGGAAAAGTTCATGCAGGGCTTTCTGGTTATTGAAAAGGGTATTGCGCATTTCCCAATATTTACCTTGTTCCTCGGCACAGCGTGCGGCAATGGCAGCTTTTATTGCAAACGGGTGTTTGGCCTCCATTGGGAAATCGAGAAAGACATAACGAAGCTGTTTTTTCAATATTAAACGTTGATGGATTACCTGGGCAGTTCCCGTAAGGTGACGTTTGCAGAATGGACATTGAAAATCCCCAAACTCAACCAGGATGACCTCACTCTCCTTTGGCCCCATACCTGGTCGGTCTGCTATATTCAGTGAACCATCGATTGTTTGTACAGCTGCTTTTTTACTCTCGACAATTCGTAAAAGTTTTTTGTATTCCTCACCCAAGTCATGAGTGACTTCTGCTTGTGTGGAAGCAAGCACTCCCTCCTGATTTATTCCCTGGTCAGCATAGGCAGATGTAAATGCACAGGCCAGAAAGATGCTCTGAAACATGGATGATGCTATTTGTCGTTTTTTCACAACGGGTCTCCTTCTAAGCAATAGCGTATTTAACCCATACCGGGTCTGTGTATACGGCAGTCTTCCGCAGTGACTCTTCACAGGGCCGTCCTGCGCATTCATTGACCGGTTGCTCATGTGCTCCATAGCGGACTTCACATGATCCGTTAGAACGAACATGAATCTTCCAGTTCGATACATTCAGGCTAACATCCGGTTGTGAAATCGTTCTCGAGTGCAAACTGCAACACCTCTTTCGCCTGCTTGTGGCCGCGGTCCGCAGCTTGCCAGAGCCACTCCAAAGCAAGCGCATCATCCTCTCCTACCCCCTCTCCCTGCAGATACATGATTCCAAGCTGATACTGGGCATCCAGCATGCCTTTATCGGCAGCGCGCTTACACCAGAGAAACGCCACCTCATCATCGCGCTCAACTCCCAGGCCCTGGCGATACAGCACGCTGAGGTAATACTGTGCCCTTGGTTCATGCTTCTTTGAATAGTGATGAAAAACTTCAAGGGCCTTGGAGTAGTGCTTCTGCTGATACGCCGTAATACCCGTTTCGATACTTCCGACCGCCAATACCTGCGATGACAATGCCAGGGCCGAAGCTGCTGTAATCGCTTTCAGCGTGAACAATCCCAGCTGCGATTTTTTCATGCTACTGCCCCTGCGGGATTGCACAGTGGCGAGGTTTTTGTGTGGAATCAATTTTCTGCGATGGTCTGACGATTCGATTCCATGTGGCATGTTGATTGTGAATTGCCAGGGGGTGGGTGGGGAAATACCAGGCACGCTGATTTTCCGTCGGCGGTGGCGGTGTGTGGATCGCCAAACAGACGGAGTTAAGATGCATCGTCTGGAGGCCGTGAAGGTTGTTTGCGCCGCGGTCGACAGTTGCTACCGAACCAGTTGCCAGAACCTCCTCGGAAAGGCACCGGAGTCTGACGAGGGATGGTTTGCGAACAAATTCTTCTATTGAGTAGCTTCTTACCTGTACACGACCGTGAACAGCCAGTAGAGCACCGGCCGTGCCTGGGTGGTCATGAACAGGAATCGGAGTAAAGCGGTGGATGCCGACCAGAGACAGGCGGCATGTTTCATCCTGCATAAGGATTTCGCAGAAGTTTGGTCTCTCATCGTCTGGGGTGAAGCCGCGTGCTACTTCGACGAGTTCGGCGAAAATTCTGGAATGTTGCAGTGCTGCGTAAACCTTTTTGATAAGCACGGCCAGCGAGTCCAAGTCCTGCTGCAGGTCGATTGCATCGCGAATTGACTTCCCGATTTCATTGTTACCAAGGTTCATTGCACGTCTTCTTCGGTTCATGTTTTGGTTCCACCCAAAGGATCGATTGGTTGGCCGCACATGTGAAAGAGTATTAATAGGCTTCATCAAACTCCTGAAGAAAAGCCAACGGTTTTCCGTTGTTTTTATTTTGCCTATAAGTCAATTGGATATATCACTATAGAGACCAACCTGGTCAGCATGAGAATGCAGCAAACCAGCAGTTGAACCCAGTTATCGTTGATTGATGTGTGTCCATTTTCGAGTCAGCGGCGATCATGTGAAGCTCGAAGTTTTGTGCTCCAACAAGGATAACCATCAACCAATCAGAGGGAACTTCATATTCGGAAACACTGCTTTATTTGTCATGGTATTTCCTCCTCTTTCTTCTTTTTCACCAACAGGGTTGGATGCAATATATATTAAATAAAGCACAACTTATTGATTTCTAAAAGAGGAGAGGAGAAAACGTGAATTCATCCCTGTATGAATCGGGAACACTTCCCGACTATAGCCGGGAAGTGTTCCCTAGAGCTGGGGATATTGCTTGCTGGTAATCACTTCGCCAGGGGTTGTCTGAACAGGTTTAACCTCTGACAGCGACAGCCTGCTTGCATAGCACTGTCCTTCGATGATTCTGCAACCATGCTAAGATGAAAACCCTGATAAGCTTTCAAGAATTTCCGATATGATATTTCCAGCACACTTTTTCAGTGCATTCTGATGAAACATGCTGATAACGAAGCCCTGTTCCGCACTATCTTCGAATCCAACCCGGAGTGTGTAATACTGCTGAGCCCGGATGGCGTGATCATGGATATCAATCCAGCCGGTGAGGAATGCGCTCGCACCAGTCGCGAAGAGCTAGTTGGTCGGACAGTTCACAAACTGATCTGCCCGGAATATCAGGATGCCTACAATCGAATGATTCAGGGCGCGTTAGGTGGAAAGCAGGGCACACTTGAATTCGAAGTCACCGATGAGACGGGTGCAAGGTTCTGGAAGGAGGCGACCATCACATCACTGGTTGGGAATGGGGGAACACATACCCCGCTTATCGGTATCACTCGTGATATCCACGAGAAAAAAAAGACTCAGCTTGAAAACGAACGCCTCTTAAGGCAGAACCGCTGGCTTGCACGAGAATTGATGGAAGCCCAGGAGGCGGAGCGTAAACAGATCGCACAAGAGTTACACGATAATCTCGGACAACAACTCCTGGCAATCCGTATGGACGCAGAGTATATCCGGAGCGAGACAATGCATGACCATGCAACTATCATCTCGACAACAGACCACATCCTGAGGGTAACTGAACGAGTTTCGCGAGAAGTACGCGATCTCTCCGAACGGTTGCACCCACTCACGCTGCAGTACATGGGGCTGTCCGACAGCCTGCATGAATTGGTGAGAGAGTGGAAAACCAGCCAAAGGAACATAGATGCTACCTATCGTGATGACACAAATGACCTGGGTCTTTTTTCTGAAAAACATGCGTTGACTCTTTACCGTGTGTTGCAGGAGAGTCTCGCAAATGCCTCCAAGCATTCCGGTGCAACAAAAGTAAATATAACACTGGCGTACCTGACCCCGAGCGAGTGGGATGAACTAAAAGAGAAGGAAGATATGTGCATGACAAGTGAATCACCCGCCCACTTGGGAGCAGCCCAACTAACCATTCAGGACAATGGTCGAGGTATCCAATTTGCAGAGATCGATCCCGGTCGGGGGCTACTGGGAATAAGGGAGCGCATTGGAGCATTAGACGGACTGTTAAAGATAACTAGCACACCAGTAGAGACAGGTATTGATAAAGAATCACGGCAAAGCTCTACGACAACAACTAAAAGTGGCACGACTATCTCTATCGTCCTGCCTCTGGATATCGCACAATGACATCTCAGAGTCCTACTCGTGTTCTTCTGGTGGATGACCATGAAATTGTACGGGAAGGCTGTCGTCGTTTGTTACAAGCAGAGAACGATATCAAAGTCATCGCGGAGGCAAGTAGTGGGGAATTGGCATGTCGCCAATACGACAGTTATCAGCCAGATGTGGTGGTCATGGACCTCTCTTTGCCTGGCATTGGGGGTATAGAGACAAGCAAGCGCCTCCTGAATCATCACCCGCAAGCGAAGATTGTGATATTTACCATGCATGAAAACCCGATATTGATACAGAAAGCAATCAAGATTGGAGCCAAGGGGTTTCTCAACAAGGCTGCAACCAGGGTAAAACTGGCTGATGCGGTACGTACAGTAATGAAAGGTGAAATCTATCTTGAATCTGGAACCGCCCTGTCAATCGCAAAAAACCATATGATTGGTGCAAGTAATCCACTCGCAAGCCTCTCGGATCGAGAGTTAGAAATTTTCCAGCTAATCACTACTGGGAAGTCCACTGCCCAAGCAGCCGAAATATTGCATCTCTCACCAAAGACAGTTTCCAACCACAGCTCTCGTATTAAGAAAAAACTGGGTGTATCAACTATGGCAGAGCTGATTCGGGTAGCCATCGATGCCGGAATTATTTCCTCGATGTAGCAGTTCGGATTTGATCGGAAATAGTCCACTCATGCCGTTACAATCACCAATTTTGGCAACACGTCTTTACAAATAAAACGCTTTAATGCTGGATGTTGAAAAATTTCCGCTTCAATCGCCGAACCGAGTATGCCTCGGAAAATGTGCGTGAGTTACCTCTATAGCCAAGTACCCCGCTATGTACAGACGAATTCATTTGTTGTACATAGCGGGGTAGTGAGTCCATGCAATCCAGCTATCGATGTTATCCCTGACTGAAAGAAGCGGGCAGGAAATGATGCGCATACTGGACGAAACCGTCAAATAACCGCCCTCTAATAGACAATTCTTTGCTACTCTAATAGGCAATTCTCCGCCACTCCAATAGGCAATACTCCGATATACTAATGGGCAATTAGACGGCACACTGGTAGGCAATTGGTCAGAATGAATCAGCTTTATTACCCGCGTTATATCGAGCCACAATTAAAAACGGCGCTCTCCGATACGCCGGTTGTTTGTCTGTTAGGCCCGCGACAAGTTGGTAAAACAACGCTCGCCAGGCAGTTGACCCCTCAAATGGCGTATATCAGCTTTGATGATCATAACTTGCTGAATGTAGCAAGGCAGGATCCCATCGGCTTTGTTCAGGGGCTGCCAAAGCAGATGATACTCGATGAAGTGCAGCGTGTTCCTGAGCTAATGCCGGCAATCAAGTCCACAGTCGATCAGATGCGTGAACCTGGGCGTTTCCTATTAACAGGCTCAGCAAACTTGTTATTACTGCCGGGTGTGCAGGAGTCCCTGGCTGGGCGTGTTGAAATTCTGCACCTCAATCCGCTGTCAGAGCAGGAGAAGCAGCATGGAAAAAACAGTTTGTTGAAACGCTTGATCGAGGGGCGTATCAAAGCGGATATTCAGGGCGGACAGAGGGTTGTCAGTACACTGTCGAGGCCATCTGCAGTGGTGGATACCCCGAGCCCAATACCCGAACACCAGTCCGGGCGCGGCAATGGCATCGACAATACGTCAATGCCATTATCCGGCGTGATGTGAAAGAGATTGCCGAGATACGCGATGAAGAGGAGATGGAGCGGTTAATCGAATTGCTCGCTTATCGTACCGCAAGTTTGCTCAATGTGAGTAGCCTGGCGAAAGAGTTGGGTATCCGGCGTGAAACGGTTGAGCGTTATATAACCCTGCTAGAACGACTCTTCCTGATTAGATGCATACCTCTGCCTGGCATCGTAGTGACGCGAAGCGGTTGATAAAATCACCGAAAATCTATCTTCTTGATTCGGGGCTGGCATCAACCTTGAGTCGCCTCCACCGTGAAGACTGGCAAAGCCACAGTACGGAGTTTGGCGTATTGCTTGAAAGCTTTGTCGTGCAGCAGTTGATTTGCCAGGCGGGTTGGGTCGATAGTGAACTGCGATTTTCACACTATCGGGACAAAGATCAGGTGGAAGTTGACCTGGTGATCGAGCAGGGAAGGAGTCTCTGGGGTGTTCAGGTGAAGCGCGCTGCCAGTATTCAGCAAAAAGATGGTGTTGGGCTGGCACGCCTGGCTGCTCAAGCCGGGAAGAGTTTTCAAGGTGGTATTTTGTTGTATTCCGGCAGCCATTGCCTGCCTTTGCCGCAAGGAAACTGCTATGCTGCTCTGATGAATGCGGTTTGGCAGTGAATCGCGACAAAGTTTCTATCTCGCACCTGTTTTCAGGGTGGTGAGTTACTGGGTGCTGAAAGAGTGCCACTCCTTGGAACACTGTTTCCATGATAAATCTGAATGACTGCTGCTCCGAAGCAGTCAGCCAAATTGGCCGATTACAAGGTTTGAATAGACCAGGTAGGGAAAGTAGGCTATTTTATGCACAGACAGATATACACGGTTCGGGGCGCTATGGGTCTCTCACAAGTCAGTCGTTTGGAGAGCCTTTAGACAGGGTGATGGCATGTGCAGTGGAAGGTGAAGGAAATGTTAGACCTATATTGGCAGTATGAAATCCCTCTCTGGCTGGTCATCTTCCTCTTCCTGATCATGCTGGCCATTCCCATGGAACTCGGTTTTCGGATTGGGGGGCGACAGCATCGCTTGCACCTCCGTGCGGGAAAAACGGTTCGCAAAGATGTCACACTTGCGGCAATGCTTACACTGCTCGGTTTGATGCTCGCATTCACCTACATGTTCAGCATGAGCCGGGCCGACATGCGTAAG
>JBGCEN010000189.1:0-17245 GCA_045106435.1 Rhodothermales bacterium
CAGATGGTTCGGCCGGCGTTGCTATTTTGTCGACGCCAGAAACTTTTGGTTCTGGAGAAAATACAGGATCAATAGCTTGTGATGAAGGGGGGGCCGCATTATGCAACGACTCTTCACGAACAGGTGCTTTTTTAACTGGTGTTGGGTTCGATTGTATTTTCTCAGTAGCAGGCTGTGAAGATACCGGCTGTGGTGTTACAGGATCTCGCGTTTCCGATTGCAGAGAAACGGGTCGTGGAGTTACCGGGCGTGGCGTTACTGGTTCTGGCGTTACCGGCTGAGACGTTTCTCTGGCTTGAACAACTTTTTTCGGTAAAGGAGCAGGTTCTATTTCTCCGAGAGATCCAAAAGAACGCGCCTTCGCAATTGGAGGTGCAGCTGGAACAGAGGCTTTATCTTTTTCCTGTTCTTTCGCAACCTGCTCGCCAATCAGTTCAGAAGCCAAAGGCCGAGCTTTGGGTTCAGGATCTATGATATTACTAGAACTACTGTTTCTGTGTGAAACAGACTCCTTTTTTGTGTTGTCTACATCTAAATCAGAGATGGTCTTTGGGTTTGGAGCTACCTGGTTTGTGACTACAGGGTCTAATGAAACAGGATTCACTTCCTTTTCACTTTCAGGCTGCTCAGGCTTAAGGTGTGCAGGTTCTACAATCGAGTTTGTTAACTCAGGTTGTATTGGTGTTTCCCTATTAATGTCTTGAATATTTACCGGCTCAACGGGCGCAGTCGTTTTCTCGTCCAGCGCATCGCTTAATTCAATGAGCTCTCTGGGTATAAATCTACCGCTTGCCTTGGCCGGCTCAGCACTACCAGTTTGACTGGAGGCACCTAACTGCTCTTTGGCAGCCACTATATTCTCAATTAAAGCACTTGGAGCCGTTTTCGCATCCTCCGTCCCAGCAGACTGATCCGTATCCACTTCATGTCCTTCGACTCTATCAGGCGCCGGATCTACAACTTGTGCTACGTCAGAAGTTAACGTGCCTTCCTGAACCGTACTATCTGCCGGCTTATCAAGCTCATTATCAGTCTGCTCAGCTAAAGAAGTAGTTTCTTCAAGATCACCGATGAGTGAATAGAGTTTCTTTCTTTCTTCTTCTATAAAACGAGCGCGGCTTTGCTCAACGGTCTCTCCAGGATAATTATCTGAAAGACCTTCAATCCCTGATACTTCAGGCTCAGGGATTTCAAGTTTCTCAATTTCTTTTGTCTCAGACACAACTTCCGGCGTATCAATGCCACCGACTTCTAGCAGGTTTTCTTCACCTGCTATCCGTATAGCTTGTGCTGTTTCCTCAGCTACATCATGTACGTCTACCTGTTCAGTCGGAAGCGCTTGGTCCAAATCAAGTGAAACAGGCTTTATTTCCTCAAGGTGATCATCTGTCTGTTGACTGGATGTTATAACAGGCTCCTGAGGCGCTGCGTATCCTGCGTCATAAGCACTCTCTTCAACGAGATCTTCCAAAGAAATTGCATCGTTAGCCGGCTCGATACCAATGATCAAGTCAGATTCAAGATCTACATCAATTCCCTGGTCATCACGCGTGCTGTTTGATGCATCTTCTCCCTGCACATTGGCATCGTCCAGAATCGAACGATCACCTTCATGACGCAACTGCAGGAGTAGATCAGAAAGCGAGGTCTCATCCGCCGGCGCGGGTGGCATTTCAGCAGGAGCCTCAATAGCCGGCTCCTCCACACGATCGATGGGTTCTTCAAAGTCGCCTGATGCAGGTTCCTCGGGGCTCAAGAGCGTTTCACCAATATCGCCAAGCACCTCAACGTCCAGGTCCACCAGGTCTGTAGATAAATCTAGTTCGTCAGCATCATTCGAAGATTCTGGAAATCTACTATTGATCGTATTAAGTGCTTTTAATAATTCTGAACTATCAGATCTATTGGATTCCAGTACGACCTCTTCATCTCCTTCCTCTTCCTCAAGCTCTAACAAATCCGGACTTGCACCATGAATATTTACAACAAGCGTATCTTCCCCAATATTATCTAAATCGTCTGGATTTTCCAGGTCCTGGCCGGCTTTTCTGCTATCTACCGGTAGTACCAACCACGAGTCATCTGCGTAGCTGCTTGGTAATTCTCCCTCACCAGATCCATCCTTTAAATCTGCCCCCGTTAAGCCTTCAGCTAAAATGTCCGAAGTGTCTGATGGCGCTTCAATATGTCTGGTGGTACGAATTGAGTCTCGTACATCCAGTGATTGATTCGCCTCATCGACTACATCGTAATTTTCTGGGCGTAAAACATCCTGCGCTTCAAGATCCGGGATAGACGTGTCCTGACTAAAATCGACGAGGATCTCGTTATTACCAACCTCAGCGTCTCCAGCTTCAAAAGTTAGTTCATCTTCTCTCATCGACGCTTCAAGACGATTCAAAGAAGTGAGAACAAACGATTCGTAATTGCTGTCGATGGGCGCTGGAGCGTCTAGAGCAGCATCCTCATCATACAGACTTTTGCTCAGGCCATTTGAATCCGGGTTGATGGATCCTGAAACAGCGCTAAATTTTTCGTATGACTCAATGACCTGTCGTTTATACTTTTGAAGCCGGGCGCGTAGTTCATAAGAATCTATAGAAACGCGACCTTCATGATATCCATTGAGCTGAGCGGCCAATTCCTCTGGCAGTTTTATTTTACTGGAATCGATTTTAATTCCTCTGCGCTGTAAAGCAGAAACAATTTCGAGTTTATATTCATCCAGCATCGGCAGATCTGCCGGCACATCTATATTTGGCCGAAGTACCCCCTCGTCGTTAAAGGGAGGTGTTGAGTCCGAGACAAAATCATACGGTGGTATGTAAGAAATTCCAGTATCCTCCGCTTCTGGTTCTCCATTAGAAGCAGGCATACTGAGAAGAGTCTCTGAGCCATCATACCCGGAATCTGAAAAAGGCAGATTCATGGAAGCATCGATGCTACCATCACCCTGAATTTCACTATCTAGATCATCGTATTGGCCATTACTGCTGCTGAGGAACGAAGAAAGATAATCCTCCGGCTCGAGCCACTGGTAATCACGTTTAGCGGGCGACCATGTAAAGGTCGTCGCTACCTTAACCCATTCGACATCTTTTGTAGTAATCGGTAAATGTTTGGAACGCTTCTTTAAACGATCTCTGAAGCCTCCGAAGTAACGAGCCATAACGACATTCTTTTCTCGCACATAACGAAATGCATTTTACAGGATGAGTTCATTAGAAAGCCTGTAAAATGTGCCTAAGGGGAGCTGATTTACTGAGTATAGTTCAATCTGTAGTAAACAATGTTTGCTAATAAGAGGTGATTCTTTCTTGTAGTTACATCCATGCGCTTTTAAAGTATTGTTACATCAACCTTTGGTATGCCCGGGTTGATATAATTTAGCGATACATTAAGCAACACCGGTTACTCCACTTGAAAGATCGGAATAGTCTATTTTTCTTTCCAAAAAGAAATCATCACCATCTGGGCTGACCATAAGGACCACTTGTTTTTGCTGGGCCATTTCCAGCAGCACAAGAAAAGTGATGATTACAAAATGTTTGGGCCGGCTATGAATTATTGCCGAGAATGCCACGCGGTCTTTCATTGCTAGATGCTCTAGCACAAATTCTCTTTGCGTTTCTACAGAATACTGGTTCCTGAAAACGGGATAAAGAGGCGTTTCCGGCACTTCTGCCAATACGCGTTGAAGCGCAGTGATCAGACTAAAAACGGATACTTGTAGTTCAACACCTTGCCGGCCTACAATTTCTTCCTTTTCCTGCTCCGGGAAATTACGTGTAAAGTATTCTCCTCGCTTGGCATAACGCGTATCTAAAGACTCAGCTGCTTCTTTATACTTCATATAATTGAGCAACCGGTTCACCAATTCACGCCGTGGATCTATAGGCTCTCCCTCTTCGTCCATTTCTGGCCGGGGAAGCAACATTCTTGCTTTTATATTGATGAGCTGTGCAGACATGTAGATAAAATCCCCAACACTATCCAAATCAACCTGCTCAAGTACCCGAACATAAGAAAGGTATTCATCCGCTATTTTTGATATAGGAATATCATGAATGTCCAATTCATCTCTCCTGATAAAGAACAGGAGTAAATCAAGTGGACCTTCGAAATCTTGGAGCTGGACTCTATACATGCTTCCCTTTTATTCGGCGCAATCAATCAAATCATAAAATAATGATGGCGAGGTAATCTTTACAAATTGGGCACGTAGCCCTCATTATTATCTGCCAGACAAAATAACTCAAACAACAATAAATAAGTACAAGGTATTCGTCACAACGTGGTTCAAGTGCGTGAATTAAACCATGCGACTGTTTCTTTAAGTCCAATATCTAACGTCACTTGTGGCAACCAACTTAACTCATTTTGAATTCTCTCAAAAGACAATGCACTTCGCAGCACTTCTCCTGGTCGCTTCTCCACATGTTTGGCTGGAAGATTTACCTCTAACAAACGACAGAGTTTTGCTATTAATGTGTTAACACTGGTTTCAACTCCTGTGCCAACATTATACACACCACTCTGATTGGCACTGATTGCCCTCAGGTTCGCCTCAACGACATCTTGTACGTAAATGTAATCTCGTGTCTGTTCACCATCCCCAAACACGACAGGCGCCTCACCAGCAAGCAATTTTTTTATAAAAATGGCAATTACGCCGGCCTCGCCGTAAGAACCCTGCCTGGGGCCATATACATTGGCATAGCGTAAAATAACCGATGAAATACTGTGAACACGCTCGTAAAAATATAAGTACTTCTCTGTAGCCAACTTTGTAATGCCATAAGGAGATTCCGGCTGCAGGGAGTTTGTCTCACTTTGAGGTATCTGGGCCGTTTCACCGTAGATCGCTCCCCCGGTTGAGGCAAACACAATGTGCTTTAATCCGTTTTTTCTGCCGGCTTCCATTAAACGCAAGAACCCGATGACATTGATATCGGCATCATACACAGGATCTGCAACAGATCGGCGTACGTCAAGCTGGGCCGCATGATGAATGACAGCCGGAAATTTCTCTTGCTCAAAAAGCGTCTCCAGTGCAGCATCCCGAAGATCCAGTTCATGAAATGTAGCGCCTTGCGGAATATTGTCTGCATTACCGGAAGACAAGTTATCAACGATGTGCACGTGATGTCCTTTGGCAACGAAAGCCTCGGCCACGTGTGAGCCAATAAATCCGGCACCTCCTGTAATGAGTATTTTCATCGGTTTAAAGGCTACACTAAACAGTACTAGGTCGATGGCTGCAAGACAACGTGCGAGAATCTTTCTGCTTCAAAAAGTGATTGAGCTACTTCACGAATTTCTTCAGCTGATACCTGATCTACTGCTTCAAGTACCTCGTCCAGCGTAAAATACCGGTCGAAAAATAATTCCTGCCTTGCAATACGCATCATTCTGTTGCTCATGCTTTCCAGGCCAAGCATCAGAGACCCCTTTACCTGATTAATGGCCTGCGCCAGCTTCCGGCTACTGATATTCTCTTGCATCAGTTTATCCAGTTCTCGTTGAATAAGCTTTCTGGCGTGATTGATCTTGGAGCTGTCCGTGCCCATGTATATACCAAAATCACCCGTATCCGAGTACATGTTCGTAAACGAGTAAATGTTGTAGCAGTAACCGTATTTTTCTCTGATATTTTGATTGAGCCGGCTAGACATTCCCCCACCAAGCACTGTGTTCAATACAGTCAGTACTATTCGGTTATCGTTATGTATACCAAATCCGCGTGTCCCAACCACAAGATGGGCTTGATGGATCGCACGTGATTCGGCATATTCACGGGGCGTATACCCGTTGGCTTTCACGCTTTGCGCCATTGTGGCCTTTCTTGAAGTAACGCCAAAGGCCTTCTCTGCAAAACGTACAACTTTATCATGGTCGACATTGCCGGCGACTGATAACACCGTTCTGTTAGGCGTATAGCGTGCATCCATGTACTGCACAAGATCGTCTCGGGTAAAAGACTTTACCGTCTCGGGAAACCCGATTACAGGCCGGCCTAGATTGTGACCATTATAGATAAGCGATTCGAACCGGTCAAAGATGAGGTCTTCTGGCACATCTTCGTACATCTTGATTTCTTCCAGCACAACATCCTTTTCCCGCACCAACTCCTTTTCTGGGAATGTAGGCTGTAAAACAAGGTCACAAACCACATCAACAGCTCGTTCAAGATGTTCGTCCAGAGCACGCGCAAAGTAACAGGTAAATTCCTTGCCCGTGAAAGCATTCAAGTATCCGCCGACAGACTCCAGCCGGTTGGCAATTTGATGCATTCTGCGCTTCTTGGTCCCTTTAAAGACCATGTGTTCGATAAAATGGCTGATGCCGGCCATCTTTTCCGACTCATCCCTGCTGCCTGTGTGCACCCAAACTCCTACGGAGATTGATCTAACAGAAGGAATTGACTCTGTTATCACGCGCACGCCATTAGAAAGGGTTGTTTTTTGAAATCCGGGCTCCTCTACCGCCGGCTGTTTACTGCTACTCATTAGCGACTCTTTCAATTCCAGAATATGGGGTCATTTAACACAAGACAGGGAAGCAAGTAAAGACTTGCTTCCCTGCGGAAAGATACGTTGTAGAAGTGTAGAAAACTTACGTTTTCATGCAGGTTTTAGCGTCTGCGATCTCCTCCACCACGGCCGTCGCGACTACCGCCACGACTGTCACCGCGACCACCGCCACGGCTGTCACGGCCACCGCCAGAACGACCGCCACGGCTATCACCGCGACCACCGCCTTCACGTTCTCTGGAAGGACGTCTTTCGCGATCATCGTCGCCGCCTTCAGGCTTTGGCAAGAAGGGCTTACGGCTCAAGCGAAGCTTTCCATCTCCTCTCACTTCAATAAGCTTAACCTTAACCTTGTCTCCCACCTGCACATAGTCTTCAACATTATCTACATAACCATGGTCAATTTCTGAAACATGCAACAGACCTTCTCGACCTGGCATGATTTCGATGATTGCACCGAAGTTTTGAATGTTTCTTACTGTGCCTTCATACTCTTCTCCTTCTTCAGGCACGGTAACAATACCTTTAACGATTTCTACAGCGGACTGCGCATCATCTGCGTTTGTCGCGGCAATCGTTACAAAGCCTTGTCCGTCACGCTCCTCAATTTCGATAACCGTATTGGTATCCTTCTGGATGCCCTGGATGATTTTACCGCCTGGCCCAATCACAGCACCAATAAAGTCTGGATCGATTGCGATCTGCGTAAGTCTTGGCGCAAATGGTGACAGCGTTTCTCTTGGTTGCTCAAGCGCTTCGGCCATCTTGTCAAGGATATGCATACGTCCCTGGCGTGCCTGCTCAAGTGCTTCAACGAGCACTTCGCGTGAAAGACCTTTCACCTTGATATCCATCTGGCATGCAGTGATGCCATCAGCAGTACCGGTCAACTTGAAGTCCATGTCTCCAAGATGATCTTCCGTACCAAGGATATCCGTTAGAATCGCTGTACGCGTGCCGTCTGTGATGAGCCCCATCGCTACACCGGCAACTGGTTTACGAACAGGTACACCAGCGTCCATCATGGCGAGCATGCCAGAGCACACAGATGCCATTGAAGAGGAACCATTCGACTCAAGCACATCGGCATTGATACGAATCGTGTATGGAAACTCATCATCTGATGGAATCATCCGCTTGAGCGCGCGCTCAGCAAGATAGCCATGTCCAATTTCGCGCCGGCTTGCTCCACGGAGGAATTTTGCTTCTCCAGTACAGAATGGCGGGAAATTGTAATGCAAGAAGAACCTGCGATCCTGTGTGTCAAATACCTGATCCACTGGCTGCACGTCTTTCCGTGTGCCCAGCGTAACAGACGCCAGAACCTGTGTTTCTCCACGTGTAAAGATGGCTGAGCCATGAACGCGAGGCAGGTACCCAACTTCTGACCAGATTGCACGAACGTCGGCAGTACCGCGGCCATCGATGCGACGACCCGTAGCCATAATCATTTCGCGCATGATTTCGCTCTCCACTTTACCAACAGCAGATTTGATATCAGACGCAGTATACCCTTCTTCAGTAGCTTCAGCACGTCCTTCTCCTGTTTCAGGATCAGGCGTTCCAAGCATCATGTTGAGGGTCTCATCTTTGATATCGCTGATGCCGCCATAGAAAGAGTCCTTTTCGTAAGGCATCTCCAGATGCGCGATCATACGATCGTGAATCAAAGAATCAACTTTCGCTTCGAGTCCTTCTGGCAATCCTGAAACAGAATATTCAAAAGGCGCCGGCTTGCCAAAGTTTTCAACAAAAGCCAACTGGCCACGGCAGAGAACTTTGATGGCATCATGTGCAATGTCGAGTGCTTCGAGCATATCCAGCTCGCTAACCTCGTCCATTTCACCTTCTACCATTACGATAGCATCTTCTTTACCCGCTACAATCAGGTTGATGTCGCTATCTTCGAGTTCAGTTATATATGGGTTAACTACAAACTGTCCATCGATACGGCCAATACGCACACTGGCGGTAGGTCCGTCGTATGGGGCACCGGCACATAAAAGAGCAGCTGATGCTGCTACGCCGGCGAGAATATCTGCATCATTGTCGTCATCTGCTGAAAGCACATAAACAATGATCTGAACTTCATTAAAAAAGCCCTCTGGAAACAGAGGGCGAATGGTACGGTCCACAAGACGACAGGTCAGGATTTCCTTGTCGTTTGAACGTCCTTCACGCTTGATAAAGCCGCCGGGAATCTTTCCAGCAGATGAGAATTTCTCTCGGTATTCTACTGTTAGTGGGAAGAAAGATTGGAATTCTTTTGCTTTCTTAGCCAGAACCGCTGTTGCCAGTACCATTGTATCTCCGAGGCGGGCTACAACTGATCCGTTCGCTTGTTTTGCCAGGCGTCCCGTTTCAAGGGAAATAAAGCGACCTGGAGCAAATTCAATTTCTTGTATTGTTGCTTGTGACATGTTAATTATTAGTTTTTCTTCTTTTTCAACTCCATTCAACAAATATATAGTCTCGCTTCTTTAGCGCTTACATTGCATGGCTTTTAGACGTAAGTGTGGCTTTCGCGTAACTCGATTTGATCGACTAATTCCACTTACAATGACCACAGAAATGCGAGGACAGGGGCATCGAAGAATAGATTTTACCTTTAAAGGGATGATGCAAAGACGGCATCTCGAAAGATGCCGTCTCCACACAAATTCTATTTACGTATGCCCAAATCGCTGATAACCTTACGATAACGTTCGATATCTTTGTTCACTAGGTAATTCAACAATCGACGCCGCTTACCAACGAGTTTGATAAGTCCCCTTCGGGTGGAGTGATCCTTGGGGTGCTTCTGCAAATGTGCAGTTAGTTCTATAATGCGTTTTGAAAAAATCGCAATCTGAACTTCTGGCGTACCGGTGTCTTGTTCGTTTTTACCGAACTGACCGATAAGCTCGTGTTTCTTTTCTTTCGAAATCATTAAGACTCCTCTTTAGATTATACCATGCTAAAGAAGACGCATGAGATCCAATTTGAACCTCCGCATATCTTCATCAAGTCAATTACTTGAGTTCTGCCCTACAACGCACATCATCTTTCGAAAGTTGCTTGATTAGGTCATCAATCGAATTAAATTTTTTCTCGTCCCGAATTCTCTTCACAAAGTCTATTTGTAGCTGTTTGTGATATAAGTCTCCTTCGTAATCAAAAAGGTGTACTTCCAGCTTTTGCTCGGGATGCTCCTGGCCATCAGAGAACGTCGGGCGTATGCCCACATTCATCATAGCACCGTACTTAGCATTTTCACCCAGAATGTTAACCCTAACTGCATATACTCCGCGTTTGGGGATAACCTTATTTGGATTACTAATAGCAATGTTTGCTGTTGGATAGCCGATGGTCCGCCCCCTGCCATCTCCATGGATGACACTTCCTATTAAACCGTAAGGGCGATCCAGTAATTTGCCGGCTTCTTCAACAGCCCCGCCGCCTGTTAATACCTCACGGATACGCGTGGAAGATACAACGCCTTGCTCAAGAATTTGCGCTGGAATAATATCTACGGAGAAGTTGTATTCAGTACCAAGTTGTTGTAGCAGTTCGCTGTCTCCCTGCCGGCCTTTACCAAAGCCGTGATCATATCCTATAACGATCTCTTGCAGCCCAATTTTTTTCACGAGGATGTCCACCACAAACGAACGAGCACTGGTTTCTGCAAAGGTCTTTGTGAACGGAATCACCACAAATCGATCTAGTCCCAATTGCGCAAAAAGCTCAGCTCGTTCTTCGATTGTCGTTAGCAACGGCACCTGGACGCCGGCGATCACTTGCCGTGGATGGGGATCAAAGGATAGGGCTACGCTGATCCCCGATTTATTCTTGGCACGATCAACAAGATATTTTATGATCGACTGATGGCCATGATGCACGCCATCAAACGTTCCCACCGTTACCAGTGACCTCTCATCAAGCTCAATCTCGTCCAGACCATAGACCAGCTTCATAGCCCTAACCTTCCCTACGATGCAATAATGCCTCTTCGAATTTATCGATGGGCCAGGCCGTGTCTATAGAATACGGCCCAATAGCTGTTCGCCGTAATGCGACCAGGTGCCCACCAACTCCCAGGTACGCTCCCAAGTCGTGCGCGATACTCCGAATATAGGTGCCTTTAGAACAAGAAATTGAAAAAGAAACATCACGATCATTCCGGGGGGATATCTCGAATGAAGTAATTGTCACTTGCCGCGGTTGTAGCTCAATTACTTCTCCTCTGCGAGCCTTTTTATACAGACGCTCCCCGCCTACTTTAAGGGCTGAATACATGGGCGGTAGTTGCGCAATTTCTCCTACAAACGTATCACAAGCCGTCCGAATTTCTTCATCTGTCAGATGATCCACATCAACACGATCGGTAATCTCAGTTTCTGCGTCGTATGAGGGGGTTTTCTCTCCGAGACGTATGACCCCTTCATATTTTTTGGGGAGATGCATAAAGGATTCCATTTGCTTAGTCGCTGCCTTACCTACCAAGCAAATGAGCAAACCCGTCGCCATCGGATCCAGGGTGCCGGCGTGTCCAACTTTTTTCACTTTCGTGAGCCATCTCACCTTCTTGACTACGGCAAACGATGACCACCCCTTGGGCTTATCGACAGGCACTACCGTCGCATCAAAATGCTCAGGCAACACAGGAAAACTACAGACTTCAACTTCGCGAATTGTCGCTCCCATGATCAGCTGGATTCAGTTGACTCCTGATCGTCGTCTCCTTCTCTCCGGGCGCGCTCCGCCCGGATACGCTCAAAAATGCCTTCCATCTTGCTGGCTTCTACCTGCGACTCGTCCAAAAAGAACCGGATTTGAGGCACGGTTCTGAGCTGATGTCTTATACGTGATGCAAGCGCCGTCCGAATCTTTGCAGTGAGGGACTCCAGATGTTTAAAGGTGGCATTTCTCTGGGCTGCAGATTCGCCTAAAACGCTTATGTATAAATAGGCGATAGATAGATCCTTGGTAACCCGAGCACCGGTTACGGTAACCATAGGTTGCAGCTGTTCGCTAAATTCGGTCCCCAGCAATCCAGCAACCTCACGCTGCACCAGCTTGGCAACCCTTTCGGTTCGAATACTCACGTTAATTCAGGAGTTGAAAGTATGTTTAAGAAGCGTGTACGTCGCCGCACAACCTCTTGTTAATTGACTTCCAGTTTACGTTTTGTCTCAACAATCACGAAGGCTTCAAACATGTCGCCTACTTTAATGTCGTTATAATTTTCCATCCCGATACCACACTCAAATCCAGTTACTACTTCTTTCACGTCATCTTTGAAGCGTCGAAGTGAACTGAGTTCGCCATCATAAATAACGATGCCTTCACGAATCAGACGTATGTGATCATTTCTCCTGATTTTACCTTCTGTGATATAGCAGCCGGCAACTGTACCCATCTTAGGTACTTTGAAGATTTCTCGTACCTCAGCACCACCCGTAATTTTCTCATGCTCTTCAGGTGACAGCAGTCCTTCCAATGCATCTCTAACATCTGCAATGGCATCATAAATGATGGAATACATTCTGATGTCAATCTCTTCTCGCTCTGCAACAGCTCTTGCACTTGGAGAAGGACGCACCTGGAAGCCAATAATCACAGCATCGGATGCGGTGGCGAGCATAACGTCGCCTTCGGTAATGGCTCCGACACCACTGTGAATAATGTTTACGGCCACTTCCTCTGTGGAAAGCTTGAGTAAAGAATCAGATAACGCCTCTACTGAACCACCCACGTCTCCTTTAACGATAAGGTTGAGCTCCTTGAAATCGCCCAGAGCCAATCGGCGGCCAATTTCATCGAGGGTAATATGTTTACGCTGACGGTGTGATTGTTCGCGATAAATCTGCTGACGTTTCTGAGCAATATCTCTCGCCTCTCGCTCTTCATCCATTACGATGAATTGATCTCCAACCTCAGGGGCGCCATTAATACCTAAAACAAGCGCCGGCAACGCGGGCCCAATTCCGTCTACACGATTATCACGTTCGTCAAACATGGCCCGGACTCTACCACTGTAGATACCAGCCACGAAAGCATCGCCGACAGAAAGCGTTCCGTTCTGAATAAGTACGGTTGCAACTGTACCGCGGCCTTTATCCAGCCGGCTTTCAATTACAATACCATTCGCATTTCTGGAAGGATTCGCTTTCAGCTCAAGTATGTCTGCCTCCAGGAGCACTCGTTCGAGTAATTCCTCAATTCCGTCCCCTGTTTTTGCAGAAACAAAGGCGCACTGCACTTTACCACCATACTGCTCAACGAGCACACCATGATCAGACAGCCCCTGCATAACACGTGCGGTGTTCGCGTCCGGCTTGTCAATTTTATTAATTGCCACAACAATTGGCACTTCAGCTGCTTTGGCGTGATTTATCGCCTCAATGGTCTGTGGCATCACAGAGTCATCAGCTGCTACAACCAGGATAACGATATCCGTAACTTTTGCACCACGTGCACGCATCGCCGTAAAGGCCTCATGACCGGGAGTATCGAGGAACGTGATTTTACGTTCATCGGCAAGCTCTACGTGATATGCACCAATATGCTGTGTAATACCACCGGCTTCTCCACCGACCACATCCGCGCTACGAAGGAAGTCAAGCAATGACGTTTTACCATGGTCAACATGGCCCATAACCGTCACAACTGGTGCTCTTGAAACAAGATCTTCTGGATTGTCTTCCGCGATCTCAATATCATCGGTACCAAACTCTGTAATGAACTCAGCTTCAAACCCGAAGTCATCAGCAACAAACGTAATGGTGTCAGCATCGAGACGTTGATTAATGGAAACCATCATGCCCGACTCAAAGAGCAAGCTGATCACTTCATTCACACCCACGTCCATCAGATTGGCCAACTCGCCTGTGGATACAAACTCAGTTACGCGAAGAATTTGTGCATCTTCTTCTGCTCTAGCCTGATCCTGCGCGCGCTTGTCTGCAGCCTCATCTCTCCGTTGCCGACGTCTACGCTGTCTCTGCCGGCTTGAACCCTGTTCAAGCGAGCGCAGCGTTTCCTGGTAGGCCTGATTAACTTCAGTCTGGTCTACAGCAGGGCCTTTTTTGCGCTTTTTCTTGTTCTTACTTGTAGTACTGGCAGCAGCGGGCTTGTCTTTTTTGTCTCCAGTCCCGGCTGGTGTTTTCTTATCTGTAGCCTTAGCATCACTTGGTGACGCCTCATCCTTTTTCTTCTTTCTCTTGCGCTTGCGCTTCTTCTTAGGCTGTGCCTCTTCTACAGTACCTAGATCAATTTTACCAATAATCTTGGTGCCGGTCAGCTTATACCTGCTCGCTGATACCAGATCTTCTTCCTCATCGCCTGTCAGTTCTCCCGCCGCTTTGGCTTTGGCTAAAGCCTCAATAACTTCTGGATCAATAACTTCTGCTTCAACCGCTTCCAGGTCAACTGTTTTTTCTGAAACGGCGTCTTGAGCACCAGCCTCTTCAGCGGGCTTCTCAGAAACAACTGCAGGCTCAACAGCCGGCCCTTCTGCAACAGCTTCTTCAACCACCTCAGCTACAACCTCAGCTTCCTGCTCTACAGCCTTTTCTTCCACCACTTCTGGCTCAGTAGCTTCAGGTGTTACTTCCGGAGCTTCATCCACGGCCTCTACTGGCGCGTCGACGACTTCAGCTTTAGTCGCTTCAGGTTCAGGTGCAATTTCTGCCGGCTCCTCCGCCTCAACAACTTCTGGAGCTTCAATGATTTCCTCAACCACTTCCGCAGCAATTTCTTCAGGCACGACTTCTTCAGGAGCAGCTTCCACAACGGGTTCATCCACAACCTCGGCTACGGGCTCTTCAACCGTTTCAGCGGGCTCCGCAACTTCCTCAGCCACTGGCTCTTCTTCAACTTCAGGCTCTTTGGCCTGAGTTTCTTCGGGAGATACAGCCTCGCCTGCTGTTTCCTCAGCAGGTTGAGATTCCTCGACCTGCGCCGGCGGCTCTACAGCCACTGCGCTCTGGTCTTCTTCTGCATCCTCATCTTCGGGTTTCCCGTCGGAAGAGCGAGCTGCTCTTTTTTCTTTTACGCGATCTGCTGTCTCTTTATCAGAGGCAAATGCTTCGAGCAATGAAAAATATGCATCTTCATCATTGATGGATGCATTAACGCCTTTTCCACTGAGGACAACCTCAGAGAATCCGTCGTCTTTCAAATGCTGCAAAAGCGTATCAACTGACACGTTAAGCTCTCGGGAGACCTTAAACAGTCGTACTTTTTTAAAGGTCGTATTTTCCGCCATTTAGAAACGATATACTATTAGACACCGAACCGAATAGGTCCTGTTTTTTTTAACCTTCCTCTAACTCATCCTCTTCCTCTTCAAATTCTGCTGTGATAATCTTCACCACATTTCTCGCAATCTCTGGATCCAAACCTGAGCGTCGAACCAATTCCTCAGCGGACAATTCGAGTACTGCTCTGGCTGTATCACAACCAATATCCTGAAGTTTCTTCAGAGTTTCGGCATCGAGTTCATCTGAAAACTCAGAAATCTCGATATCTTCTTCTTCGTCAGAAATCTCACGATAAATATCAATTTCATATCCTGTCAATGCTGCAGCGAGTCTGATATTGATACCGCCTCGCCCAATTGCCTGGCTGACTTCATCAGCCCGCACGACAACTTTGGCCCTTGGAGGCTCCAATTTATCATTCACTGTTACAGCAACAGGTTTCGCTGGAGAAAGTGCCCGCTTGATGAGTTCGTGTGAATCTTCCGACCACTCCAGAACGTCGATATTTTCATTACCGAGCTCTCGAACCACCGCGTGAATACGTACGCCTTTCATTCCAACACAAGCGCCCACTGGATCAATTCGTTCGTCATGACTGACAACGGCTACTTTAGCACGATCTCCGGGCTCCCGTACAATTTTCTTTATTTCAACAATCCCGTCGTAAATCTCTGGCACTTCGAGTTCAAACAGACGCTCCATAAACACGGGCGTTGCTCTACTGATGATAACCTGAGGATTGCTACCAGTATCACGGCGTACTTCATGTACTACTGCACGAAGCATGTCGCCCTTGCGATATCTGTCTTTATAAATCTGTTGGTCTTTCGAGAGTAAAAGCTCAACTTTGTTGTGGATCACCAACACTTCGCGCCGGCGGATCTGATAGATCTCACCCACAACCACTTCGCCGATCAACTCCTGATAGGTCTTGTGGATGTTGTCTTTTTCAATATCTCGAATTCGCTGACTAAAGGTCTGGCGAGCAGTCATTACTGCCCTGCGACCAAACTGGAATATATCAATTTCACTGGCAACTTCGTCGCCAACTTCAAAGTCTTCGTCGATCAGAACGGCGTCAACCAACTCGATCTGAGTAACAGGATCTTCGAGATCAAGATTCTCAACCACTTCGCGGATATGCAATACCTGAATATCACCATTATCAGGGTTGAAAATAATCTCGAATGATTCGTCAGAACCATATCTTTTACGAATCATAGCACGAAACACATCCTCCACAATCAACTGGAGGTTGTCTCGTTCTATTCCTTTCTCTCTTGCAATCTCAGCAAACGAAGAAACTAGATTCGTACTCTGCATATTTATAGAGGCTTTCTTTTCTGTAAACGCTTAAACAAGTCTGGCAAATCTGCCTTTACCAAGGCAGGATCACTTTAGACTCAAGTATCTCTGAAAACATGATTTTCCGAGATTGTTTAATAGCAAAAGTTAGTTCAATGAAATCATCACCAACATTGGTCAGCGTGCCTTCCTGAATCTGGTTGCCTTCTGAAGTTACGGACTTAACCTTTAACTTCCGGTCCATATGTTTTTTATACTGCCGCAGCAGAAGCAATGGCCTACTTGCCCCAGGTGATGATACCTCAAGCTTGTATTTCCCATCAATAAAATCTTCTGTATCCAGCATAAAACTAATTTCGCGACTATACTTTGCAAGCATACTGATACTTACGCCGTCGTCGCCATCGATAAACACCTCAACGACTCGTGAGCCACGTACACCGCGCACAACTATATCAACAAGAAAATGACTTGCATCAGATATAACACCAGTTGCAATCCCATGGATTCGCTGGTCTAGTGTTTTAAAATTATCTGTTGCTGCTTGATTCATTCTCTGATTAAAAAGCCCGGCCTTTCCAGGACGAGCACATTTTGTGCACAAACGTATGATCAATAAAAAAGGGCGGCTTCTGCCCCCCTATGCTCAACGCTCGCAATCTCTAACCCCCATCTCACTTACCCAATCACTCTCTGGCTGCCTACAAACGCAACCTGTATATATTGGTTCCGGTAAGTAAGTCCTACTCTTTCAGAAACTTAAGTACTGCACTAAACGAACGTAGGCCTTCTTTCATTCTCTTTGGTTTCCTTAAAATCCAGCATATAATGAAGCCCTCTGCTCTCACGCCTCATCTTCGCGCTTCTGATAATCATATTCGCTACTGCAATCATATTGCGAAGCTCACAAAGGCCTGAAGAGACACGTGACCTGCGGTAGAAATCTTCCGTCTCTTCGAAGAGCATATAGGTACGGCGCAATGCTCGCTCCAACCGAAGACTGGAACGAACAATCCCCACATAATTCCACATGATCCGTCTCAATTCTTCTTTGTTATGTGAAATCAGCACCCACTCCTGCGTGCTTTCTGTACCGCTATCATCCCACTCCGGGATGTTTTGATTCCAGTCTGTTGATTGTGCCAGGGCTTTTGCTTCTTGCTG
>JBGCEN010000190.1:0-27678 GCA_045106435.1 Rhodothermales bacterium
AAAAGAGCATTCGATGGCATTTTTGTTCAGATCAAGGCGCTTTTTGTGTTCGATGCAGCGCATCGGGCGCAAAAAGGAACGCAGATATGAGCAAAAAGGACGCGATATGCATATTGCAAGTTAATTGTCTACACGACCTAAGCCCGGACTGTTTTACACCAAGGCTTTTCTCGACAAAGGCATCGTCATGCAGCGTGGGCCACCTCTTCCTCTGGAAAGTTCATTTCCTTCGAGTTTAATGGCCATCTTCTCACCGGGCGTATAGTCGCTTTCTTCGTAATAAGATAAGAAGCCTTTCGCTGTAACAACACGGTATCCGCGTTTGCTCATCTCTTCAAAGGTATGCATATTCCGTTCATAGCCTATTACAAGTCCGGGAGCTAGCGAAAAGAAGTTTGCACCGTCTGTCCATTGTTCTCTTCTTTGTGCAAGAGGATCAGATCCTCCACATGGAATGAACGATATTTCATTGTCTAATATTCTTTGCAATTCAGACTGCAGGCTGTCGCAAGTTTCAATGGTAAACTGCCCGCTGGTATCTGTCTTTGAAAACCGAACCACATTGCCGCTGTGGATATTTTCTATCAGGGGAGGAAATACCACGCATTCATCGGGAGACGCAAAGGTAAATACCGTGTCGAGGTGCATGCAAGAGCGCTGAGCCGGCAAAGTCACCATGACCACATGCTCGTAATCTGTTTGCTCGAAGAGGGTCTTTGCAACATTCATCACGCCGCCAAAAGAGGTGCGTTCAGAGTTACCAATCAAGATAACTTTATCGCTCACAACAAGCAGGTCGCCTCCTTCAAAAGTAACGCCTTCTGGAAGGTCAATAATTCGTTTCTGAGAAGCCTTAAATAATGGATGATGGTTGACAACAACACGCATAATGATGCTTTCCCGGGCGCGTGCTGTTGTTGCAGGATGGCTTAAAATGATCGAATTTCCCACAACTGCAGCCACATCCCGTGTAAACATCAAATTGGGTATCGGGAGTGCATGGATAGGTAACAACGACTGGCCGGTCAGCGCAAAATGTTTTAGATCTTCTGGCGATAGCCGTTTTAACTCTTGTTCAAAAGCCTGAAGGTTAACGGACTTTGAAACGTCGCATAAGGCCTCGATAAATTCAAATCTTGCTGCTTCGTGCTGAAGAGCTTCTCCCAGCAAAGAAGAGATTTGCAAAACAGCACTGTGATGTCCTACAATTTTACGAAACACACGGCACATCAATTGATGCTCTGCCCGGGCGTCTTCAAGGTGTAGAATGTCTTCAAAGAGTAATTCATGTAGTTTTTCAGGAGATACTTGCGCCATTTCTTCTCCTGGCGTATGTACGATGACTTGCTGTAAAATACCTGTTTCTGAAGAAACGTTAAGATCGATTTTTTTTGCGGCGTTTTGCCGGCTTAACGCAGGGGAGTCGTGAGCAGAAGACACAGAGGCTACCTCGAAAAATCTAAGTATATTCGGGAATGGTGCCCATTAACGCATGATTGATCGGAAAGAGCCCCGACGTATATATTATGCGCTAGAAAACCAATTGAAACCGTTAATGGATAGGTCTTAACAGTAGGCTCAGCCCTGCCTGATAATTGGCGTTTGACTCAGCAAATTGATTGGATAAGTAAAAAGGGAGGTTATCGTCTTTCCTTTAATACTGTAAAGAATCGAAGTACAACAGCCACTACAAAAAGAATAAGAAGTGCTCTAATAGCAAACTGAAGTAAAAAACCAGCAATATTAAGAATGGCGCCAAGGATGACCACGGCTACAAGTAGCATAATGGCTATGACAATCCATCTTATGATCTGCTGAATATCCATATTTTCAAAGGTGTTAACTAAGTGAGGCGTTAACGATGTTCCAGGTTCAAATACCGATAGGATAGAAACTGACCAACTTCGCTAAAGTCCCCAAACAAAATATTCTGATGCTGAAATAGCCTCACTTGTTGGTGAAAAGCCACCTAGAATGAGTATTCGTCCAGAGGGTAATTTAGTTGCGGTATGAGAGAATCTTCTTGTCGTAACAACTTGGCCATCTAAAGTTGAGAAGCGGTTATTAGCTTCCACGTATATCTCTGCAGAACTCGCTGCGCTTTGGGGGGCGCCCTGAAATCCGCCAAAAAAGCCAACCAAACCCGGTTCTAATGCAGCACTTGCATGCTGTGTACGGGGATTTCTCATCTCTCCAAGTACATTGACCTGGATGGGGGCCTGGTCAAAATCTATACTGAAATTAATATTTTCTGGGCCGGTTTCCAAAAAATTTGCGCCAGACACAACATAACGACCCATTGTAGCTGAGCTTGGTTCACTCACCAACGTTGAAGCGATACCATGTCCAGGCTGAATCTGATTGTCTGAAAAATTACTCAAAGGCGATAGTGTATCATTGATAAATCTATAGGTGCGAATGTCGCCGCTGGTTATCAATCTGCCTGAGTTTGAAGATGGATCATTTCCTAGCCCCCCATAAACGTCGATGATGAGTGACGACGGGCCTTGCGTAATAAATGCTACGTGTTCCATCCTAATTAATGGATCGTCGGTAAATTCGATGACAGAGAATTCTCCGGTAGCCGGGTCAAAAATTTCTGCAGATTGAACAAGCTGGGCAGCGTTTGTTGCTGCTGCTGTTACACTGCCTCCCAAGATAAGTACACGCCCGTCTGGGAGTAAATTGGCGCTATGGCCAAATCGAGGAGCATTTAAATTAGATGCAAGGGCACTGAATTCTTCATCATTGGGTCGCAAGATGAAGGCTCGCTGGACAGCGCTTTGAGAGGCACCTGGTGCTCCGCCGGCTGCAAGGACGCTGCCATCTTCCAGTAAAGTCGCTGTATGCCCGCCGAGGCGCCAGGGAGCAGGTAATGCCGGCGCGCCGCTGATGTATTGTGGCTTGAGGTGCGTGAGTGTCAGCGTTTGGGTGCCGGGGAAGTCATCGATATCAAATGCTGTGACTTCAAGGTTATTGATTCCTGGCTTCAGGGTAACTACAGTTTGCCAGCTTCCATTGGTACTGTCAAATAGTAGTTCTTGTCCATCAATTTCAACTCTTGCAACCTCTCGGAAAGAGTTGGCTTCAATTTGTACTTCTACAAATTGGCTAAATTGAAGTGCTGCAGGATCTTCAGGTTTAACAATGCTAATATCTGGCTCAAGAGGTGCCACAAAAGGGCGGTCACACGCCGCGAATATTAACAGCGTGAGAGCAAACAGTGCAAATCTATTTAAATATGCCATATACACCAAACGACGATGCATAGAATAATTGAAATCTTTCATTGCTTTTTGGTGCTCAGAAGCGCGTTCAGGTTGAGTCCGAATAAGAAACCTTCTCCAGAACAAGTCCATGCGCAGGTGCAGCGGGGCCTGCTAATGTACGGTCTTCTGAGGCCAGTAAATGTTTAATACTCTCAGCAGGACGCTTTCCTCGTCCCACTTCCAGTAATGTACCTGTTATCGCACGAACCATGCCATGCAAAAAACGATCGGCGACAATTTTGAAATACCAGTCACCTTGATACGTTTCTTTGATCCATTGTGCGTAAAGAACGTTACAAACTCTGTTCTTTGTTTCTGATTTTATTTTGCAAAATGCACTATAGTTATAGCTTCCCAGTAAGCTTTCAGCTGCTGCATTCATTCGTTCGAAATCTGGTTCAGAACGGATAATTGTGCGCTTATGAATACTTAATGGCCGTTTCTCTGTGGTTATATAGTAATGGTAGTGTCGTTGTATGGCGTCATATCTTGCGTGAAACGCTTTGTGGGTCTCTGCTAAAGAAAGTATGCCAATGCTCTTTGGAAGTAACCCGTTCAATGATGCTTTTAACCGAAACAAGTTGACTTCAGCTTCGGAGTCAAAGTGTGCGACTTGTCCTCTGGCGTGTACACCAGCGTCCGTTCTGCCAGATCCCGTGAGGCTGCATGCATGTCGCAATGCGGTCTCTAGTGCCTGTTCGATACATTCCTGGACAGTAGGTACGCCCGGTTGTATTTGCCAGCCGTGAAAATCTTCCCCGTTGTATTCTATGAGCATCTTGTACCGCATGGGCGCAATCTACAAAGAATAACGTTTTAATAAAGATTTTTACGACATTTTGATAAAACGAGCTTTCAATAGAATGGAACTCTTATTACACTCAAATCATTTTGAGAGATCGTCTATAACCATATGATGGTGCTACGATTTTATCTGCATCACTTCAAACTACCAACGCTATTAGTACACTTGAACCAAATAAAACGCACAGCCGGCCATCACGAATCTACCTGAATGGGTTCATGGGTTGTGGCAAAAGCACGGTAGGGCCACGACTTGCAGCGCTACTTGAATGGGCATTTTTTGATTTGGATGATAAGATCGTATCTGCTGTCCAAATGCCTATATCGAGGTATTTTACTGAAGCTGGTGAGCCGGCATTCAGAGATGTAGAACGCCAGCAACTTCTCTTGTCTGAAAACACCCACAATCAAGTCATTGCAGTAGGGGGTGGGGCTTTATGTAGCCAGGAAAACCTCGACTGGGCAAAAAGACACGGCGTTGTCGTGTATCTCCAGGTATCCGTTGATGCGCTCATATCCCGACTCAAATCGGGGCATGCCACCCGTCCGATGTTGCTTGGGAAGTCCGGGCAACTACTCAGCGACGATGCCGTGCGCTCACGAATCTCCGGATTGCTTGAGCAAAGAACATCGTTTTACGAACAGGCCGACCTGACAATTCATACAGACGACCTCACAGTGGAAGAGGTTGCTGGTAGAGTCTGTGAGTTGGTAAGTCAATGAGTTGGGAAGTCTGTGAGTCGGTAGGTCAGTAAGTCTGTGAGTCAGACAATCGGACTCACAGACTTTCAGACTTACCGACTCACAGACTTCCTCACCCCCTGCCGGCGAACGGCATGTTGGTTGCCATAATAGTCATGTGTTGCACATTGGCGTCCAGTGGGAGATTGGCCATGAAAAGTACCGCTTGTGCAACATCTTCCAATTTCATGGTTGGTTCTGCCAGCAAGGTCCCATTTGCTTGCAGTGCTCCCTTTTTAATCGTGGATACCATCTCTGAGCCGGCGTTTCCAATGTCGATTTGTCCGCATGCTATATCATATTTCCGGCCATCCAGGGAAGTGGATTTGGTGAGGCCATTAATTGCATGTTTGCTTACAGTATAAGGGGCGGAATTAGGCCTGGGTACTTGTGCTGAAATCGAGCCATTGTTAATAATACGCCCGCCGCGAGGTTGCTGGGATTTCATCAGCTTAAACGCTTCTTGTGTGCAAAGGAACGCGCCGGTTAAGTTGGTAGCGATGACCTGTTGCCATTGATCAATTGGCACATCTTCCAACAAGTCTCCAGGGGTGGATATGCCGGCGTTATTAAAAAGTACATCCAGCCGGCCATATGTGGCTTCTATTTGAGAGAAGAGTTGCCGAACAGCGGGCTGGCTGGTTACATCAACAACCATGGAGTGGGCGTGGGATGCGTGTTCAGATGCTAACTTTTGCGTTTCTTCCAACCGCTCCAATGTCCTGCCGGCAAGGATGACCTTGAACCCGTTTTTGAGTAGAACTAAAGCTGATTGCCTGCCAATACCAGAGCCGGCTCCTGTGATCAAGGCGATTTTCATGTGGATTGTTTTAATGTTAGTCTGATGAGCGTATCGTTCTCCCTTTCCCGTTTCATAACAATGCAGCATGTCAACGCAGCCTAAAACTCTGGCGATGCAACGGGGTTGAGCCGTATTGGGCAAGCGCCTCATAGTGTTTTTTGGTAGGATAGCCCATGTTCGATGCCCATCCATACTCCGGATAGTCTTCATGCAGGCAGCGCATCATATCGTCACGGACTGTTTTTGCAATGATCGAGGCGGCTGCAATGGTGAAAGACCGTGCATCTCCTTTAATGACTGTTTCATAGGGCCACGGTGAATCAGGAAAGGCGCGATTCCCATCGATGAGAAGATAATGGGGTGCTGGCGTCAGATTCTGAACGGCGCGGCGCATGGCTTCCATGGCCGCCCATAAAATGTTTAACTCATCTATTTCTTCAGGCGTGCAAAGCCCAACACCCACTGAAATGGCAGTTTTTGTGATTTCTTTGGCAAGCTCGGCTCGTTTCTGTGGGGATAGTTTCTTACTATCGTTTACACCCTTTAGTACAAAGCCCTGAGGAAAAATCGTTGCAGCGGCTACAACAGGGCCGGCGAGGCAGCCACGACCTGCTTCATCTATACCAGCAACATGGAGATATCCTTTCTGCCAGTAAGATTGCTCAATGGAAAGTGAAGGAGCGATAGCCAAATTGTTTTTTTAGTTTGTCGAACTATAGTTTATGAGTCTTTAGTTTTAAGTGATTAGTGGTTAGTTTTCTGGTTCTTACACTGACTACCAAATACTAAAAACTACCCACTAAAAACTAACCACTTAGAGGAATAGTATATGGCTGACCGAGTGAATGTCGCAATTGTTGGATTGGGATTTGGCGCAGAATTTATCCCGATATATCAAAAACATCCAGATGCAGTCTGTTATGCCATATGTCAGAGGAATGAGAGCCGGCTCAATGAGGTAGGGGATGCGTTTGGCATCGCACAGCGGTACGCAAGTTATCAGGAGTTGCTGGACGATCCAACGGTTGATGCGATACACATCAATACCCCGATTGCCGCGCATGGCAAGATGAGTATCATGGCATTGGAAGCCGGCAAACATGTGGCGTGTACCGTGCCGATGGCTACGACCACGGAAGAGTGCCTGCAAATTGTGGCAGCGCAACGGAAAACGGGAAAGGTATACATGATGATGGAGACCGCCATTTATACGCGGGAGTATCTCTACGCCAAAGAACTGGTGGATGCAGGCAAGATGGGTAACATCCAATTTCTGCGCGGATCACATCAGCAAAATATGGGACTGCCCGGATGGCCGAGCTACTGGTATGGATTCCCGCCGATGCACTACGCAACGCACGCGGTATGTCCGCTCGCAGCCATTGCCGGCAATTTGATGATAGACTCCGTTGTCTGCTTCGGCTCCGGTAATATTCAGCATGATTATGCAGCCATGTATAATTCTCCGTTTGCTGTTGAGTCTTCACTAATGCGTTTCAGGGACTCGGATTTGAGTTGTGAGGTAACGCGCTCACTGTTTAACACGATTCGTCAGTATCGTGAGAGTTTTGATGTATATGGTACAGAGATGTCCTTCGAGTGGGAGCAGTTATTTGAGGAAGGTGTAGTGCTTTTTTCTGGATATGAAGATGCAGAGCGTGTTAAGGTGCCAGACTATGGACATTTGCTGCCCGAGGAGATCCAGTCGTTTACAATGGCCGGCGTGTATGATGACGACAATGAGCATACGTCGTTCATTCAGGGGAGCGGTCATGGTGGATCACATCCACATCTTGCGCATGAGTTCTTGCGGGCTATTTTGGAAGAACGAGACGCATTGCCTAACGCAGAGCAATCTGCCAACTGGACCATGGCCGGTATTTGTGCGCATGAATCTGCATTACAGGGAGGAACGCGAATTCAGATTCCCACCATTTAGTAGGCAGCCTTGCTAAACAGCATTTGCATTGGAGATTTAAGAAAGCTTCGGGCTAAAGGCTCGGAGCTTTTTTGTTTGGCTGGATTGCAAGGATATGGAAGATGGGGTGGTCAAACACCTCTTCATGCATGCGGTTGAGTTTGGGGAAAAATGTACGATTGGGTGAAGAAGAGAAGAATAGACTCTTAGACCTGAATCAGGAAGCGCTTTTATTTAGGCAAGAAGCGCTTTTTGTTTTTGTAAGTGGGTTGACTTAGTTCTTTTAGTTAACTTTTTTAGTTAAAAGATATCCCGGATGCCTTTTTGTTTAGGATTTGGGATTGATTGGAAAACTTAACTATTCACCAGATTCAACCTACCATGCATGTAGCCCCCCAGAAAAAGAGTAGCCTCCCGGTATTCTTGCTAATTGGTTTTATGTTTTTGTTGCCTCATTCATCTTCCGCCCAATCCTTTTCTATTGGTGCAGATTTTATGAGCCGTTATGTGTGGCGTGGGATTGACTTTGGTGAGTCGCTGAGTATTCAGCCTACCCTTGAATTTAGCGCCGGCAATTTTGCCATTGGATCCTGGGCATCCTATTCAATTGCTGCTGATGGCTCTGGAGCAAATGAACACGATTTGTATCTAGGATATAGCTTTGGTGGCTTTTATATCGGCCTCACAGATTACTACTTCCCTGGTCCTGGCACGCTCCCGTTTAGTGATTTTAGCGGAGATGGAGATGGTGCCCACTGGATTGAAGTCAACGCCAGTGTTGGTGGTACAGATGATTTCCCACTTTCTATATCAGGAAATATCTTTGTTCATAACGATGTAGAAAATTCTATTTACATAGAGTTTGGCTATCCCTTTACCGTCGAAGATGTTGATTTAGGCCTCGCATTAGGAATTGTACCCCAAGAAAGTGCTTTCTACGGTACACAGGCGTTTGGTATTACAGTGCTCGGTTTATCAGCCAGCAAGGCCATTCCAATCACAGACGCCTTCAGTTTGCCAGTAAGCGTAATGTATGCCATTAACCCGACCCCGGGTGCCGCGAGAAGCTTCCTCGTATTTGGTGTCAGTCTGTAAAATGGGAGCCATCAAAATGCTATGGCATTTTGATGGCTCCGTTTCGGGTTTAGTGTTCAGGGTTTCGGGTTTTTATATCTGAAAACTTTAAATCTTGACCTCGAAAACAGGGGTGTTAAAAAAACCAGAGTAATACTAATCCATCAGATTCTCCTTCTTTCCAAGGAGGAGTGTCGGTAGGCAAGGTGGTTAATTCCTGGCCAACGTGCAAAACTTTATTTACCACCCCATCCTTGAAAAAAGGAGGGGAGGTTGTATTTGCGCTACTCGTAGCTTCCCGAGAACCCCTAGCCCAGAACGCTAAACCCAGAACCCGAAACGCATCAAAAACACCTATGACGCCTTATTCATTATACTGATCGGGTAAGTCGTTTTCGTACAGCACAACATCGCCAGATTCCAGGTAGCCTTGCAAGAAGTTCTGGGCATCGAAGAAAGAGGCGAAGACTTTTGTTTTGGCTTCGGGGAAATCTCCAGATCGCAATCCTTCGACAATAGGGGCCGTTTGTTTCTCGCCAATGAGTACCGCGAGATCTACATGATTTGCCATGTGCGCACCCAGAAGCCGATTTTCCTCCCATTGCCGATCCCCCAATTCTACCATGCCTGGCGTCACAATGACTCGCCGGCCCGATTCAAAGGCACCGAGTACTTCAACTGCATTGTGTGCCCCGACCGGGTTGGAGTTGAAGGCATCGTCGATCACGGTAATCGCGCCCTTTTTCATTAATTGAAGCCGGTGCTCTACGGGTTCAACGCGTCCAACACCATGCGCTATTTGGCGCAACCGAAGCCCCATTTGCCGGCCCACTGCTACGCCGAGCAAGATGTTTGACACATTGTGCCGGCCCAGTAACTTGGTTTTGAAAAGCTGCGTGTTGCCCTGCTCATCTTCTACCTCAAACGAGGCGCCTTCCGGTGAGTATTTGATATTGCGCGCCTTAATGTCGGCATCAGGATGATCCGTGATTGAAACACGCCACACCTTTCCGGGCGCCCGGCTTGCCATATCTGCCACATAGGGGTTGTCAATATTCAGAATAGCCTCGCCATCATCCCGCATGTATTTCAGAATATCCCCTTTTTCCTGCGCGATATTCTCAATCGATCCCATCGTTTCGAGATGTGCTACGCCTACATCAGTGACCAGCGCCAGGGCCGGCTTGGCAATATCGCAGAGCTCCTTGATATCTCCCCGATAACGCATGCCCATTTCAAGCACCAGTACCTGATGCTCCGTTTTGAGTTTGTTGTTAACAACGATGCAGATCCCCATAGGCGTGTTATACGAACCAGGGGTGGCAAGCACATTAAATCGCTGCCGTAAGATCTCAGCCAGAATAAATTTGACGCTTGTTTTGCCATAAGACCCGGTGATGCCGATTGTGATCAGATCAGGTCTTTCTTTGAGTTTTGATCGTGCCTGTTTCTTAAATCCGTTCTGAATAGATTTTTCGACAGGCTGCATCAACCATGCTGCGAGTAGAACGGCCAACGGTGCACCAAAATCAGCCGCGAACAAGCCGGCGAGGTAGTATAAAAAACCTGTAGCTGATCCAGTCGATAGGCCGTAGAGGAGCCCTGCAAGTACTGGAATGGCACCGATTGCAAGCGCAGTCCCCATCAGGCGTTTCATGCGATGGGTAATCGCAATGGGCTTTTTCTGCTTCTGGCCCTGGTACTCCCTCGAAGATGCAAACAGGATACCCCACAGAAACACGATCACTCCAATGGGCCAGACGACTTGTGTTTGTTGATGTATAAACCAGGCGCCGGCGAGCAAGGGCAGCGCAAGCAGATGAGAAACGCGGACGAGCCGGCTTTTGCCCCGGCCTTTGATCCAGTTGATGTACCGGACCGGTTTATAGCTCTCCAATTGGAAAACGTGCAGGAAGAATCGAATTCTGCGCCACGCGCGCCAGCCGGCGAACAGTGTGGCTACCAATGCAAAGAAGAAGAGAAAGAGGATCATGGTCTACGTATGCAATGCACCCTCATTCTGCTGGTGTAGGATGTCTCATCGGATGATGAGACAAGAAATGACGCATACCTTCTGTCACAATGGCCGGTTGATCAAGGTGGCCGTAGTGGGAAGCGCCTTCCAGGATGATCATTTCGCTGCCCTGTATTTTCGCGGTAGCCACGTCCATCTGATATTTTGATATGGACGTGTCATCTGTGCCCCAAAAAAATATCGCTGGGGCCTTAATAAGAGCCAGTCGATCATCCAAAAGGCAATTGACCGTCTTCACGAACACACCACGCATCACGCCTTGCAATTGACTGTAATCTGAAGACCCAAGCCATTGCCATACGAGCGTGTGTCGTAGCCAGTCCAGACCGTATGTTTGTAAACCAGCCGGCAAGATGCTGAAAGGTGCTTTTAAAGTGGTCGCCAGGCCTTTTCTGAAATGGTATTTGAGCGTCCGCTTCGGTTTTACGCCAGATGGACTAATAAGCGAAAGGCTATGGACACTACTCGCATAAGCGGGGTCACTGGCCATGAAGAATGAAATGCGCCCCCCGTTGGAGTGCCCGACCATATGCGCCGGTTGTTTGATTTCTTCGTCGATAAAGGCCTGCACCAGCGCCGCGTGTTCTGGCACTCCCCAGGGCTCTGGTGGTGGAGGTGTGAGGCCGTGGCCCGGCAAATCTATATTGAAAACACGATACTTGTCCTGAAGCGCAAGGGCAAGCGGACGCATCAGGCCGGCGTTGCTGCCCCAGCCATGTAGCATAACCACAGGTTCTGCATCTACTGGCCCGTAGCGTTCAATATGTAGATTTTTTAACCAGGACTGCATGTACACTAAAGGTGTTGGCCTTCAAAAGCTGAATTTTAGAAGGCAGTATCTGCAAAATGAAAGGTGCTATTTTCTATCCTCAAACTGATACCGCTGATGAATTATTAAAAGGCCTCAAAAAAGGATGATTCATCCCGGTTGAATTCAAAAGCAGGTATCTCGAAGCGGAAACTAACACAAAGGTACAACGTTCCAGAACCATTATATTGAAGCGCTTCCTGGAGACTCAGCACCTTACTCGTCTTATTAGCCCACCTGTGAATTTGTGTAGTTGATTGTATTTGGTCGTAAGTTACAGGTTACCAGTTTCATGTTATCAGGAAGAGTTAACGTTCAACATGGAACACATACCTGAGCGTATTCACATCACTGTGTTGGTCCGGTAGTGAAAAACAGAGCGTGAATAGCAGTTGGTTTGGTACGCATTTAGTGGACAATCGTACCAATAGTTAAAACCCCTTAATTTGTGTGGCTCCTGGCCCAATTAACCCATTATGGCAGAAGAAATTCCGTTTCGAGGACTCCTCGAGTTGATCGGAGATAAGAAGTTTGGATTTATCAGAGGATTACGTCACGATATACCTAAAGGCGAAAACGATCCGTTTGTACCCCCCCCGCTAATCAAGAAATTAAACTTACGTGACGGCGTATTACTCGAGGGTACATTACGCCCCGGTAGAAAGGGCGACCTTCAGGTAGACAAGGTTTTCACCGTGATGGGCGTGAAGCCGGAGGTATGGGCGCGGACAAGAGATTTTGAAACAGGGCGTACAATCTACCCCGATGAAAAACTCAGACTTGTTACAGGTCCGCGTGATTTCTCTATGCGTGCAGTAGAGTTGGCAGCACCGATTGGAAAAGGACAGCGCTCCTTGATCGTTGCCCCGCCAAGAACAGGAAAAACAGTCCTTTTAAAGAAAATTGCTGCATCTGTTAGCGAAAACCACGATGAAGTAGAATTGGTTGCTTTGCTGGTGGATGAGCGTCCCGAAGAAGTTACCGACTTTCGCCGTACCACAAAAGCCATGGTATTTGCTTCGTCAAATGACCGTGAGCCCGATAACCACGTGCGGGTTTCTACCTTGTCACTGGAGTACGCCAAGCGACTTGTTGAATTAGGTAAAGACGTTGTGCTCTTACTTGACTCGCTTACAAGACTGGGACGTAACTTTAACCTGTGGATTGAAGGCGGCGGCCGGACCATGTCTGGTGGACTTGATTCACGCGCCTTAACCGTACCCCGCAAAATCTTTGGCGCGGCCAGAAATATTGAAGACGGTGGGTCATTAACCATCATCGCCACGGCACTTGTTGATACAGGTAGCCGGATGGATGAAGTGATTTTTGAAGAGTTTAAAGGCACTGGTAACTCAGAGATCGTACTAGATAGAAAGATGGCTGACAAGCGTATCTATCCTGCTATCAACCTCAAGAAAAGCGGCACCAGAAACGAAGAACTGCTCCTGGGCGACATGATCGGCCAGCACCACAGATTGTTCAGGGCGCTGAACCAGCGTGCTCCAATAGACGCCATGCAGGCGCTTCTGCGGCACTTCCAGCAGTCGCCTACGAATGAGGATCTGTTGAATGAACTGGTGCCTAATTAGGCATAGATGTACTCATTTGAAGAAGAAGGCTGCGTTGTTACACGTGGCCTTTTTTTGTTTGCCAGAATCGCGAGTACAGGGTACGTTTAATTGTTTTGATTCGTCTACCTAGTATTGTAATTAAGCAATGCCTAAAGATGATTCATTCTCTACATCCAACTGACGCAGATCCTAATGTCTCTTATCAACCAATCCATCAATGGGACGAAGGTGACAGGCCACGCGAGCGGCTTCTCAAACATGGGCCTGAAATCCTGTCTGATGCAGAACTCATTGCGTTAATATTTGGGACAGGTGCGCGACTGAAGCGTGGCTCTATTTCAGCCGTACAGCTTGGACGGGTTACGCTAAAGGCCTTTGGTAGTTTGCGCGCGCTTTCGAGGAAAGACATGCGCGCAACCATGCAGGTGACGGGGATTGGGAAGGCCAAGGCGTCTCAGTTGATTGCTGCATTTGAAATTGGCCGGCGCATCGAATCGCAACCGGAAGAAAAGCGGATCCAGGTGAAGTCACCGGAAGATGTCGCGGCAGTCTATGGGCCGCTAATGCGGGATTTAAAGCGCGAGATCTTTAAGGTGGTTCTGCTGAATACTGCCAATGTGATTCAGGGAGATTACACGATCAGTGAAGGGGGACTCGCGGCGAGTATTGTTGAACCACGGGCTGTATTTCAAAAGGCGATTCTGGATAATGCGGCGGCCATAATATGTCTGCACAATCATCCTTCAGGGAACCTGGAGCCGAGCCGAGAAGATATTCGCGTCACACGTCAGCTTGTTGAGGCGGGGAAAATCATGGGAATACCACTGCATGACCATCTGATTATCGCCGGCAGAGGATTTACTTCATTAGCAGAACGAGGACTTATGTAGGATGGGTGATATTTAATGTGATACAGGAAAGTGAAAAATGCGGAAGTTTAAAGTGATTTTTAGTATGCTTTTAATAATAGTGGCCGCACTGACACGCCCGCTGCTTCGACGATATTCGTCGAAGCTTTCCCCTCTAGAGAGGAGAATCTGATTAGATTTGTGATTTTATGGCATAAATTCCCCTCCACGGAGGGGCGCCCGAAGGGTGGGGTGGAGCTGCTCCGACGAGACAGCACTTATTTCGAATCGAATCGAACATCATGAAAAATTTCTTTTTCTTTTTAGCTTGTAGCTTTTCCCTTCTCCTCACCGCTTGCACATCAAACTACGCTGCTGATCAAACAAACGAAGCACCTGAGTGGCCGAGGGATGCCTGGGCGGTTTCAACACCGGAAGCTGAAGGCGTAGATCCTGCGGCTGTTTCAGCATTACATGCAGATATCGAAGCCGGCAAATACGGTCTCATTGACCATTTTTTGCTCATCAGAAACGGACGCATCATCGCAGATCATAGTTATACGCAGGATTATGAAGCAGTCGCTGCTGCGTATGATACCACCAACCAGCAGTACAACTATGATCATCCTGCGTGGCATCCGTATTACAACGGCACAAAATTGCACACCTTGCAGTCGGTGACCAAAAGTGTAAACGCAGCGGCTTTGGGCATTGTAGTCGATGAAGGGTATCTGGATGGGGTAGATATCCATCCAATGAAAATGTTTGAAGGGTATACACAGGACATGCAGGATAGCCGGCGAACAGATATCACGCTCGAAGATTTGCTCACCATGCGTAGTGGCATCGATTGGAATGAGATGATTTCATACGATGACGAGACGAATAGCTGTATTCTTATGGAAGCCAGTGATCATTGGGTACAGTTTGTACTCGATCAGCCCATGCGTGAAGCGCCGGGGACTAAATTTGATTACAACAGTGGCGTTAGTGTTTTGCTTGGTCAACTGATTGAAGTGGCCACGGGCAAACGCGCGGATCAGTGGGCAAAAGAAAAGCTGTTTGAGCCGATTGGGATCAAGGATTTCTACTGGAAAATAACGCCAACCGGCGAAGTAGACACGGAAGGTGGCCTGTATCTAACGTCTCATGATCTTGCACGGATTGGGTACTTGTTTCTGCGTAATGGCAAATGGGAAGATCAACAAATTATATCTGAGGACTGGGTAAAATCATCTGTATCACCTGTTGTCAGTGACGTCCGACCGAATAACGGCCGGCAGGATTCAGGATATGGCTACCAGTGGTGGGTGCCCAACCAGGAAAACGGAGAGACGAAAATATTCGCCGGTAACGGATACGGTGGCCAGTTTGTCCTGGTATCTCCTGAGCACGATATCGTAGCAGTATTTAACGGGTGGAATATCCATAATCAGCCTGAGATGCGCACCTGGAATGCGTTGCAGCAGCGGATACTGCCGGCTGTGCAGTAGATTCGGATAAAGAAGAGAGGAGAGAGAACGTATATGTTCAGATATTTTTAGATCAACAGCGCCTTCTCTCTCTTCTCTTCCCTCTCAACACCTCTTCTAATACAAGGTGTTTTACCACCAATATTTGCAATCACTAAAACAATACATTACATTCAGTGTATATACAATGATTGTATAGGATGATATGAAATTAGAGCAAGAGCTAAAACAAGCGCATTTTGGAGATCAGTATCTCAAAGCAGTTTTGAATGTACTGGTTACTGCAGAAGTGCTGGGGAGTAAAACGAACGCAGTTTTGAAGCCTTTCGGTATTTCGAAAGAGCAGTTCAATGTGCTCCGGATCTTGCGTGGACAATATCCAAAGCCGGCGACGGTTCAGCTGATTACTGAGCGCATGATTAGCAAATCGTCTAATGCAACACGCCTGGTGGAGAAGATGCGGATGAAAGGGTTGGTGGAGCGTACACAATGTGCTGCAGACAGGCGTAAAGTTGACGTTGTGATAACGCAGAAAGGACTTGATTTGCTCATTGAAGTTGATCCTCTTGTAAGGGCAACGAGCGATTCGCACCGGAATCTAAGTGAGGACGAAGCTTATACACTTAACAAACTGCTAGAGAAAATGCGCGGCTAAAAAAATTTACGCAAATTGATGTATATACAATAAATGTCACTACAAACAACAGATAGTTAAATGTCGAATAAACGATTTGTACTGGTTACCGGCGCCACAGGTCAACAGGGAGGCGCAGTGGCCAAGGCATTATTGGCAAAAGGACATCGTGTTCGGGGTATAACACGCAATGTCTCTTCTGAAAAAGCAAAAGCCTTAGTTGAGGCTGGCGCCGAAATGGTTGCAGGGGATTTTACCCATCCGGAGTCGCTTGTCCAGGCTGCCAAGGGTGTTGATTCGATGTATGCGATGACAACACCTTTTGAGAGCGGTATGGAGGCAGAAACGGCGCAGGGACTGGCACTGATCAAAACCGCAAAAGAAGCCGGCGTTGGCCACCTGGTATACAGTTCGGTAGGAGATGCGGATGAAGCGACGGGCATCCCCCATTTTGACAGCAAGTATGAGGTTGAGAAGGCGCTGGCCGAGTCGGGCGTACCATATAGTATCAGTGCGCCGGTATACTTTATGGACAATTTGTTGGCACCCTGGACCTTGCCCGGATTGAAGGACGGTACGCTTTCAGCTGCGATGCCTGGAGATCGCAAACTGCAACAAGTATCGGTTGCAAACATTGGAGACTTTGCTGTTGCACTGTTCGAGCGGCGTCAGCAGGTTTTTGGGCAACGCTTTAACATCGCCGGCGATGAGTTGACCCATAACGAACTGGTCGCGGTGCTTTCTGAAATAACAGGCCGGCAAATCAACTACCAGGGATTTACTGTTGAGGCGATGAAAGCGCAAAATGAAGACATGGGCCTTATGTACGAATGGTTTGACAAATCGGGCTATTCAGCAAAGATCTCTGCCCTCAAAAAACACTTTCCAGAAGTAGGTTGGCAAGATTTTAAAACCTGGGCTTCTGGTTTAGATTGGACATCCTTATTGGGAAGCTAATGCAGTGTCTTCTAATTGCGGACGCGACCTAAATATCAAAAAAGAAAACATGATTAAACTTGTTGCCATTCAGGGGAGCGTACGGCCTGACAACAATACAGCCAAAGCGTTGAACATTGTAGCCCATGCTGTAAAACAGACAGAAGGCGTGGCGTTTGAGGTAATAGATCCTACGGATATGCAGTTCGCGCTACCCGGCAAAGGGCAAACCGAAGATGCAAAAAAGATGCAGCAGATTTTAGCCGGCGCTGATGGCGTCATTCTCGCGACACCAGAATATCATGGCAGCTACTCGAGCGTGATCAAGTTACTCATTGATAATATGGGCTTCCCCTCTGGATTGTCCGGTAAACCCGTAGCTTTGTTGGGAGTAGCGGCTGGCCGCATTGGGGCGATTAAGGCATTGGAGCACTTGCGTAGCGTTGCCTCGCATGTTGGAGCCATTGTATTGCCAGGGCCGGTTTCTATAGCCAATGTACGCGGTGTTTTTGATCAAGATGGAAAAGTACTCGATGAAGGTGTACAGCATCTTGTAGAAAAATTGGTACAGGGCCTCATCGATTACATCAAAACGACCACTTGCCCGCTCGAAGGCTTTGAATCTTTCACCCGGAAAACTGATGGCGAGCAAATCAATCAATAATTGCACAGATCAGAAAGCGGAATTGCTTATCTTTTCTTCATGAAGTCTGGTTATAGAATATACCGGATTTTGTTTTTTAAGAAATAAACACACACTATATGAGCACAGAACCTCGGTTTGAAAGTGTACACAAGCTTTGGCATTTATTAAAACCTTACAAGGGTAGAGTAATCACCCTGTCACTTCTTATTAGTGCGTCTGCTGCACTGGGGACCGTTGGTCCACAATTTATCCGGATTGCATTTGATACGGTGATTCCAAGTCAGGAGCTTCAGATGTTTGTCTGGCTTGGACTTGGGTTTATTGGATTTTATCTCATACGTGCCGCTGTGAATTACGCCGGCATGTATTACAGCTTTGCTTTTACACAAAGTATCATTAGCGATATTCGGATGCGATCCTACTCGCGCCTGCTTCGCTTGCCAGTGGAACGGTTTACATCTGAACGATCTGGCTCAATGGTGTCTCGCGTTGTTTCGGATGTGAATGCGCTACAAGGCATGATTCAGGCAGGATCAACACGCCTAGCGGGGCAGCTTTTTAGCATTCTGGTCATTCTTGCGATTGTAATTTCGATGAACTGGCAGTTGGCATTGGTCAACCTTGTTGTTGTGCCGGCGCTCGCGTATATCACCAAGTATTATCAGGAGCCCATGCGGCATGCCTCCAGGCTGATACGCAAACGTGTAGGAGAGATGACGGCTGTGGCGAGTGAGGTCATTAGTAACATTCAGGTAGTAAAGTCCTTTGCAAGCGAGGCGAACGAAACCGAGAAATTTGGTACAGAAAACGATGCCTATGTGCGGTATAATCTGGATCGGCGGAAGGATGTAGGCCTGATGGAGAGTCTGGTAACCGTAACGGCGGAGTATGGCATAGGAGCAATCTTGTTGCTGGGAGGCTGGCAGGTAGCACAAGGTCTGCTTAGCGTTGGTGAGTTAACGGCTTTTCTACTGTATCAACGTATGCTACAACGGCCAGTGATGTCTGTAATGTTCTTTAACAACCAACTGCAGTCGGGTATGGCGGCGTTGGAGCGTGTTGCTGATTTACTCGAGACGGAGACAGAGCAGGAAGGAGATATCAAGGAGAAGCCTGAGGGAAGTATTCAATTCAAAAACGTGACATTCTCATACCCTGGTACTACGGAGCCTGTGCTGCATGACCTCAATTTTTCTATTGATGCCGGCAAAACAGTGGCATTTGTGGGGCCTTCAGGTTCTGGTAAAAGCACAATTACAAAGCTGCTGGCTCGCTTCTTTGATCCAGACGCCGGCAAGATTCTTATGGGAGACAGAGACATCAAAGACTTTGAGCTCGAAGCCCTCCGCCAATCAATCGCCATTGTCCCACAGGAGCCCACATTGTTTTCTGGCAGTGTTCGTGAGAATATTGGCTATGCCCGACCCGGCGCTACCGAAGAGGAAATTCACGAAGCTGCAAAGGTTGCCAATGCGCACGACTTTATATTAGCGCTTGAAGAAGGCTATGATACAAAAATTGGCGAACGGGGTGTTAAGTTATCGGGTGGGCAAAAGCAGCGGGTAGCCATCGCCCGTGCCATCCTGAAAGAGGCTAATATGCTCATTCTGGATGAAGCAACCGCGAGCCTGGATAGCGAATCAGAGGCTATTATTCAAGATGCTTTGGCCGGCTCTTTTTCGCGAAATAGCCAGCTCACCACCCTGGTCATTGCACACCGCTTGTCTACTATACAAGATGCAAATAACATCATGGTATTGGAAAAGGGCCGGTTGCTGGACGCAGGCACCCATAGCGAGCTTATGGAAAGGAAAGGACTATACAACCACTTGTACGAGCTACAATTCAGAGCGGAAACTGTGAATGTAAGCTGATTAGAAAATCTTGTAGAAAGACCGTCGTAGGAATGAATACCAAAAGTTTTTTTGTGCGGCCCATGCCGGGGCGCGATAAATCAGAATCTCACAGACAGGCAACCCCACTAGAGCTGTTTTATGATCTTGTTTCGGTCATTGCGATTGCTGCTGCTGCTACGGAATTACACCATGCGATTGCAGAAAACCACGTCATAGACGGAGTAATTAAATTCACTCTTGCCTTTTTTGCCATCTGGTGGGCCTGGATGAACTTCACCTGGTTTGCGTCTGCATACGACAATGATGATGCACCGTACCGCATCGCAGTCATGGTAATGATGATCGGCGCGCTGGTATTTGCTGCTGGTATTCCTTACTTCTTTACGAGTGGTAGTATACCCTTTGGGATCATCGGTTACGTAATCATGCGTCTGGCGCTGGTTAGCCTGTGGCTGCGTGCAGCACGACATGATCCCGAGCGCAGAGTGACAGCCTACCGCTATGCAATAGGTATTACCATCTGTCAAGTGCTTTGGGTTTTAGGATTTTTCCTAATGCCAACAGAAGGATTTATCCCGTTTTATTTGGTGATGATTGTCTGTGAGCTGTTGGTACCAGCAATTGCTGAACGGGCAGCAAACACAACCTGGCATAAACACCATATTGTTGAGCGCTATGGATTATTAGTAATCATTGTGTTGGGAGAATCTTTGCTGGCGCTGTCAATGGCCATACAGGCAACTTCAGATATTAACTTCCTGCAAGCCGATGTACTTTCATGGATAGGCGCAGGGCTTATGATTGTATTTGCGATGTGGTGGCTCTACTTCAGTGAGACCAGGCACGAAGCGTTAGGGGCGGGGTCGGTAGGGACAGGCTTTTTATGGGGATACGGCCATTTTATCATATTTGCGTCGGCAACTGCCGTAGGCGCCGGCCTGGCTGCTGGTGTTGACGTCATTACAGGCCACGCTGAAGTGGGACGCATGGTAGCTATAGCAGCTGTCACCCTGCCTACAGCCATCTATGTGTTCGGGCTTTGGATTGTGCATGAGCGGTTTAACGCAGAGGGATGGTTGCAAAGAGAAATACTTCCTGTAACAGCAGTACTGATTGGGTTATCTTCGTTTTTGGAGGAAGGGGTACTGATTACTGCCGGATTGTTAGTGGTTTCCCTGACGCTAAAGTTGAAATACCAGGTACGCCGTGAAGCGGTTGAGGTGGGGTGAGGAGAGAGGAAGACAAGAAGGTAGTGATAATTGTACCTGAGAGTCACTCAAAACCCCTAAATATGTCATCTTGATCGGATGTCGACGATTTTGGTCGACGCAGGATGACATGAAAGAAGGTTTTTGCTATGGTAAGCGTGGCATTTTATCAATGAACTTATTACATCACACCCCTAAACCCTAAACTGACTCCCTTAATTGTTCTCAACTTCCTGGTCCCCCACAGCATACATCCAATCTTGCAGCGACTGGTTTAATGTTGTTTTTATGTCCTGATATTCCGGTTCTTGCGCCAGGTTATTCAATTCGTACGGGTCGAGGTGGAGGTCATACAACTCTTCCGCCGGCCTTTTTTGATATATCTCTGTTCGATTCATGGCCTGCTCATTTGATGCTGCCAGTACCTTCCATGAATTCCATCCGCCTTGACCTGTTCTGTTGGTTATGAGATTGGTGAATAGCCCTTCTGCATTCAAGTTGCGAATATATTTATATCGTTGATCGCGTACGCTACGGATTGGATAGTAAGAGCCTTCGATGATGCCAGTGGTTGTGTGTGTGCTAAATATGAGATCCCTGTGATGGTCAGATTGTCCTTGCAAAACACCCAGAAAGCTTTGCCCATCCAGGGAATCTGGAGACATGCCGCCGGCAATTTCGATGAAGGTAGGGAGCACATCGATCAGGCTCGCCATTGCATCCGTAGTCGTTCCCATTTTAATTTTGCCCGGCCATCGAGCTACAAACGGAATTTTTATCCCGGCCTCATAGCACGTCCATTTTTCAAAGGGAAAGCCGGCGCCATGGTCACTTGTGTATATAAAGAGCGTCGTGTCAAATTGCTCAGCCGCTGCTAGTGTGTTAATGACATGGCCTACCTTATTGTCGAGAATTTCTACCAAGTCATAATACCCGGTCCGTTGATCGCGTGTCTCGGGGGTGTCAATCAGGTAGGGCGGAAGCGGGATTGTTTGAGGGTTGTACCTCTTGCTTGCTTCAAAGACCATAGAAGCAGGGGCATGTGGTTCATCGGGTGTGATCAGTAGCACGTAGGGCGTTGGATCTGAGATAAATGAATCCAAACTATCTGTCTCAAGAAACTCGAATGGAAATTGTGCCAGCGGTTTGATGTGCCGCTTTCCCAGCAGTGCTATCCTGTAGCCAAGCTTTTGCAGGTGATGGGGCATACTTTCAATGCCCGGGCTTACAGCACTATGGTTTTGGTACGCCCCGTTTCTATGCGGATACAATCCAGTGTATAAGGCTGATCGGCTTGGCGTACACATCGCAGAGGTGGTGTACATCCGCGTAAATTTGAGTCCTTCTGAAGCAAGACGATCTATGTTGGGCGTATGAATGGCCGTATTGCCATAAGCGCCGGCGTCGTCAAAGCCATGATCATCGGATAGAATCATGACGATGTTGGGTTTTGCCGGCGAAGAATCAGGTGTGTTTTGCTGGCATCCTGATGCTGCAGCTACTAAAATAAATATAATGGTCCAAAATATACTTGAGGCATCATCAAATAGTGTTTTCATGCCTTAAATTACAAAGCAGTTACCTTACAATGAATTTCCTCGAGGTCACCGCATCGGTCCCAACTGCTCGCACGAGGTAGGCACCACTTGCAAGACCAGCACTGGAAAAGGTAATCACACGTGGTGTGCCGACTTGTACGACGTCTTCGAAGGGGAGCAAAACGAGCCGGCCTGTGAGATCGTAGATCTCTATACGAACCGTTTGTTGTCGGCCAATAGTAAGTGAAATACTTCCCTCGTTTTCGATCGGATTCGGATATACATTGGATAATTCAAACGTGCCAAGGGTAACTGGAATTGGCGGCGAAACACTCACTGACGAGGCCAGATTTTCATCGATCCAATCAAGCCGGTCCCGAATCCAGTTTTTGAAAAAATCTATTTCAGCAGTGTAGGTATTACCAACAAAAGCGTTAGGCCAAACATACGTGCCAAGAATACTCCATTGCTGGAAATTACGAGAAGGCGCATCTCCCAATAGTGCTACATTTGCGTCAATGTACTGCATGATGGAGTCAGCGTGTAGTGTTGTCTGGCGTAATGCATTCCATCTCGATATTACTTTTGCGTTAAATCCAGGCTCTCTCCAGAGCTTGGCCCACCAAAAAGGCGGCTGCAAAGAATCAAATTCAGGAACGCCCAGCACTGATTGGAATCCGTATATTTGACCGCCATTGTAATAGTCAGCATTCCCAAATCCGAGATTGAAATCCCAAATAGGGCCAAAAATGAGTTTCCCATCTCCTTCGCTATCTTTCTCTTTATGGAGATAGGTACTTAACCGATACCCATCTACGTTACGCGCTATTTCGTTGAGGATATAAAAATCTATTGCTGAGTCAACATCAATATATTTTGCATAGCCATCTACTGAATCAGCAAAATTGGGACTGGCCATAACATCTTCAAATGTAGCCACGATGCTTTGTATATAAGCTTGCTGCGCCGGCACAATCTCAGATGGTTTAGGGTAGTGATACTGGTAGAAAACCCGATGAGCTGAACCCGGCTTGGGCGCATATGGAGATTGCCACCCAGCCACTTCTGATCCTGATGATTTGTCAATTTTGATGATATAGCCTCCGGTTAGATCGTCGCCGGCTACTTCTTCTGGATTCAGTTTAGAAATGTCTACTCTGTTTTTGTCCCGCTTGATTTTTTCCATCAAGACATAAATACCCTGGTACTCGTTGTTAAGCACCAATTCCACAAACCGTGTTCGTGGTGCATAACGTCCCATCTGATTGGCGAGATGATAGACGAGCACGTTGCGCATGAGCGACTTATCGCTGTAAGGTCCGTTCAGTACCCAGTCTTCTTCTTCCGGTAATCCCAGAAGTGATACGTCCACATCTTCCAGGTCTGCACCACGCGTCTCAATGGCGTATGACAACTTGGGGAAGGATTGAGAACTCGACCCGCGGCGCTCGATGCCTACGATGCCGTCATAGTCAGTAAAAGGATCTGTGATGGCGTTTATTACACCCTCTCCATTGTCGATGATACCCATGCGGGCAATCAATTTAGGTTCATCGGGAATAACCTGGCCCTGGGTATCAAGTACAACAAGTGGCAGGGTCGAAAAGAGCTCGTCGGGATTTTCGCGCGGAGGGATAAACCAGTCGGGCACCGGGCGATACTGGGTGTCAGTATCGAGCAAGCCTACCGAGAAAAAGGTGCGAGAGGTTAAGTCTGAAGAGTTTTCGTTATCGTTATGTACCTGAACAGCAAGTAGATTGGTGCCTTCCAATACAATACCTGCCAATTGCTCTTTATTAAGCAGGGTGTAGGAAGGGGTACCGCCTTGGTACAAAGCGGCCTCATTCAGGCTTTCTGCGAAGTGGTCAAAGGGTGTAAGATCGCCCGGGGCACCAATACCAGATCGGGCAATTTCTACATTATTTAGATACGCTACAAAGGCATCATCATAGTCTACGTGGAGCATTGCCGCGCCAATTGCACTCGTATCGGTAATGATGAAACTGATTCTGGTAAATACTGAGCGTGCATTTTCAAGCACCGTTGCGTCATCGTCGTCTCCGTATCCAAACCCACCGGGTCCTTCTGGCCAACTTGTATCATCGAAGGAAGGGGCTTGCCAGTTTGCCGGCTCTGTAGCCGGCACCAAATAGCGCCAGGTGTCACTGTCAAGGACAACAGATTCCCAGTGGTCAACCACCTGTGCCTGAACAGGTAAAGCAATGATTCCTAGTAAATAGGCAAATACCCCCAAAAGGCCGATGTTTCGGGCCATTGCTTTTTCCATTTCTTTAGGATTATTCAGCTTCCTGTCAAAAACTGGCTAGACTCTATAAACTTGCCAGACTACTAATGAACAGTTTTGCTAATCAACTCCTGAAAATCTTCACGGCTTCGCAACGGATCCCAGCGGGGATCTACGAGAATGGATGGAGGGAGGTCTTCTTCTGTAGCTGCGCGCTGCGCCCATTTCATCGCTTCATCATGTTCATCTAGCGTTATATAAACCAGAGCGATACTGGTTGCACCTTTTTTATCCGTTGTGTTTACATAGTCGATCAACTCATCAAGTTTTTCTCTGGCCTGCTCGATATTACCGGACAGTGCATCAGCCTCTGCAAAGAAGCTTTTATTATCAACCTCGTTTTCTGATTTGTCTAGTTGTATGGCTTTGTGGAAAGCCTCTTTTGCCTCTGGTATTTGGCCGGATAAAAGATATGTAAACGCTAGAATTTTATGTGCCCTGACAAAATCAGGCTGCATGGTCAATAATTCTGTGAGCTGGTCAATGGCCTTGTCATACTCCTTATTGTAGTAATATGCGCGGCCCACGTCTCGTCTGATTTGCATAGACGTTGGCAGAAGCTCCAGCGAAATATTTAGCTGGTTGAGTCCTTTTTCGATATTGCCCTGCCTCAATAAAAGCAGGCCGTACTCTCGATGGGCTTCGCTGTCTTTAGGATTTAGTTCTATAGCTCGTAGAAATGATCTGGCAGCACCGTCAAAATCATTCTCGATCAACTCCCGCACGACACCTTGGGCTACATGTGCTTCAGGTAACATTTCATCCAGTGCGATTGCCATTGTGGCTGCTCCTCTGGCAAGAGCAAAAGCCGCCTCAGGATGATACCGCTCATATTTATCTCCAAGCAGGTAATAAGGCACTACCTTACTTGCATAGGCTCTTGAAAAGGACGGTTCCAGGGTGATTGCTTCGTTAAACAGTTTGATGGCTTGTTCGAGATGATCAGGGGTCTCCATTTCAACATGAAAGCGACCACGCAGGTAAAGCTCGAAGGCCTTCGGGTTTACTGAGCTCTTGTTCTCGATAAACTTCTCGTCACTCAGACTAAGCGGAATATTCAGTTTGTCAATAATGTGGAGCGCCACGTCATGAATAAGAATTTGAAGATCTTCTTCATCGTCGACATGCGGTGTGGCACTAATTATTCGTTGTGAGTTGACCTCCTGAACGGTAACTGAAATATGAATCTTACCGTCTTTTCTGTACACATTACCGCTGACTTTCCATTTAAGATTGAGGTCTTCCGCCAGATTCTGTGAGGCAGGTTGACGTTCATTGGCTTGAACCAACGATACCACCTTGAGGGCTTCAAATCTGGTTAGCTCGTGTATCAATTCCTGGGTTACACCGCGTGATAAAAAGTTCTCATCTTCAATGGCGGTGTAATTTTTCAGCCACTCAATTCCAATAGAATGTGATTCAGCTGCATATGACTGGTTTAGTGGATCCAGTTTACTCATGAAAAAGCCCATGAGTATTAAAGAGCAAATCACGATAGCCGTGGAAATGGGGCGGGTTAAAATTGTCTTCTTCGCAATCTGCAAAAAGGACGTTGCAGGAAATGGCCCGGGCAATAATTGACGTAGCTCACGCAGGAAGACCGTCATAGAAGGGAAGCGGTCATTGGGATCACTGCGCAATGCTTTTTCGGTGATCGAATTTAGATGAGAGAAGATCGCTGAACCCGACGAACTGCTCCCTGATCTCGAAACCGATTCTTCAAAAGCGATGCTACCGTTACTGGATCTATCCGGCTTTCTCCCGTACAGCAGTTCGTGAAGCACAATTCCAGTAGACCATATATCTGCTCTGAAATCGGTCTTTTCGCCACGTAATTGCTCCGGCGGCATATAACCTACGGTCCCCATAATCCGCCCGGTATCATTCTCCAGAGGGCGGTCTATAAATGTTGCCAGCCCAAAGTCGACAATTTTTACTTTGTCATCTTCGGTTATGATGATGTTGCTGGGTTTTATATCTCGATGTACTACCCCACGTTTATGGGAGAATTCAAGTCCTTCCGAAATTTCCAGAATATAACGGAGAACAGTTTCAATCGGCAACAATCCTTGCGAAAGCTTTGCCTTTAAGGTTTCGCCTTCGTAAAAGGTCATGGCAATGAATAACTGCCCCTCTTTTGTTTCACCAATTTCGTGGATGATCCCAATGTTTGGATGGTCCAGAATGGAGGCAGCTTTGGCCTCGTGTACAAACCGCTCTCTGGTTGTTGGATCTTGCAGGAGTTTCGGCGAAAGGAATTTTAAAGCAACAAAGCGATCTAGTTGAAGATCTTTACCTTTGTATACAATGCCCATGCCTCCGCCGCCAATCACTTCCAGTATATGGAAGTTCGAAACGGTCTTGCCGACCAATTCAAACGGGTCTTTGGATCTTCTTTTCTCAGAACTGCTAAACCGCCCATTTGGAATGGTCGGGTCGACCAAGGTGTCGAAATGCCCTGAGAATGCATCCAGAATACTATCTACGTCGTCCCTGCTTTCTAATAATAGCAATACCTCTTGTCGAAGCGCTGTGTCTTCTTCGCAATCAACATCCAGGAACTCCTGGCGCTTGTTTGGTGGCAAGTCCAGAACAGTGGAGAGGAGTTCATCAAGACGCCTTAAATATTCAAGGCTTTGGTCCTGCATAAACGAAAACTGGTTTTGCTAAGCATGGTGCAATCAGGAGAGGGATACCCTGATTTACATGTTTCTGGGTCTAACAATTTGGCAAGAGAGTGAACCCGAATTAGAGGATACTGTCGGGCAGACAGTTGGGGTAGAGACGGGATTCATCTCGCTTGTAAGGCAGAGCGTTTGAAAGGAGGAATACGTTTACAAGCAATAATAAGAATTCTGAAAATTTTTTACTGCTTTACCTTGGTTAATCGTCGCGGAAAAAGGGTGAAAAGCAATAATAGCCGGCAAATAGTAAATAATTGCGGTAAAAATTTTGGAGAAATGCCCGATTAACCCGCCTTTTTGATAAAAAGCAGGATAGAAATGTTTAGCTAAGGTCCGGGCTTCTCGTCAAAAACTTATGCGACCTAGGGTGTGTGGACAATTAGCAGGGAAAAGAGCATTCGATGGCATTTTTGTTCAGATCAAGGCGCTTTTTGAGTTCGATGCAGCGCATCGGGCACAAAAAGGAACGCAGATATGGGCAAAAAGGACGCGAAATGCATTTTGCAAGTTAATTGTCCACACGCCCTAG
>JBGCEN010000191.1:0-11169 GCA_045106435.1 Rhodothermales bacterium
GTTCCTACAATTATGTATCCCCCTCTTTTGAAAGGATTACAGGATATCGAGCACAACAATTAATAGACCGTCCTGGTATGCTAAACGAGATCATGTTACCCGATCATTTCACCCAGTGGCAGGAACACCGACAAGCTCCGCATGCCCAGCATGAAACGGACGAGATTGAGTTGCGTATCCGCGCAAAGAACGGCAAAATCCGATGGATCGAGCACATCTGTCAACCTGTCTATGGTGATCATGGAGAGTATTTAGGCATCAGGGCCAGCAATCGAGACATCACCGCCAGAAAACAAGCCGAAATAAGTCTCCGCAGCGCTTATACGGAGATCGAGCAGTTGAAAAACCGGTTGGAAGCCGAAAGCGCCTACCTTCAAGACGAAATTAAGCTGGAACACAACTTTGAAAATATCATCGGTCAGAGCGAATCGCTGAAATATATACTGCACAGAGTCGAGCGGGTCGCCCCCATGGATTGTCCCGTAATCATCATGGGGGAAACGGGTACGGGCAAGGAGCTATTAGCCCGAGCCCTACACAAGCTCAGCCCTCGCGGTAAAAGGGCATTGGTGAAGGTAAACTGTGCGGCCCTACCTCGGGAATTGATTGAAAGCGAACTTTTCGGCCGGGAAAAAGGGGCTTTTACCGGCGCCACAACAACCCAGCCGGGGCGCTTCGAATTGGCCAAGGGATCCACGCTTTTTTTGGACGAAATCGGCGAGCTGCCATTCGAGCATGAGGCCAAACTGCTGCGCGTTATCGAAAGCGGTAAATTTGAAAGACTGGGAAGCTCCCGCCCATGTCACTCCGATGCCCGCATCATCGCCGCCACGAACCGCGTTCTGGAAGAAGAAGTCCGGAAAGGCCGTTTCCGGGAAGATTTGTGGTATCGGCTCAAGGTCTTTCCCATCACGGTGCCTCCGCTGCGTGAGCACCCGGAAGACATCCCTTTGCTGATTACTTGGTTTGTGGATCGACTCTCCAGAAAAATGGGAAAACGCGCCACCGAAATCTCTAAACGGTCCATGAAAATGTTGCAGAGCTACCACTGGCCGGGCAATGTACGAGAATTGAAACATCTTGTTGAAGCTGCATTGATTAACGCAAAGGGGAAGAAGCTGAATTTTGAACTTCCCCAAACGGCCGACACTACGCTCAGTGATTTCAAATCTTTTGAGGATATGGAGCGCGATTATATTCTGCGTGTTCTGAAGGCGAGGAACTGGAGAATCGGGGGTGAAAACAGTGCTGCTTCAACCTTAGGGATGCATGTCAATACGCTTCGTGGCCGTATGAAAAAACTTGGTATTAATAAGCCAAAACCCCAATAATGTTAGTTTGATCGTAAAGATACGGTTTCAAAAACAACTCCATATTTCCCGCCAAAATCCCAATGTCGGCCCAAATACACCAAATATGGTGCACAAACCATATTTGGTGTTTTTTAATCCTTTTTTTGACCCGCCCTGCCACCTGAAAAAATCCGATATTTATTTAGTTTACTAATAGTTAGTAGCGTATCTGTGCTGTTTTTTCTAATGGCATGATATTTGATAACTTAATATTTTAGCAAGTTTCTTGCTCATGGTCAGATCCTTTCTTTTGGGAATGATCAAACCCTAACCCATTGTCCGGTTTTAGGGGAGCCACCTCCGTGATGATCTACTATTTAAATATCGAATTAAAGCGATACAAAGAGGACGAATTTGTCAACAGCATGCAATCATCATCGCATCGTATTCGCAAGGATAACGAATGTCTTCGTTTCCACCTGTACCGGGATTCAGAAAAGGAAAACGGCTATATCGTGATTGGTGAGTGGAAGACACGCCAAGCCATGGAGCAACATTTCCAAACACACGAATTCGAGCTGTTAATTGGGGCAGCCAGAGTACTGGGGGAGACATTCGAAATGAACATTGCCGAAGTGTCTAAAACAGGGGGTTTTGAATTGGCCAGGGAGCAAATGCATCCCAATAATTGAGAGGCACGGTGGAGTTCTCTACTATCCAACGCAAGAAACCGCCAATATGGTCCGTGATGAACTCGATTTACCATCCTGCGCCTCTATAGTCCGTTGCAGTCTTTCTTCGATAAAACCTGGCGTCCGAGTGAGGTGGAGCTTGTCCAGTAAACGATCCCAATACCAAATTTAAGGGAGAAACGAAATGAAACAGAAACCATATGATGAAACAAGGCGTTCCGTCCCGATCAACGTGGCTTGCTCACAGCCTTGGCTTGTGTTCGCCGCGATGATTTTTATTTTCGCCATTGGACTCATCGTCGTTGCCACCGACGAGGCATCTGCACAGGAGAAGCTCGACCGCACAGTTTTGCCGGTGCAAGAACCCATCCCCCCAACATCCAGTGAATTGGACGCCCGAAGCGCAACGCCGCCCCCGCGATTTGAGGTCAAAGCACCTAGCGGAGCGCCAAACGTCGTGATCGTCTTGATCGACGACATCGGTTTTGGCGGGCCGAGCACATTGGGTGGTCCACTCCAGACGCCGACGCTGGACCGGCTTGCAGAGAATGGGCTGCTTTACAACAATTTTCACACAACGGCTCTTTGCTCGCCCACCCGGATGGCGTTGAAAACCGGCCGCAATCATCACACGACCAACACCGGCACCATCATGGAAATGGCTACCGCGTTTCCGGGCTACACGGGGGCCCTTCCCAATCGTGTGGCGCCACTGGCGGAGATGCTGCGACTCAACGGGTACAGTACCGGCGCGTTCGGCAAATGGCATGAGACCGCGGCGTGGGAAACCAGTATATCCGGCCCATTTGACCGTTGGCCCACGCATCAGGGCTTCGACAAATTTTACGGTTTCATAGGCGGAGAAACGGATCAGTGGTATCCGCTTGTCTATGACGGAGTGACTCGCGTTACACCGCCGGAGGCGGAGGACTATCACTTTACCACAGACATGACCAATCAGGCGATCAATTGGGTAAAGGCCCAGCAGTCTTTAACACCGGACAAGCCATTTTTCATCTACTTTGCAACAGGCGCCGTGCACGCACCCCATCATGTGCCGCGAAAATGGGCGGACAAATACAAAGGGAAATTTGACGAGGGCTGGGACAAGGTTCGCCAGCAGACGTTCGAACGTCAGAAAGCGATGGGGCTTATACCGAAGAATACAAAGCTGCCCCCGAAGGCGAGAGATATCAAAGACTGGGACTCGCTGAGCGCTGACGAAAAGAAACTGTTTTCAAGGCAGGCTGAAGTGTTCGCCGGATTCCTGGAGCACACCGATTACGAAATCGGCCGCTTGGAAGCCGCCATCGAAGAAATCGGCGAGATGGACAACACGTTGTTCATCTATATTGCCGGCGACAACGGGACCAGCGCTGAAGGCGGCTTTGTCGGTATGTTTAACGAAATGACTTACTTCAACGGTGTCACTGAGAAGGTCGAGGAGCTGTTGCCGAAGCTGGATGAGTGGGGTGGCCCTTACACGTTCCCGCACATGGCTTCCGGCTGGGCAGTCGCTTTTGATTCACCATTCATGTGGACCAAGCAGGTCGCCTCGGACTTTGGTGGGACTCGAAACGGAATGGTCGTTCATTGGCCCAAAGGGATCAAGCAAAAAGGCGAAATCCGTTCGCAGTTCGGCCATGTTATCGATATCGCGCCGACGGTGCTGGAAGCCGCGCGTTTGCCGGAACCTAAGGTCGTGAACGGAACACCGCAAACGCCGATTGAAGGGACCAGCCTGCTCTACACATTTAACGAAGCAAGTGCAGAAGACCGTCACACGACTCAGTATTTCGAGATTTTCGGTAATCGGGCGATCTATCATGATGGCTGGCTGGCTAGAACAATCCACCGTGCTCCCTGGGAGACGACGAATCTGCCGCCGCTGGAGACCGACAAGTGGGACCTTTTCAATGCGCGTGAGGATTTCAGCCTCGCGAATAACTTAGCCGATAAGCATCCGGAAAAGCTAAAAGAGCTTCAGTCGCTGTTCGCGAGAGAAGCCGAGAAATACTACGTTTTTCCAATCGATGATCGTGTCATCGAGAGAACCAATCCTGCCATTGCCGGGAGGCCCGACCTGATGAAGGGGCGGACGTCGCTTACATTATACGATGGCATGAATGGGATGCTGGAAAACACTTTCCTGAACGTGAAGAACCAGTCAAAGACGATCACCGCCGAAATTGAGATTCCGGAAGGCGGAGCTAACGGCGTGCTTCTGACTCAGGGGGGGCGCTTTGGTGGCTGGTGTTTGTACATGAAAGACAGTAAACCGGTCTACACCTATAACTTCCTCGGCCTGTCACGTAACACGGTGATGGCGAAAGCCCCGATCTCACCGGGTAAGGCAACCGTTGTACTCGACTTCAAATACGATGGTGGCGGGCCTGGCAAAGGCGGTATTGCGACGCTTAGCGTGAACGGCAAGCAAGTGGCCGAGGGACGTATAGATAGAACCCAGCCGAATATTTACTCCGCAGATGAAACCGCTGATGTCGGGCTCGACAACCAGACGCCCGTTGCGGAAGACATTGGTATCGGCCGTGACGAAACCCGCTTCACAGGAACGATCAACAGAATCGTCCTTGAGGCTAAGCCAGAGAAGTAGGATTCGGTCGACTTGCAGCGGGGCAGTATTCCGGACGAGTTTCTCAGCCGATCAAATACAAGTGGAGGGCACTGATGAATCGATTCGTCCTGGGATTGTTGACGCTCGTGGTCTTAACAGGAATGACAAGTTCATCGGTGGCGCAGGAAAGACCCAATATCGTGCTTGTCTTTCTGGACAACTTCGGCTGGATCGTAAGGGCTATGGATGGCTAATTGGAAAACAGGAGTTTAACAAATGAACCGACCATTTAAATCTACAGGAGAAACTTAATCGAGAAATTTTTCTAAAAAGGGGGAGGCATCATGACAGTATCCATGAAAATTGCAGATTCACCGTTAACCAAAAGCCAGAACCGACCAACATCTAATACACAATTAAAAAAGAGCATTTCGGTTTTTTCAGCTTTCGCTTGGATCCTTTTACTCATCCTTATCTCCTCCACGCAAGGGTTTGCTCAAGATAAAAAAGACAAAGACAATACCGGTACCAATCCGGTGAACTTCACCTACGACTTCCGCCTGATAACGGAGATGGCTGAGTTAAAGGACGATGGTGGTTCGCTGCTCAAGCATACCGCAGAGTTCAGGTGGCCCTTGGGGCGGGATATTGCTAATCTGCGCGGGGATGAAGAAGGCAGCCTTTTCTACAATATGGGTCAAATGTTTTCCCTGCGCTTCAGAGCCAATTATCAGAATCTGAGCGTTGACAATCCAACCAATGATCCCTTCGGAACCAGCGAAGTTTCGGGGATTGGTGATATGGATGCACGTTTGCTTGGTATTGCATATGCCAGTAAGCGTGTTGTTGTAGCACCTGGTCTTGAAGCTTTTTTCGATACAGCCTCTAACGATGCCCTCGGGTCCGGGAAAAATGCTCTTGGACCCGTTATCTTTGCGGTGTTCCCTGGGATTTTGGGCAGGGGAAGTCTCTTCGCTCCGGGTTACCAATACGTATTTGACATTGGCGGGGATGACGACCGGTCTGACATCAGCCGCAGCCAGATTGACCTCTACTTCGTCTGGGGGCTCGCAAAAGGTAAGAATTGGCTTATCCTGGACCCCCAGATCATCTTGGATCATGAAAACAGCATAGAATTCGGAACGGTTGAGGCCGAATGGGGCTTCATGATCGCACCGAAACAGGGAATCAGCGCATATCTTCGACCAGGTGCCGGCATTGGTGCGGACAGGCCCTATGACTGGAACCTCGAGTTTGCCGTCAAGTTTGTATGGCGATAGCAACGCATCGCATCTTAAAGGAGCTTCATTACTATTGCAGAAGCCAATCTGGAGGACAACTCTTATGAGAATATTTAAAACAATCATCTGCTTTTCGCTTGGTTTCGTTATTTTGTTCTCGGTTTCAAATGTCCATGCACAGGAAAAACCAAACATTGTTCTGGTTTTTTTGGATAACTTTGGTTGGGGCGAGCCTGGATTCAACGGTGGCGGTATCATTCGAGGTGCGCCAACGCCGAGAATGGACACGTTGGCAGATGAAGGCCTCCGGCTGACAAACTTCAATGTGGAAGCACAATGCACACCCTCACGCTCTGCGATTATGCCCGGTCGCTACGCCATCCGCAGCGGTAACGGTGTCGTGCCACTTGGCAGTGGCATCTATGGCCTGGTCCAGTGGGAGGTTACCATGGCGGAGATGCTGTCCGATGCTGGCTACGCTACTGGCATGTTCGGCAAGTGGCACCTTGGCCGCACTCCGGGCAGGTTCCCGACCGACCAGGGATTTGATGAATGGTACGGTATTCACAACTCTACAGATGAATCAACATACCATAGTAGGCCCGGTTTTGCCGAGAGCGGCGTAGAGGAAACCTATGTCATGGATGGAAAGAAAGGTGAGGTACCCAAAAAAGTGCGGCCTTACCGGCTGGATTACAGGCCACTCATTGACAAGGACCTGACGGATAGGGCGATCGATTTCATGGAGCGCAACGCCAAAAAAGATAAGCCTTTCTTTGTTTTTCTACCCTACACAGCAACCCACTTTCCAACGATGGTTAATCCGGATTTTGCAGGCAAATCAGGCAATGGTCCCTGGGCAGACATGCTGATGCAGATCGACGCCTACACCGGCCGGATACTCGATTCGATTGACGATCTGGGCATTCGGGATAACACCATAGTTATCTTCACAGCCGATAACGGGCCGGAGATGGCGCATGGCAACAACATCGTCGCGCTCGAAACCACCAGCCAGGGGAGCCCTGGACCATGGCGCGGCACCCTGTTTACAAGTTTTGAGGGAAGCCTGCGTGTTCCCTTCGCTATCCGCTGGCCCGGCAAGATACCGGCCGGGAAATCGAGTGATGAAATCGTCCACGAGATGGATCTCTTCCCCACCCTGGCAAAAATCGCTGGGGGTAAGGTACCGGATGACCGCATTATTGACGGTATCGAAATGAAGGATTTCTTCATGGGCAAGAAGAAGAAGTCCGGACGTGAGTCGGTCATCATCTACATGGGTAACGAAGTCTACGGCATAAAATGGCGCAACTGGAAGCTCCACCTCAAGGAAATGGATACGGTTTTCGGTGAGGTCAAGGAATATGGCGTGCCTAAGCTCTACAACCTCTACCGTGACATGTCGGAGCAGGAAAACGTCTTCTTCGCCGACACATGGGTTCCCAAGGCGGCAATGCCCAAACTCACCGAGCATGTTGTATCACTGCAAAAAGAGCCACCGATCAAACCAGGGACACCGGACCCGTATACCCCACCCGGGAAGTAATGAGGTGAAAATAGGAACTATAGTTATTCGACCACCAACAGAATGTCTGTAAACTCTATAGTCCTCTGATAGATTGCGAACGCTGTCACGCAAAATGTTTGACAGCGTTCTATGTTTTTTTTCAGATTTCTCCAACTCATCAACAGTGTAGGGGGTTTCCGAAAAGTTGTGATACCACATTTTCAGTTGATGTTCTGACTCCATTTTCAATTTTGTCTATTCAAGTATAAGCCAGGACAGTTTGCAATACCATACCCCACGTTTTGCAAAACTTGTACTTGCTGCTATCTCAAACAACTCGACACCGTTTCAAATTTAAGCCAGATTACAAAAACAAACCTGAATATCTCTATTATTTTTAGCTTGTTGGATCTGTGGCAAGGTATCCCAAGGTATTGTCAACCCGTTTTTCGTGGGATAGACGAATCTACATTGTATAGGGTATAGAAAAATCTTCCCCTACTGACAGCGATTGAATTTTGATGTGTCTGGGGAATACCGTAAGTAGTGCCTGGTGGGAACTGGGTGACCTCACCAGTGCACTATTGGCAACAATGCTCGGTCCAGACATCTTAGCCATACGTCGTGATACATAAATGTCTCAAAGCGTAACACTTTCGTATCAACATACAACCTTGTAACCACCAGATATTATACAAAATTATACATAGGCATGTTTCTTGCTGAATACTGTGGCTAAAGCTCAGAAATATCCAGATGTATATTATGAGGCTCGTTAATTGGTTTATTGGCCTGAAATTTATGAAGGGAGAAACCATGAAACAAGTTCGCACACTTATCGTTTTGTTAATCACGGTATTCCTGGTTGCGTTCAGCACTTCAGCATTTGCCAGCCTTAAGAGCAAAACTTGGCCTGCCTCGGATAAGGCCAAAAAGTTCGTCAAGGACAATATCGTCATCGGCATGATGGCAAGCCCATATGGTACTGGCTGGACAAAAAATGAACAATTGCTTGAATACTACCGTGAATCGAGAGAGGCAGGGATCACAGGCCATGAGTTGACACTTACTGCAGCATCCCAAAACTGGGATGTACTCATGCAGCAGCATCACGCCTTTCGTGCTGCGATGGCAGAGGAACCGGAAAACTACATCTTCGTCAGAACGACCCGTGATATCGAAGCGGCACATATCAAAGGCAAGACTGCTGTCATCTGGAACTCGCAGACGGCTACCATCCTTGAAGAAGACCTGACACGTATGGCGGCACTCAAGGAAATGGGTATCGCGAGCATTATCCTCACCTACAACGACCGCTTCAGGGCAGGTTCGGGTTCCCTGGCAGCTTACAATGGAATGGACGATGGCCTGACAGATTGGGGCCGTGCTGTTATCGACGAGATGGTTAAGTACGGAATCATGCTCGATCTTAGCCATACCGGCAAGAAAACTGCCATGGATGCTATGGACCACATGGATAAAAACCATCCTGGTGTGCCTTACGTGTTTACCCACTCAATTCCTGCCGGATTGTACAAGAACGAGAAAAACAAATCACCGAAAGGCTGCTATCGCAACATCACCGATGAAGAGGCATTGCGTGCGGCTAAAAGTGGGGGTTATGTCTCTCCGACCTTCACCGAATGGATGATGGATGGAATCTGGCCGGATGATATCACACCGAAACAGGCGGCTGACATGATAGATTACTACGTCAAATTGCTGGGTGAAGACCATGTCGGCCTTGCTACCGATGATATGTTCGATATTTCACTGGTGGTGGATTTCGCTAAGAAAAACGCCGCTATGTATAACGATGGTGGTTACATGATCGATGCCTTTAATAAAGGCGCAGATGATTGCGCCATGCTGGCTCGAATTCTTCCGGCGATAACCGACGAGTTGTGGAAACGTGGTTACACTAACGAACAGCTTGCCAAGCTCTATGGCAGTAACAAGATGCGAGTCTACCAGCGGGTATGGGAAGGTGCACCGGAGGGCAAGTGGGACAAGGAATACCAGGAGCGTGTCAAACTGCGCAAGGAGTACATGGAGAAATTTGGTACTCGGTAATCATCGCATAGAGATACGAACCACCGGGAAAACAGAAAAGTGCCCGGCTTGCTGATTGTTAAACGGATCCTATGTGGGCGGAAAGTACCACTTAGATGGGATCCATCCAAATGAATTATAGCTTTGGAATTCGACGTCATTTTGAAATCATGGAGATTATAATATGGCGATGAGAAATTGGGTGTTCATTCTTTCGCTTGCTTCTATCCTGGCGGTTGCGGTTGCGATTCCTGTCTTCGCGCAAGAACAGTCCCAGCCAAAGGGTGGAAAAGATTCTACGCCTCGATTCGGTAGCCCCGATCAAGTAGACAACCTAATCGAGGCAGATGAAACTTCCGTCAGCAGACTGATCGAACAACGCGTCGTTGAACCTTACTTTGAATGGAAGAAAAGCCTGCAGGAAAAATATGGTCTCGCTTACGGGGTGGATTATTCGATGGCTTATGCAACCGCCAGTGAAAATCCACCAGGCGCCGAAGACAGCGCGGGTAGCGGTATAGGGCGTTTTTTCGGGTCATGGGAAATCGTGGGCCGTGAGTCGGGCAACACCGGTGCATTTGTCTGGAAGATGGAGCACAGGCACAAATATACAGACATTCCGGTCAGCAGTCTGGGGTTCAATCTGGGATACGCCGGGCTGATAGAGGCGCCTTTCAGTGACCAAGGGTTTCGCTGGACCAACCTATACTGGCGTCAAAGCTTGAATGAAAAACGGATCACCCTGCTGGGCGGTTTTCTGGACGCAACGGACTATGTGGATGTCTATGCATTGGCCAGCCCGTGGACGGGCTTTCTAAATTTTGCCTTCAGCACAGGTACACTTACCATGCCGATACCCAACGATGCTACCCTCGGTGCTGCGGGTGGGGCCATGGTCACAGACAACCTGTTCATCATCGGCGGAATTGTAGATCGCAATGGAGATCCAACCGATCCCTTTGAGGGTTTTGATACCTTTTTCAATGAGAACGAGTATTTCAAGTCAATTGAGATTGGCTGGACGCCATCCCAAGACCGTATCTATCTGGACAACGCACATCTTACCTACTGGCACGCCGATGAGCGCACCCAGGCTGGTGAACCGGAGGGATGGGGACTCAACTTCTCCTACAGCACATATCTGGCAGAGAAATGGATGCCGTTTATCAGGGCGGGATATGCAGAGGATGGCGGTAGTCTCATGCAGCGATCGGTAGGCGGCGGCATCGGTTATCAACCAGTTCCTGGAGGCGATCTGCTTGGTGCAGGGCTCAATTGGGGAGAGCCCAACGACAATACCTATGGTCCCGGGCTTCGGGATCAGTACACGGCTGAATTCTTCTACCGCTGGCAACTGGCACCACAACTTGCCATAACACCGGATCTTCAGTGGCTTCGAAATCCGGCCCTTAATCCCAACGAAGATCAAATTTGGATTATAGGCTTACGGGCGCGGTTGGCATTGTAAGTATCACTGGGCAGCCCATCGACACGTTGAAGGATCACTTTGTGCGCCACCTTACAAGTGCAATTTTAAACCGCACTACGACCATTAGTGCTCGACCACGGACAAATCAGAAGGGTGAGGAATGCCGGAAATAACCCTCGCCCTTTTCCGTTGGATAGAAAATGATGCGATAGCCAGACCGTACAACACGATTTGTAAAACCTGACATAGCTGCTATTAAAATGTACCGCACCAATTGCCCTTCAAAGTTGTATTTTTGGCTATCAGCCAGCCGGCGGACACCCCGATAAGCGACACAGGATCATACCAGTGTCTGGCAGTGAAAAAATACCGGCAATG
>JBGCEN010000192.1:0-14396 GCA_045106435.1 Rhodothermales bacterium
TTTGTCCTTTTGGACAAAGTCTCGAATATCGAACACCGATCAAGGAATGTCCAATTTTGAAGGGTTTTTAAGCGCTATCTCGATGTTAGACCTACCTTTTGAGTCTTCGCCGTTTAATTTATCCAGGTCTGGTTGGTAAACCGAGACGTATAAATAATCGAAAAAGACCCTGGAGGCGCTAAAAAGAGGCTTTGACATTTTCTTATTGGACAAAGTCGAGCTTAGAACCTGTTGAGATTTGAGGTTCTAAATGGCTGCTTTTGCATCTTCAGCAACTGCCGTTGGCAGCAAAGACTTGCCAAAAGACCGGACGACAAATACGGGAGCATGAGCACTACGCACCGCTTTTGCTGTAACGCTGCCTAGCACAAATCGATTGACACCTGTTAATCCATGCGTTCCAATAACAATCAGATCGCAATTCATTTCATCGGCCTGCTGCAGAATCTCTTTGGCACCATGCCCGTGTGCCACAACAAAGCTGGCCGGGCCGTCCTCGCCGGCAACACGCTTATAGAGTTGATCAAGACGCGCCAAAGCCTTTTCCTCTATGTCTGGCTGAAAATCGTAGATCGATGACCCGCCCATATCAGTATACACCGGATACGGTTGCGCCGGCACTACATGAAACAGGCATAATTCCGCCCCGGCATGCGTGGCGATCTCTTTGGCATAAAGTAGCGCAACCTCTGCATGTAAAGAAAAATCTACTGGGACAAGGATTTTCTTAAGCGTATCAAAACCGGCCTCATCATCTTCGCTCCTGCCGATAGTCAGAACCGGGCAGCCAGCGTACTTTACAACTTCTTCAGCCACGCTTCCAAGAACCATACGCCTGATTCCCCGCCGGCCATGGGTGCCTATAACGACGACATCAACATCGTATTGGTCGGCATATTTAAGAATGGAAGGTCCCGCCGCAATGTCCTGCCCTACACCATAATGAATGACGACAGACTTGTGTGATTTCATTAGTGCATTATTTTCTGCTTCTACCTGCGCACGAAGATGCTCTGCTTTATCCGACCACCCACCTGAGAGAAACTCGGGTATTTCATGCATTACCTCCACATGCAGAATGTGTAATTCGGCACCATACAGGTTTGCTAAATTCAAGGCATACCTCAACGCCTTTTGTGCAAAACTGGAATAATCATAAGGGACGAGAATTTTTGAGAGTAATAACATGATGCAATTTCAGTTTATGGTACTTGCTACATGTAGCCGCCAGCGTAAACATCCTTAGAACCTGTCTACGATGCGAGGTGTAGACTTCTCATGAGCCGGCGGAAGCACGTTATTTCCTGGCGTCTTATATCGTCGAATGCAATTGGGATGCTGCATCCAATACTGGCTCCTCTTCTTTTGATTGCAGCGTATACACAGGAGAAGATGAATGCGAAAGAATGTATTCCGTCACGCTCGCCATTGGCATTCTTTCCAGCCAGGACGTGCAGTTTGGAGCAAGTACAACCATTGCATTGCCAGACTTTCTGGAGAACTCCGTCACTATTTTCGACGGCTGACCAGAGACAACAGAGATCGTAAATTGTGCATCACCTTCGTACGGCGCGATCAATTGCTTAATTTTGTTTTTTATTTGCGGCTCCTGATTCGAATAAAGCCCGTCCAATGCTGCTACATCGATCCCCCATATCGGTACTGGAATCGATTCAATTACGTGCAAGACATCAATTCGGCAGCTAAACAGATTTGCAAGATTGACCGAGTTTGCCAATAGCTCCTCAGGCTTAGACGTGAAGTCAATCGGTACAAGAATGCTGTCTACCTGTTTTGCAATGTCATGCTCGTTATCCATCGGAACAGTGAGTACGTCACATGCAGCGTTTCTCAATACTTTAAGGGCCGTGCTTCCTAACAATATTTTCCGAAGACCGCCATATCCATGCGTTCCCATGACTACAAGATCCATTTCATTGGCTTCTACATAGTTGAGAATGACGTCAGCGGCTGAAACACCCCTGGAGTGAACCCGGCAAACATCAAGGCCCGTGAGGTCATATTCATCAAGGCACGCGAGCATCTTTTGATCCATCTCATCCCGGAGCCGGCGATAGAAGGTGTCTTCGCTAATGGCAACCCTAAATGCATTTCTGAGCGGATCTTCGCCAAATACCGGAGCAACGTGCAAGACATGCAAACGGGCATTTGCCTTTCTTGCAAATCTGATGGCGTGTCCCATGGCGTCCAATGCATTTGGAGACAAGTCTGTAGGGTGTAAAATATTTCGGATCTTGTTCATTTTGTGCACCTCGATGGTTTGCTATGCGCTACTTATTTCACATCCTTACCCAATCAGACAAGATGAGCTGCCTCGTCCTCGATTGGTTCATCTTTGCGTGACTCATGCTGTATTTTCAGTGTCCAAACTGCACAAGGTGCCATACGGACAACTGATTCAGCGACGCTTCCCATCATAAATCTCTGGAAGCCTGAGAGCCCCCGGGTTGACATCAGAATAAGATCGGCATCACGTTCTTTTGCAAAATCAGCGATCAAGTGCGATGGATGACCGATCAGCGTTTGCATCCCAACATCAAGTGATGCGTCGGTCAATTCATGCCTGATCTTCTGTAATTCATCATCCGATTTCTCAATTAAAACATTTATTGGCGGCAAAGTGATCGGATCAATGCCATAAGCCGTTGGGATGACCATGCTCTCAATCACATGAACGAGTGTAATGCGTGCATTCCATACCTTGGCTAGTTTGCTTGCGTACTGTACTGTTTCCAGTGCGTACCTGGAAAAATCCACCGGCACTATAAAGTGGGCTGGTTTGGCAATGTCTAAAGCCTCACCACGCTTTCGCAAAGTGACAACAGGACATGAAACCTTCCTCAATACGCAATCTGTTGTACTGCCAAGCACAAGACGTCCAGGGCCGCGCCGGCCATGCGTCCCCATAACCACAAGATCTATCGCATTTTCGTCCACAAAAGTTGTGATGGCGTCACATGCAGATGCGCCACTGACATCCGTTTCGACGATAATTTCTTTTCGATCTTCAGTATCAACAGTACGCTGCAATCGATCAATCACCGTCTCCTTGTTTACGATAATCTCGTCGATCTCTGCCCACAATTTTTTAAGCAGCGGATATTCTTCGTCCGAAGGCGTATTGATATGCAACACATTTAGCTCAGCATTAAATAGCGAAGCCAGATGCTTTGCATGCGTATAGGCGTGTTCAGCACATTCCGAGAAATCTGTAGGGAATAAAATCTTTTTTATCGCTTTCATATCCTCCCTCTTCTGTTAATTGAGATGATTCAGGTATCTCTGAGGCTCCATCACCAAACACCGCATCACCAAACACTGCATCACCAAACACTGCATCATCAAACGCCGCTCATTGCCCTGGACTTCGTTGTGTCTTGAATAATTTTCTGCTCTTTGTATTTGACGACAATGACCGGACATGGCGCCCGCCGTATTATTTTCTCGGTCACGCTGCCTAAAATTGCATGGTCGATGCCGGCAAGGCCGTGTGTAGAGATCACAACCAGGTCTCCTCCTTTTTCCTCAGTCCACCTCACAAGCTCAGCGGCGGGATTTCCTCTCAAGATGCTATATTCAATGGGTACACCAGGTCCTTTCGTCGTCTCGACCATTTTTTTCAGTTCAGCCAATACCGTTTCTTCGATTTCAGGGTGCATATCGTACACCGAAAAAACACCGGCCGCATGAAAAATTGGATGGACCTTTTCTTCAACAACATGAACGAGATTCAAGGTTGCGTCAAATTCAGCAGCCAGTTCTTTGGCATAAGAAAGCGCAGCCCGAGAGTGATCCGAAAAGTCGATGGGTACGGTTATTAAATTCAAGTGCTGCTCCAGAGACTTGAAGCCAGTCTGTTCTCTTACGGCAAACACTGTACACGGCGCAAACCTGATCACTTCTTCCGTTACACTGCCCAATAATTTGTGCTTCAATCCACGCCGGCCATGTGTGCCCATTATGATCAGATCAATATTGTGCTCCTTGCCATATGCCACAATAGCCGGAGCAGCAGCTACATCACGCGCAACGGTATACCTGATTCCTTTGAGGTCTGCATACCTATAGCTTTGCTTTTCTATACTCTTTAGAATATCTCCCCTGAGCTTTTCATACAAGACTTGCCCTTTTGTCTTGTTCTCCTCACCTGTAGAGACCAGCGCATCATGGAGGACTTCAACATGCATGAAATGAAGCTGGGCTCCGTTTTCCATCGCATACTCAATGCCATAATCCAGAGCAAGTTTAGAGCCTTCTGAGAAGTCGTGGGTAACGAGGATACGTGCGATTCTTTTCATGTCCACACCTTATTTATCTTGCGTAAGTGAGTAATATCTTACGGGAAGATTCGGTGCATCAAGGGACGAAAAATCCTCTATCGGCTGTGATGGAAAGCCGTATAGCTATGACGGGTAAAACCTTACTTGATTGGAAATGGGTCATGCAAACTGGTTGTTGAAAATTACCGGGGGAGATATCTATTTCCAACAACCAATTTACATTTTCCATTTATCCCCGGGAGGCACCTCGAGAAAAAATAGAACTGCTTGTAAAGGACAAATTGCCCAACAAAGAAGGGAAACCTGCCCTTTACAATATATCACGGGACAAGCGGCTGGGGACGGGGCTTTGGTAAGTGTAAATTGCTAAGTGTAAATCTCCAATTGAAAATTTCGAGGGGTATTCAATCTCAATGATCTCTAGCACTTTACAGCAAGAATCAGGGGGCCGGGGTTGGTCCTGCATGTCTATGTTAACCGATCGGGGATCGGATTATTGTTACAGGAGGGCTGGGGAGATAAATTTCAAATCTTCAATTGATCATTGGTAATTTGAAATTGGGGAGTCGGGGAGTCGGGGAGTCGGGGAGTCGGGGAGTCGGGGAGTCGGGGAGGAATAAATTTCAAATCTTCAATTGAAAATTTCAAATTTGCACCTTGGATCCGGGGGCTGCGAATGACGAATTTCGAAATTCATGGCGTTCGCCATTCGTCATTCGCAATTTATGTTTTCCTTCCGAGGGGACGGGATGCGCTATTATGTTGGTCAGGGAGCGTTGGGTTCAGGGTGTAGTATAATCGGGAGTGGATTTTAAAAGAGGGTCGATTTGCCTTTCCGTACTTTTGAATGTGTCAGGAGAAGTGCAAGGACGGAGACCGCTACCCACTCGTTGGGTCTCCGTCCAATTTGGATATGATCCTTAAAGATGTGTCAGCATGTAAAAGAAGTGCTTCCGTTCGTTCTGGTTATAATATCGTTGTTTATTAAATTCCGCGGTATCGGGGGATTATTGTTATCTTTTGCAAGCAAAAACCCCCACGCACCCCTTATAAAAAACGCTACAAGCCATGCCATCTATCCCCACACTCGCACAGTTCGCACAGCAGATGCAATCCGGTGCAACATCTAGCCTAAAACTGGTAAACGAGTCTATTGAACGCATTGAAGACACATCTGGCGAAGGACACCTGGCATTCCTGAAGGTCGATACAAAAGCAGCCAGAGCTGCAGCAAGTGCCTCTGATCAATTGAGACAAAGCGGAAGCACCCTCTCCCCGCTTATGGGTATTCCTGTCTCGGTAAAAGATTTGTTTGATGTCGCCGGCCAAATAACACGCGCCGGCTCAAAGCTACTAAACGATGCCGCTCCCGCGGCTGCAGATGCTACCTGTGTTGATTTATTGCGGCGTGCGGGTGCCATTATCATTGGGCGAACCAATATGACGGAGTTTGCTTATTCTGGACTAGGGCTCAATCCACACTATGGCACCCCTGCTTCGCCTTACGACAGAAAAACCCGTAGAATCCCTGGCGGCTCGTCCGCCGGCGCCGGCGTTTCTGTTGCTGATCAGATGGCCGTCATAGGTATGGGCACGGATACAGGGGGCTCTGTCCGCATTCCCGCAGCACTTTGTGGAGTCACAGGATTCAAACCGTCTACCGGACGCGTGTCTACAAAAGGCGCGCTCCCGCTTTCTACAACCTATGATTCCATCGGACCACTCGCTCCTTCTGTCTCGTGCTGCATCACTGTCGATCAAATTCTTACACAACAAGCGCCGGCCCCCCTCTCCCCTTTCCCTCTCAAGAACTGTCGACTGGCCATTCCATCGGGCATCGCAACAGATCATCTGGATAAAAGCGTAACAGCGAGTTTTGAAGCAGCCATTGCTACACTGGCTCAAGCCGGCGCGCACATAGGAGAGGTTCGTTTTGATCCCATTGAAGACCCCATGCGCCCTTCAAACAGTGGCAAGCTGCTGGCTGCAGAAGCATACGCATGGCATCGTACCTATCTAAAAGAGCAGAGTACACACTATGACCAGCGCGTTTCAACGCGCATGATGCAAGCTGCTGATACGTCAGCTGCAGATTATATCGATTTGCTCAACTGGCGCCGGCATTTCCTTCACGACATCAAGATCGCCATGGAGCCATATGACGCCTTAATTCTTCCCACTACGCCTGCGATTGCGCCATCCATTTCAGCTCTGGAATCGAGTGACGAGCGCTATTTTTCGGCCAATGTACTTATGCTTCGCAATACGTCCATTATTAACCAGATTGATGGTTGCGCCTTGTCCATTCCATGCCACGAGCCTAATACCCCCCCTGTGGGGTTGATGATCGCCGGCGCTTCTATGCAAGACGAGAAGATTTTGCGTATTGGATTGGCGATTGAAAAGCTGGTGGGGCTTTAATCTTGATTTGCTAGGGTGTGTTGACAATTAGCAGGGAAAAGAGCATTCGATGGCATTTTTGTTCAGATCAAGGCGCTTTTTGTGTTCGATGCCGCGCATGGGGGCAAAAAGGACGCGAAATGCATTTTGCAAGTTAATTGTCAACACGCCCTAAACCCTTTTCATAAAAAACAAAAACAGGCACCCGGTCTACGATAAAGGGCGCGGCATATGCGTAGACACAGGTACCTGTTTTATTTGCGCAGACGCTCCTTCGTCCATCATGCATTAAGACGAAACAACAAGCGTACTACGATTTCTCAATAAAATCTGACTGGCATCCCTTGCAGCGCAAGTGTCTTGTTTATAACATTGCAACCCATTATGAACTATAACTAACCCGGCTGCAAGTGATACCAGTTATCTTCTCTCTATCAACTTTCTTACCAGCTTGGCCAAACAGCCAATTTTAAGGCTTTATCGCGTTTTTCAGCAGATCAAGACGTTAACCTGTTCATTTTATTCGACAATCCGCTGGACCTTTTGCTATACAACTGGGGTTTGCAATCCCCTTTTAGCCCCCACCTTTTTTGCCGGCCTTTCCTTCGCTTCCACGATATTCTCCTGACGCCGGCGTCTACAATACTGATACTGAATGCCTGATACCGAACCCACGCCTGACGTAATTCCTGAGAATGATTTCTGGTCAGACCTGAAGAATACCTTTAGGGGTGTCCCTCGAGATTTCACCAAAGGCAGTATCGGACGTGCGATTATTTTACTGGCCATTCCTATGGTCCTCGAAATGCTGATGCAATCCATTTTCGGGGTTGTTGATGTGTTTTTTGTGAGCCGGCTTGGTGCTGACGCGGTTGCAGCCGTAGGCATGACCGACTCCTTGATGGTGCTTGTTTATGCTGTAGGCATGGGGTTGTCAATTGCAGCTACGGCCATGGTGGCCCGACGGATTGGAGAAAACAAACCGAAAGAAGCCAGCATTGCATCTTTTCAAGCACTCATCGCCGGATTCATTGCCTCTATTCCTATTGCGATCGGAGGCATTTTATTTGCGCCTGAATTAATGGGGTTGATGGGCGCATCAGAAAGCGTCATCGAGATTGGCAGTACGTATTGCGCCATTTTATTGGGGAGCAATGTGCTCATTCTCTACCTCTTTTTGATCAACGCCATTTTTAGAGGGGCCGGGGATGCCATCCTCGCGATGCGCGTGTTATGGCTTGCCAATATCATCAATATCTTTCTAGACCCTGCGCTTATCTTTGGCTGGGGCCCATTTCCTGAAATGGGTGTAACAGGTGCAGCAGTTGCTACCAGCATCGGACGAGGAATCGGCGTACTGTTTCAGCTCTACATCCTCATTTGGGGCAGTGGCAAGGTTAAATTATTTCTCAACAAGCTCAAGTTTGATCGAGACATGATGCGCCGGCTTGTGAAAATCTCCTGGCCGGCGATGATCCAGTACGGAGTGGCCACCGCGAGCTGGATGATTCTCTTCAGAATTATCGCAATGTTTGGCAGCACAGCCATGGCCGGCTATACCATTGCCATCCGTATCATCATCTTTGCCTTGCTTCCTTCATGGGGTATGGGCAATGCAGCCGCTACGCTGGTTGGACAAAATCTCGGAGCAAAACAGCCAGATCGCGCTGAACGCAGTGTGTGGATCACTGCTTATTGGAACATGGCGTTTTTAGGGACCGTGGCTTTGTTCATGTATATCTTTGCAGACGAGCTCATGCGGATCTTTACGGAAGACGCAGGCATTATCGCTGTGGGTGTGAGCTGTCTCCGCATCGTAAGCGTTACCTACATTTTCTTTGCGTTTGGGATGGTGAGCGTGCAGGCATTTAACGGCGCCGGCGACACCAGGACGCCTACGATCATTAACTTGATTAGCTACTGGGTTTTCCAGATTCCCCTGGCCTATCTCCTCGCTAAACCCTTGGGATTTGGCGCAAACGGCGCCTTCATTGCCATTGCCGTTGCTCAAACCATTCTTGCGCTCATTAGCATGATCTGGTTTAGAAAAGGTACCTGGAAGACCAAGGTTATATAAGTCAGACGATGGACTACATACAATTTAAACCCGGCTGGCTACCGATTAAACTCAATCCAATCCAGGAGAAAAAGTGAATGCCCGGAGTTTTGCCTGTCTTTGAAAACAAAGTACAGGTCGTGCTGATCTGTTTGCGGATCAAGCGTGGCAACACATTCATAGGCATTGGATGAAAGATCCATCCGGATTTCAGTCCGACCAATAACGGGGCCATCAGGAGCATCCAGACGTACTTCCACTTCTCCAAAGCTTGTAGACTCGCCTGTACCCATCATCATAAAGGTAAGACTATCAATGCCGGTTAAGTCGACATTTTCAAATCCAATGTGCGACTCATGATAGATGTCTTTAACAAACGAAGGCTCACGGCCGGCTCCCGACTTTATGCCCACGTTGTGCGAAACGTCAAAGGTCTCCGCCTGTACACGTGGATGTCGCAGCACAAACAAGGACTGCCCTGTAAGCGGTCCGATACCATTGGCCCCCTTATCTGTGTAAGATGCTCTAAGAAAGTACATCCCTTGCTGTTGCTCTTCCTGCAGGTGAGCATCTAAAGCAAAAGTGCCCGACACCGGCATACTTTCAGGTATGGCCATTTCCTCACCCGTTTGTGCCAGGATATATTCAACCATGGCACGAACTTCATCCTGAGTCAATTTCGGGTGTGCTGCCATAGCAGTTTCTCCCCACGCACCAGAACCACCATTGATGATTTTATCGGCAAGCTTCTCCGGCGCTTCGGTGTCATTGTTATACCGTTTGGCCACATCTTGATAACTTGGCCCAATCGAAGGTCGATCGACCAAATGGCAGCTTGAGCAGTCGCTGTTGTCAATCAGTCGTTTACCGCCGGCAAAACCAGTCGCCGCATCCGCTTGCTGGTGCCCCTGAGCTACAAGGGTTTTATCAAATCCTTGTTTGAGATAATCCATTTTCACAAACACATCTCCCCGCGCAATGCCTTTTTCAAGCGACCCATCCTCCACATCAATTACCGTTACATGATAATCCAGCGCGGTACTATCCCAAAAGAACGTTCTGTTTCCTTCAATGGCCAGGTCAACTTCCGGCGGCGCATTTCCCACTTTGATTTGAACCCGTTGTGTTCCTTTGGCGCCGGCTGGATCGAGTACCTGTACCACAGCTTTATAAACGCCAGGTGTATCAAATGTAAAACTTGCTACAGGACCTTCCTGCGCATCAGGTTGCCCGCCAAATCGCCAGCGATAGGTAAGCTCATCTTCATCATAATCTTTTGATGCTTCAGCTGAGAAATTAACCGTTAATGGCGCTGCACCCGTCAGCTGGTCTGCAACAAGGTCTGCTACCGGTGTCCTGTTGCCTGGGTTGTATTCAATACGGGAAATCCGTGCATCAGGATTTTGAGAAAACCATCCCCGGCCATATTCCATCACGTACAACCTACCATTTTTATCGAACATCATGTCGATAGGATTGGCAAAGTCTGCTGATGGCATGAAAGGTTCGATTTTCTCCAGGTCACCATTTTCGTCCATGGAAACCACCAGTATCCATCCCCTGATCCAATCGTAGATGAACAGCTTGCCATCAAAATAATCAGGAAACGAGGCTTTCACTTTCTCGAAAGCATCCGCATGAAACACAGGGCCGGCCATTGCATTTCGCCCGCCACTTTTCACGATGGGGAATTCAGGAGAATCAGCGTAAGGGTACCAGATAAATGCTTTCTGCGCCGGCGGCAGCACTTTCAATCCTGTATTGTTTGGCGATTCGTTTCGGGGAGCATCCACATCAAACAGGGCCCCTGATTCTTTTGTAGCAAAATCGTAATCGACGTACGGTTTGTTATCTCCTACAAAATAAGGCCATCCAAAAAAGCCGGCTTCCCTTGCCTGATTTACTTCATCATGCCCGCGAGGTCCACGCGTTGGGCTGTTCTCACTGGCATCGGGGCCTACTTCTCCCCAGTATAAGAATCCAGTTTTTTGGTCGATGGAGATTCGGTACGGATTTCTGTTACCCATTACATAGATTTCCGGCCTTGCGAGCGGTTCATCCGGAGAAAACAAGTTGCCCTCAGGAATCGAATATGAGCCATCAGCCTCTGGACGTATACGCAGAATTTTTCCACGCAAGTCATTGGAGTTTCCAGAGCTACCCTGCGCATCCCACGGAGATCGTCCGGCTTGTTCATCAATAGGCCCGTAACCATCTGAAGCAAAAGGGTTGGTATTGTCTCCCGTAGATAAAAAGAGATTCCCGTCGGGTCCAAATTCAATAGAACCACCCGTATGGCAGCATTCGTCTCGCTGCGTGTTCACGACAAGCATTAACTTCTCGCTCTCCATATCCAGCACATCATCCTTGAACACAAAGCGGGATAGATGCTGCACCGCCTGGTCGCCCGGAAGCGAGTAATACAAATAGATCCAATTGTTATCTACAAAACCAGGATCAAGCGCGAGGCCCATCAAACCATCTTCAAACTTGGTATGTACATCTATTTTTGCAATCTCTTTGATTGCGCCATCGGCTGGGTCCAGCAAACGCACGTCTCCTTTTCTCTGAATGAAGAGAATGCGGCCATCATCAAGAATTTCAAATTCTGTCGGCTCATCCAGGCCGGCAGTCAATTCGATTTTATTAAAGCGGCTTTCGTCTGGCGAACGTTCGGCTACGACTTTTTGATAATCAAGCGGCGTCCGTAATCCTATTACATACTGGATACCGCCGGCCAGATGATTGAGAAATTTTTCGTCTGCAAAGGTTTCTTCCGTATGCCCTGCGGCAGTGTAAAACACCTTCCCTCCTTCAAAAGTACGATACCACGCAACGGGGTGATTCACGCCATTGGTACCGCCGTTGTACGATAGTTCGTCTACGGCGAGCAGTATATTGGTATCTTCTGCTATATCTGAAAAATTGAGCCATTCGTCGCTATGCTCCCATACTTCAGGTAAATGCCGGGTACTGGGGTGTTTTTCATTCACCACATAGAGCTTTGCCGGCTGCACATTGGATGGCACGGTTGGGTGGCCGGCGTAACGCGCACCGATCATTTCATCATACCAGGCCCATTCAGATTCGGTATTAATCGCCGAGTGAATACCTACAAAGCCTCCCCCCGCCTGGATGAAGCGCTGCAGGTCCGTTTCCTGTTCCACATTCAAGAGTCCGCCTGATGTGTTTAGAAAAACCACCGCATTGTAATTCTTGAGCGTCTCTTCCTCAAGTGATTTTGGATCATCTGTAGCGACTACATCATAGCCATACTTTTCCCCTAATTCCTTCAGGGCTTCAACCCCAACTGCAGTGGAACTGTGCTGGAAACCGGAAGACGCGGTAAAAACAAGAATATTCGTATTAGGAAACGGATATATCCAGGCAAGAATGCCAAACATAAAAACAAAGGGCAGGATTTTTTTCACGCTAACATGGAGCTTGAATTCAGGGGCTTGGCGGTACTATAAGAAAAGAAAAGCCGAGCCATTAATAAATAGCTCGGCTAAAAATTTGCAATTATACTGATTTTGGTCCTGCGGTGGATTAGAAACAGGTGTTACGCTGCTACTTTTTCGCTGGTGGCATCAGCAGTCGCATTTACTGTAAGTACGCCACTGAAGTAGCTGCGGTAGCTATAGGCCAGGTATACTAGCAGTACAACACACAAAATAGGTACAACTATCGCTTCGAATGCTGAAGCCAGAAAAATGTGGAACAGAATGATATTCAACACGACCGGTGCCAAAACCGTGAGTGCGAGGGGGACCATTTTATTCGTTAAGAGCAAAATGCCACAAACTGTTTCTGTCAATTTCAGGAAAGGGAAAAAGTAGCCACTTCCCAGCAATGCCCCAATAAATGCCCCAGCACCATCTGGTAGTTCGGGATTAGGGAGAAATCCGAAAAAGCCATTCAGGCCAAAAACAGTAAAAATAAGACCAAGCACAATGCGAGCTACGAGGGTCAGATTCATAGATAAAAACCTCTTTATTTGTTAACCTATTAAAAAAGGTAGCTAATTAAAGGTAATTACTCAATTCCTGACATTGAGGGACAAATACGTACAAGCTGTTTCCTCATTTTCTCCCAAGCAGATTTACTGTTGATGAGCACCCATGTGTTGGCAAAATTTTCAGCAAAAAAAGAGGCCGGATTCGAAAATCCGACCTTTTGGAATATCTAAAGCACATCAAGCTATGTGACCTGTATGAGACGATGTCTGATACTAATAAGTAGCTCGTGTCTCTTCCTTATCCTTCAGGATATACACTTAGAGCGTACATCCATTGTCAATGATTTTGACCAGGATATCGTTTGCAGCTTCATAATCACCGTTGTTAACATGCTTTGACAGCTTGTCTTGCAAGCCGGCGCAGTTAACCGCACTCATTGCAGACGCGGTATTCAGTAATGGTGTAGCTGCAATAACAGGAAGGGCCCAACCGGCTTTTTTCAAAATAGAACGACGAGAAACCGATTTTGCGCTTTGTTCTTGAGATGTATTGTCTAACATTGTACTGCCTCAATAGGTTGTTTTTTTACTGGAAATGTATCCAGTTTAGATGTGGCAAATAACCTTCCCATTTCATCAGTGGGCCAACTGATGCAGCTTCTGGATCACACGCACACAGGAAAGGTATGGACCTGACTCACCAATCAAGAGAATCATATTTTCTTGGGTCCACGCAAATAATACACTATTCTCAAAGCATGAATAATGTACCTTTGGCGCATCCGGCACTAGTAAAACCACCCAAAAGTCTTATCGCCTAAAATGGGTAAAAGGCAGTATATCGGTATGTGTTTTTATGTGTTTCGATCTAATAAAGCTTAAAAAGCCTATTATTCAACCACAAATGGTTTACGAAATAAGCCAAGTGCTCTAACTTGAGAATGCAACGCATCAATGGATGGTTGTTCTTTTTCTACTCGATTCATGGATAGCGCATTTTGCCCCATTAAGTCGAATGCATATTGATTAAACCACGTCTTAAGGACATCAGCTTCATCTCCGGCAAACAAGTAACTTTCGCCGGCTACACTGATGGTAACCACTTCTTTTTCTATAACAACAGACTCTAACAAGTCGATGTTGATAAATTGGTTGTTGATTTTTAGCAGCTTCATGAGCGGGAGCACTTTTGGTGGTACAACATCGGAAGATGTGGATGGGACTCCCATGATAAAACCAACACGGTCTCTTTACACAATCTATATCAGCTACTGTGGATGATCCTTTTGCTACAGGCTTATCATCCTTCGAACCGCTACGTGTAATTTTTTATTACGTCCCCAGATAGGTATATAGCCGGCCAATGATCAAATGGTCATTTTTAGCCAGAAAACAGGCAGTTTTGGCCCTTTAGCAGACTAAACCTTAATCCATCGCTTATTTAATCCAAATGGGACTGTAAGCTCGACTTTGTCCTTTTGGACAAAGTCTCGAATATCGAACACCGATCAAGGAATGTCCAATTTTGAAGGGTTTTTAACAGGGCAATTGCATTTAAATAGTGCTGATTATAAACAATTAACAGGTCTCGCCTTAGACCTAGACAAATCAGCAAAGAAGTGCGCGGGGATATCCCATCAAATGCGTGGCGTTGTGCGGGGGCTTTTATCGAAGCGTTTAG
>JBGCEN010000193.1:0-8363 GCA_045106435.1 Rhodothermales bacterium
CCCCCATCAATACGCCACAGGGGTATCTGAAGTCTTTGTAAATGGCGTGCAAGTACTCAGTAAAGGTGAACACACAGGCGCGATGCCGGGGCGAGTAGTCCGCGGACCGGGATGGGTTGGGTGGGAGTAGGTTTTGAGTGATTGATGGCAAGAACCCTGTTCTGTTGATTGCCGAATATCGATCAAGGAATAACTAATTCTGAAGTATTTTTTGCTAAAAACAGTTCAACAATCAAAAATCCCTGATCGATATTCGGCAATCAATTGTTCCTCTTTTTTAGCGTGGCTTACAAAATGCATTTATCGCAATTTTTATTTGGAGTCTTCTATTTGCTCCAAATCTCTCACCCATATATTGCGAAAGCGGCCTTTAGATCTGTGATTCTGAAGCTCAATAGGTAGGCGGTCAGGGTGGAGGTCATAGGAACGGGTTCCTTTGGTCGGCCCCTGTATTTCAACGTGGTCGTGAATGAGAATGCCATTGTGAAATACGGTTACATAGGCCGGCTTTAATAACGCGTCATCCTCACCAAATCGTGGCCGTGTGAATATGATGTCGTATGATTGCCATGCCCCTGCAGGTCGCGAAGCATTCACGAGCGGTGGATGCTGGCTATAGACTGCGCCAGCCTGCCCAGCAGGATTGGTCTCGTTTTCGTATGAATCTAATATCTGTATCTCATAACGGCCCATCAGTTTGATGCCGCTATTCCCGCGGTGCTGTCCACGACCTATCGGCCTCTGCGGTGTTGCCCATTCTACGTGAAGCTGTACATCTCCAAAAGAATCGCGGCTAATGATGGAGCCGGTAAATAACCTGACTTGCATGTACCCATCCTTAACGTGCCATTTTGCATTGCTGCCATTGTGTTTTTGCCATGCAGACAAGTCGCTGCCGTCAAATAGTACCACTGCATCAACAGGCGATAAGGTGGTGGCTTCAATCGGACCAGGTTGTACCAACTGTGGCAATTGACCAGCGTCGGTTACATTATTCGATGCGCAGGACGAGCATGTAATGATGAGAAAGGCAGTCAGCGACCAATCGATGATGTGCTGGTAAAAAAATGTAGCGGTGCCCTTGAGAAATTCGTCTGTAGAAACTATGTTTAAACACATGTGTAATATATGTCATTTGAAAATGACGTTTTCTCTGTGAAATACGTTTTTATAGTACCAGTTTATTTCCTGGATGCCAAGATTGTCTTTTACAGACCATCTCTTGCGGGCCATCTTTCAGGATAGCGCGTTTTGCGGGTTCTAACAGTTTATGAAATGCCAGATTTAAAGAAAAAAGTAATTGTTGGGGGAAAGGTCCCGGTTTTGGAAAAAGACCTGGTCCCTTTTGCTGCAAATTGTTACGCGTTGTCTATGTCTGATGACGTAACAATGCCTTTATTTTCAAGCGGCGTATCTGCCGGCTACCCGGCCGTTGCTGATAATCATGTGGATAGGGCGATCAGCTTGAATGATCTTGTACGACATCCGCCGGCGTCGTTTCTGGTGAGGGTACAAGGATATTCCATGATCGATGAAGGGATTCGAGACGGAGATATGCTGGTTGTAGATAAGTCGCTGGACTATCGAAACAACGACATCATCGTCGCATCCTTGCAGGGCGAACTAACGGTGAAGCGATTGGAGTTCAGAAGGGACAACGTGCGTCTCTGTCCCGCCAATCCTGAATATCCTGTAATTGATATCACAGAGGAGATGGATTTCCAATTGTTAGGGGTTGTGACGCATAATATTCACTTTATCCGTTAGTTTCCCGTTAAGGTGTATGATGTTAAACTCTTACACATTAACTTTTACCAAGCTGTCGTAAAAAGGGCAGCATTTCTTTAAGGTCAGTTTACCTCTGGAAGAAGAAAAACTGATGACTGAGAACTGAAGATTTTAAACTGAAAAATAAATAGTAGAGAACATGGTAGATCCAAGTGAAGCACTCCTTGAATGGTTTAATCTTATCAATGAAGACCATCAGGAAGAAATTGCAATTCTAGTGCTTACGCGCCTTCCGTATATGGATTATAAGCCTAAAGAAGGAGAGGCCATTAGTGACTTTCAAATCTGGCTCCAGGAAGAGACAAAGCCTGATCTCATTGTCGGCCAGGTACTCATTGCACGCACCTTTATTGATTATTTGATGGAAGACCGTGGCAATCCTTTGTCGTGGAATTTTCCAATGGACCTCTTTCTCCGCGTCTTAAATGATGACGACGAAGATGAGTCTGCAAAGACTTTTGCCAGAGATAATTTGATGATTCTGCCCAAGCACAAAACTGCATGGCTGGAAACCTATTCGAGTTGGAAAAAGCTTGTGCGCAACGTGCTGTCCAACAAATTGCTGCGTGACTGGGAGCGGATGAATCTGATGAAAGATTCTATTTAAAAGCCTATCTTAAAGTGGTGTCTCAAAGAATAAGTATCCGTAGCATGCAGATGCTTGCTTTGTGCAAGTGTTGAAAGCCAGGTGGACACATTTCTTTTTAAAAGATAAGGCTATGAATTCATCCCGTATATCGTTGTTTGTTTTAGGGTTAATGATACTATATGGTTGTGCCACTTCGGAGCCGTATACCGTAAAGTATGATTCCTCTTCAGACCAATCTAATTTTGCTTCAAATCGAAATGTGATGGGGTTTCGATCCATGAGTGGCGGGCTTTCTGCCAACCAACGGATCATGTGGCAAGCTCAGGCGGCGTGTACTGGTGAATCGTGTACGCCTGATGAGGTTTCACTGGTTTTCTTCAACGATACCAGTAAAGAGCTCAACCTGGATTATCGTGGACTCAAAATAATCATAGACGGTAAAGAGCATAGTTGGCAGGATTCAGACCGTCCTGTAGAACAGGGTTTCTTTCGGGTCCCCCGTGGAGAATTTACGCGGGTGTCCATATTGCCCAGCGTGTTTGCTGAATTAGCTTCAGCTGAAGTGGTAGAAGTGCTTTTTGGAGAAACCTCCACGAGTGTGTTTAATAGTATTCACAGTGGAAGAGCAGAATTTCGTGCATTGGCAGAAGCCTGGGACCTGAAATAACATCCAGCGCGAAAAGTACGAAGGCATGCAACAAAGCAATAGGGTGCAATGCTCTCTTTACATACCCAGGGGTTCTTCTTTTTCAAAGTCATACAGCGTTAGCCGGCGTACATCGTAATACGCAGTCCAGTATTGTCTGAGCGTATTGATGAAAGATCGGTTTGCCGAATCTTTTGCATTCTGCGCATTGAAAAGATCAGTAATATCGATGTTGCCAACCAGGTAACGATTGCGCGCCACTTCAAAGCGCCGTGCTGCGATGGTATCCGCCTGAGCTGCAACGCGCACTTGCTGCTCCAGTAACTCTAACTGCAGCACCTGAAAGTAAACCACCTGATCCAATTCTTCTTCTCGCAACGCGCGGTTTTCTTCTGTCCGTTTTTTGTTAGCAATTGCAGCCTTCAATTGCGATCGGTTACGACCCCATTGGAAAATAGGCACCTGAAAAGAGATACCAAATTGTTGCCTGTTCAAGGGGTCAACGTAGATATTGTCAAAATCATCGCTGCTCTGATTGAGCCCATAGCTCGCCGACATATTGATGCCAAACTGGCTTTTTCGAGACTGCTCAACGTTTCTTTCGGCTAACAGGGAGTTAATAACAAGATTAAGGTAATCAGGCCTGTTGGTACGCGCATATTGAATGGCGCGTTCTGGATCGATATCAAACGATGGAATCTCAAATGGCGGGATTACCTGTAGGTCTGTATCATAAGATAAACCCAGTGCAATCTTCAGGTCTTGCAATGCACGCATGTGATTTATCTGCGCATTGGCAAGAGACGTACGTGCATTGATTAATTGGAGTTCAGTTTGCAATAATTCGTTTTCTGCTATGATGCCAATATCATAACGGCCTTGCGCAAGCGTGAAAATTGTATCGTTTACCGCCACATTGAATGACTCGATATCAATACTTTGCTTTGCATCATATACAGCGAAAAACAGATTGCTTATGTCAGTCGAAAGCTCAGCCAGTTCTTCTACATACGCGCGGGTGTCTGCTTCATATTGAATAGGTGTAACACGGCGATCCCATTTCATCGCATTGAACTGAAATAACGGCTGATTCAACGATAACAAAAGAGGAGAGGATTGCCATTGTGTAAAACCAGGATCGCCCGACTGCAAAATTCTTGAAAGCCCTGATGAAACAGAAAAGGTACCTCCCGTCAATGAAATGGGCTGCTGAATAGACATGTTAACAGAGGAGAAGGTGCGTCGTTGAGACACAAACTTTAGCGACCCGTCATCCTGTTCAACGCTGTTCAGAGACCTCAAGAACCCCGGAGCATTGGCAAAAAGGCTGAGGGAAGGTTTGTAGCCGGCCTGGAATGCCTTGTAAGTCCAATGGGCTTCTTCATGGTCTAGCTTTGCCATCCGGGCAGTTGGGCCTTTTTCTGAAGCCCGTAGAATAGCGTCTTCCAGGGTGAGTTGGACCGCATCCTGACCCGCTGCCGGCGTGAAAAATAGTAGCGTTAATAAGAAGGCAAAAAAGAGTCTGGAAATCATAGGTCCTATGGGCCGGGGAGTCAAAATTTCAGCGAAGCGTTTGTTTGCGTCTGCGATTTTAAAAAAGGTTTATAACCCGCTTATTCATGCCTGAGTGCTTCTACAGGATTTTTCTCAGAGGCACGTTTGGCGGGCAATATGCCAAAAATCAAACCAATAGAAACAGATACAAGAAAGGAGAGGGCAACAGAGCCGAAAGAAACGATGGTGTTAATTCCAGTACTTTCCTGGATGATCAAGCTGAATCCTATACCGAGAAGGATTCCCAGAATGCCTCCTGTGAAACTTAGTGTCATGGCTTCTATCACAAACTGGTAGCTGATATCCTGCTTTGTAGCTCCAACGGCGCGTCTCACGCCAATTTCGCGAATCCGCTCCATAACGGATGCAAGCATGATGTTCATGATGCCAATACCGCCTACAATCAGAGAGATCGATGCGATAGCCGCCAGAACAATATTGAACAGGTCTTGCGTTTGCCGTTCTTGTTGAAGGAGGACTTCAGGAATAATTACCTCATAATCTACAACACCATAATGCCGGCGCTCTAACATGCGGCTCACCACATCGGCTACTGGTTTTACGAACTCCGATTCCTCTACACGTACAACCAACCTGTCGAGTTGATGGTGCGATGTAGAAGATTCATTCCCTCGCCGGCGATCTGAGTTTCCTTCCTGAATATCTTGTTCTGTTAGTAATGCACGGTTTTCGTACCGAATAAACTGCGTGGAAATTGGTGTATAGATGTCGAGATCGTAGTTGCGAATGCCTAGCCGTTCGATATTCTCAACGGCAATGTTACGGTCTTCAAGGACGCCAATTACGGTGAGCCATAGCCGGCCGCATTTGATTTTATTACCAATGGCTTTTTCCTTCGTGAAGAACTTGGTTTTTACATCTTGCCCAATGATGGCAACAGGTGCTGAGGTGGCAAAATGCTCCTCGGAAAAATAGCTTCCTTCTGATAGTTCAAAGCCTGAATTTTCAAAATACGCCTGTCCTACACCGACGAGTTTTGTGCTTCTGCGCAAGCCGGCGCGAAGTGCTGTTGTTTCGTTAATCACCTCAGGGCTAACGCTTTGAACGCCAGGAATAAGTTTGGCAATACTCTCTGCATCCGCAATCGTCAATCCTGGCGAAAACGGATTCTTCTCATCGAGATTACTGGCCTCTTCATCTACAGCACCTTCTTCCTGAAACTGAATAGGCTGTATTATAATATTGTTGGCTCCAAGCAGCTTGATCTGGCCCAGAATTTCTTCCTGTGCCCCTGTGCCAATCGCCAGCATTGAAATCACAGAGGCAACACCGAAGATGATGCCGAGAGATGTAAGAAGGGCGCGTAACTTATTAAAAGTGATCGACTCAACAGCGATAAAGAAGTTATACGCAAGTTTTTCTAACATGTGAGGGAAAATGTTTTCACGCACCCAGGCAAAAGATTTACACTAAACCCATGCAGATGCTAATCAATTGAAGTTATATTTTTTTGCCTTTTGCCTTTTGCCTTTTGCCTTTTGCCTTTTGCCTTTTTTGCGCCTTCCAGCGGGTTAGTCGCGTTCTTCAGCAATAGCCTTGTCCATGTCGCTACTCAGGGAAATCAACGGCAAGTCTTCCGTATCATCTGGCATGGACAGATAAACCCAGTCTTCTGTGCTTAGGCCTGACTCTATGATCACCTGATTTTCATTCAGTAGTCCAAGACTGACCTCTTTTTTTACAAGCCGGCCCTTTTCTTCTGTGAATACATACGTCAATGAATCAGAATTATGTACAGACTCAAGCGGCAAATACATAACGTCTTCCATCTCAGCAACTATGATGGTATTACTGGTGGTCATAGACGGCCGTAAGGTGCTATCTGATTCGTTGACTTGAATTGAGACCAGAAACACCTTCGCATCAGAATTTGGTCGCTGTTCGCCAATATTTGCAACGCTCGTCACGATGCCCGTTAATGACTTGTCTGAATCGGCGTCGAGGCCAATGGTTACTTCCTGACCGTTAGCTACCTTCTGGATATCTACCTCATTCACATACGTTATAGATTCCATGACGGAGAGATCCGGGAGTGTAGCCACAACGGGGTCCCATGCGCTTACCGTGCCACCAACGGTCGTTTTATTGCCTCTCCAATCTCTTCTGTAGATGAGCATGCCGTTTTCCGGGGCAAGAATTGTGAACTGGTTTGATACTTTCATCAGGTCATCAAAAGCATTTTGGTTTTTTGATCTTTCAGCTTGCACTTCCTGCATTTTTGCTTTAGCCTGATTCTCCTGTGTAAAGTAGTTTTTGGAAGCTTGATTAAAGGTGCGCTCTGCTTTTTCGTAGTTGATCTCTTCCTGCCGTTGAACAGTAGGCGGTTCATACGCGGCTTGCTCTTTGCGAAGCTGTGCTTCCTCCATCGAATACTTCATGTTGATCAGTTCATCGCGTGCCTTGCTCAGTGTCAACGATGTGTCTAAAGCAGTCTGTGTATATTGTGATTGCGCTTTTTGAAGATCAATTTGTGCCGTCTGTATTTTACTATTAAGCTCAGATTTATCCAGTTCTGCAACAAATTCTCCCTTTTTAACCACCTTGCCTTCTGGAATAAGCTGAAGGATTTTCATGTTATAGATTTGTGCTTGCCTGGCACTGCTGGGGCCGTAAATCATTACAGAGTTCTTTGCCTGTAATTCGCCCGTTGCAGTTACGCTCACTTTAAAAGGGCCTATCTCTGGCTGAACTTTGAGACTGGTAGATTCGGTTGCAGCGTCTTCAAAAAGAAAAGAAGCAGCAAATAAAAGAACAAGAGCAGCAACGCCACTGATCATCCACGATTTTTTCATGGCAAAGGGTCTGTTTTAAATAGGTTAAGCAGCCAGTAAAATGGTGATTATATACAAATCAGCTCAAAAGAAGAGACACCGCAAAAGAGAAAATGTATCCGTGCACGCAAAAGAAAAAGAGTCCGCACATCGCCATAGATATATACAGCTCTGTGTTATGAATGCAAGCTGCAAATAAATGGAATCATTTGCTATGAATCCAGTAACTTGCAAGTATCTTCAAAAAAACCGTTTGTGTCTCCAGCTACAGAATAATTCGTCTTATGAATCTTAAGCCTGATTATGTAACGCTTTTCGTACGTGGTTTCGTACTTAAAAGTTGGCTACTACTCATATTTATTTCAATTATTTTTCCTTCAAAATTATCTGCCCAATCAATGGACAAAACACCGGATAAAACCCCGTTGAAAATTGCAGTTGTAGGGCTTGTGCATGGCCATGTGCACGGTTTTTTGCGAGATGCCATGTCCAGGTCTGATATAGAAGTTGTTGGTGTTTATGATCAAGACCGGATTTTGCTTGCAGAGTACGGAGATCAATACAACGTACCAAAGGCGCTTCGCTTTGATGATCTGGATAAACTGTTTAGTGAAGCAAAGCCGGAAGCAATCACGTTATTTACCAATACATTTGACCATAAAAGCATCGTAGAGCAAAGCGCCGACCTGGGTGTCCATGTCATGATGGAGAAACCACTGGCTGTCAATATGGAGCATGCCGAAGCCATTCAGAAAGCTGCTGAGAAAAGCGGGATCCATGTGATGGTGAATTATGAAACCACCTGGTACCCAACAAACACCCACGCTTATAACCTGTCTGCATCTGGCCAACTGGGCACATTAAGAAAAATTGTGGTGCATGATGGCCACTTTGGCCCCAAGGAAATTGGTGTGTCGAAAGAGTTTCTGGATTGGCTGGTTGATCCTGTGTTAAACGGAGGCGGAGCGCTTACTGACTTTGGTTGTTATGGGGC